>JBEHYH010000459.1:0-5217 GCA_048498275.1 Myxococcota bacterium | reverse complement strand
CCGCCAGAGCGCCAACAGGTCGATGAACACCTGGAACGCGGCGTTTGAACTCCAGCGAACGCCCTGGTGGGTGCGGCGTAGCATTCTCAGCTGGTGCTGCGCCCATTGGAGTCGGCCCTGTCGAAGCACTGCGACGATGCGGTTGGTCTGCCGGCGGAGACGCAACTCTTCGTCGGCGCTGGGCGCTTCAGATCGCACCCATTCACCGAGCTTCGACACGATGGCGTCTGCCGTCTCGAGTTCTTCAGGAGTCAGCGCGAACGTCATCATCGATTCTTCTTCGACTTCTTCGACGCCTTCGCGGGCGCCATGTCTTCGAGCAGCACCGCCGGTTCTTCGGTCGGCGCGATCGCATCGGTCGCGTACTTCGTGAACACCCACCAGATGCCGACCACCGCGAGCAACGCCGCCGCAGACATCGTCACGTATTGCTCATCGAGCCAGTGCGACATCCACGAGAAGGGGCCCCAGTTCAGCACGTGCGAGACGGCGCAGAGCGCGGTGAGCAGCAACCCGACCTCGCGCCTCAACTGATGCAGCACCGCGATGCCGAGGAGGAAGCAGTAGTAATAGTTCGTCAGCTCCGCGCCGATGATGATGAAGCCGACGCCCAGCGCCGCGCCGAAGTACGGGTCGCTGCCGGTCTGCTTGATCGCGAGCCACACCAGATAGAGCCCGGCGGCGAACGCGAGCCACATCAGCGGCTGCCGCGCGTGCCAGTTGTCGATGCGCGTCTTCTTCCACAGCCACCATGAATCGATGCCGCCCGGCCGCACCGTCTTCATGCCGATGGAGTTCGGGTCCCACGAGAGGATCGTGCGCAGCCCCATGTGGTTGGTGAGCGGCGTGTTGGAGTGCTTGATGGTGTTCTGCGCGAAGCGTTGCCAGACCTCGACGCCACCGAAGCGGAAGCTGGCGCCGACGAGGATCGCGGTGGTGAGCGCGCCGGCGGCGACGTAGCGGAGGAAGCGCGGGTCGAGCTTCTTGTTCACGCGGAAGTACTCGAACGCCGCGACCGCGACGCCGGCGGCCGCGAGCCCGGGGAAGAGCCGGAGCAACGTCGCGTACGCGAACGCCGAACCGGCGAGCAGCGGGTGGTTCTTCTTCAGCAGGCAGATCGACGCGACGAAATAGAAGACCCAGTCGTGCCGGAGGAAGGCGCCGCCGGTCCAGTAATACCGGTTGGCGAAGTGGCACCCGAGCACGATGGACGCGATGGAGAACGCCCTCGCTCCGAAGGCCCACCAGATCATGAGCACGGTGAGCGTGAGATAGATGGGGTCGATCAGGTTCAACTGCTTCAGCTTGTCGAGCGTGATGGTGCCGGTGCCGTTGGTGAGCGCGTAGCCGGCGATCGTCCAGACGGGCGTCGCGTTGTACCCGTGGTCGAGGTGAATCTCGCGCCAGCGCTGTTCACCGACCATTCCGCGGAACGCGGCGATGTCGCGTTTGTATTCTTCCCAGCGCGCGGGGCTGAAGTTCGCCTTGCACGTCTCGGGGTGCTTCATGATCTCCGCGGTGGTGACGATGACGTTGGTGCGGAGGTCGGTGTACGTCTGCCGATTCACTTCGTCGCGGCGGCCGTTCTCGGCGTTCGCCACCACGGCGCAGTCGTACATCTTGTCGTAGCCATTCTCGGGGAAGTACTTCGCGCCCATCACGTAGTGGTACGTGTCCCACACGTGCACGAAGTTGCCGAAGTGCAGGCGGCCGAAGTTGAAGTAGCCGATGAAGCCGCACAGCCCGAGCGCGAGCAGCATGCGGTCGCGCAGAATCTGGCGGTAGTGCGGCCGGCCTTCCCAGTGCAGTTGCAGACCCCAGCCGATGACCGCGAGCGCGCCGATGGAGATCGCGAACTGCACCACCTGCGCGGTGTTGTCGTTCTCCATGCCCTGCGGGTAGGTCGCGGTGCCCGCGAAGGGCCGCTCACCGACGAAGCGCCACGCGAGCACCCCGCAGATCGCGAGAATGCCGAGCGGCGCAATCCAATCGAGGTCTTTGTCTTTCGAGGGCGACGCGGGGGCGGAGGCAGCCATGAGCGGCGCGCAATGTAGGCGCTCCCGTGCGGAGCGGAAGCGCTTTCAGGGCACGCCGGCGTCGAACGGTTCGTCGAGCCAGCGCAACATTCCGGCGTCCAATCCCCCGCCGAAGTCTGCAGGCGGCCACGGCGTGTTCGGTTCGCAGTGGGGAACGCCGTCGAGCGGGTCGCCGGTCGAGGCGAACTCCTCATAGACGACGCACTTCATGTCGGCCGGGCAGGGCGTTTGGGGGTCACAGAGAATCGTTCCGCGGGGAAACGGACGCTGCGGTTTCTCGGGCGGGTTTCGTGACGGTGGCGCCGCGCGTCGCTCGTCGCGCATGACCTCGGGAGCGGGATTGGTTTCAATACGCCGTGGGTTTGAGACCGCGCATGCCGCCAACACCATTGCCCACGTCACTCGCATGCAGCGACCTTAGCTCGCCGACATCCACTCGCCGTGAGCGAGGCCATTCGTGAACTGGCGCATTCTCGCGCTGGTCGTGCTGTTTCTCGTATTGCGTGGCGCGCTGATGCTTCATGGCGCTGAGCTCGGCCACGCAGAAACACTCGATGTCGATGGAGCCAGAGTCGCGGCGCTCGTCTTCCGCGATGAGAAACCGTCAGACACGTTGCTCGTCGTTTCTCACGGGGCGTTCGCCTGCAAGGAGTCGTTGCTCTCGTTGTGTTGGGCCGCGCGCGCGAATGGCGTCGACTGTGTCGCCATCGATGCGCTCGGTCACGGCGGCTCCGGCGACATTCCGGCGAAAGACGCGGTGGCGAACATGTCGGCCGCGTTGCGCGCTGATCACGCGCTCACCGGCTACTCGCGCGTTCGCTACATCGGCCACTCGATGGGCGGCGGGCTCGGAGTCGGTCGCGCGTTCACCTGTGATCAATCCATCGCGATCGGCAACGGCTCGAGCTGCGCCGAGAACCGCTCCGTCTACGGCAACGTCGCGCCCGTCTATTTCATCTCGCACGTGCTCGAACCGTGGACGCCGTCGGTGCTCGCCGAAGCGCTCCGCCGCACGCTCGGCATCAACGCGCACGACCTCGGCATCAACATCGCGCTCGCGTGGTCAGTACTCATCGTCGCCATCGCGCTCGCGTTGCTCCTCGCGCGACGTGTTCGTCACACGTCATGGCCAGCGCGTGGCGCGATCGCAGTGCTCGTCTTCTGGCTCGTCACCTCGCTCGGTGCGGCGCGAACGCTGTGGTTCCTGATTCCAACGCAGTGGAGCGACGCCGTACTCGTCGCCTTCCCCACCATCATCGTCATGGGTCTCGTCTGGCTGCTGCGCATCAAGCGACTCTGGGCCGCGTCGATCATCAGCGGGCTCATCGTGTTCTCACTCAGCCTCGTGCTCGCCGCGAACGTTCCCGCGATGCCGAGGTTGGGGGCGCTCCTGCCCCCGCTCGCGCTGGTCACCGTGCCCGCAACCCTGTGTGCTGAACGCTTCACGCGCGGCCCACATGCGACCGTCAGCGAAGTCGCCGGGTTCACCAGTATTCTCGGGAGCTTGTTCTGCGCGCTGCTCTTCCCGCAGGCCGCGCTCGCGTAAGGTTCCGTAGATCTTTCAGTCCGTTCACACGTTTGGGGGAACATGAACCGTCTTCTCAGTCTGGTTGCGCTGCTTTCTTTGCCCGCGTTCGCGCAGGGCATGTTGCTCCCCACCGACACGTCGGTCGGCCCGCTGGGCATCAAGTACCAGCGCGTGTCGGCCGAAATCATCGACGGAGCCGCGGTCACCAAAGTCGAACAGGTCTTCGTGAACTCGAGCAATCGTCAGCTCGAAGCGCACTACGTCTTCCCGCTGCCGAAGGGCGCCGCGCTGCAGGACTTCTACCTGTGGATCAACGGCAAGAAGACCAGGGGTGAGGTGCTCGAGAAGCAGAAGGCCACCGAGATCTACGAAGGCATCGTTCGCCGCCTGCAGGACCCCGGGTTGCTCGAATACGTCGACTCCGACGCGTTCCGTGCGCGCGTGTTCCCCGTGCCGGCGAATGGCGAGCAGCGCATCGAGCTGACCTTCAGCCAGGTGCTCGACTTCAACGCGGGGCTCTATGCGTACCACTACCCGCTCGGAGCCAGCACGCGCGGCGCGCCGAAGCTCAAGGTTCGCCAGGACTTCACGTTCTCCGCCAACATCAAGTCGAAGACGCCGCTGCGCAGCATCTACTCGCCGACGCACACGCTCGGTGTCTCGCGCAAGTCGGAGACCGACGCCGTCGCGGGCCTCGAGCTCGGCGCGGGCGCCGACATCTCGCGCGACCTCGACCTGTACTTCACCGTTTCTGACAAGGCCGTCGGTCTCAACTTCCTCTCGCACCGGCCCGACCCCGAGCAGCCCGGCTATTTCATGGCGCTCATCTCGCCGAAGGTCGAACTCAAGGCCGACGAGATCGCCGCCAAGCGCGTCACGTTCGTGATCGACACGTCGGGTTCGATGATGGGCGATCGCATGAAGCTGGCGCGCGACTCGCTCAAGTACTGCGTGCAGAAGTTGAACCCGCGCGACGAGTTCAACGTGGTGCGCTTCTCGACCGACGTGGAGGCGCTCTTCGACAAGCCGCAGCCCGCGAGCGAAGCGAACGTGAAGAAGGCGGTCGATTTCGTCGCGAGCCTCGAGGCGATCGGAGGCACGGCGATCGACGAGGCGCTGACCCGCGCGCTCAAAGACGGCGAGAACCGCGGCGACAAGGCGCACATGGTGATGTTCATCACCGACGGTCACCCGACGGTCGGCGATACCGATGAGTCCGGCATCTCCGCGCACGCGAAGGCCGCGAACAAGGGCAGCCGTGTGTTCACCTTCGGCGTCGGTGAAGATCTCAACGCGCGGCTCCTCGACCGGATCGCCGATGAAGGGCAGGGCGTGAGCGACTTCGCGCGTGATGGCCGCGACATCGAAGTGAAGATCTCCGGCTTCTTCGACAAGGTCGCGAACCCCGTGCTGTCAGACCTCGCGTTGGATCTCGCCGCCTTCGGTGCGTACGACGTGTACCCGAAGCGCCTGGGCGATCTCTTCAAGGGCGGTCAGCTCGTCGTCATGGGCCGCTACCGCACCCCCAAAGACGGAGCCATCACGCTCACCGGCAGCTTCAACGGCAAGAAGCAGGTCTTCGAGTACCGCGCGAACGCCGCGGCCGACTCGAAGCAGTACGACTTCGTGCCGCGCCTGTGGGCGATCCGCAAG
>JBEHYH010000458.1:0-5227 GCA_048498275.1 Myxococcota bacterium | reverse complement strand
ACGCCGCCGTGTCGGTGGTGAAGAACGGGTTGCCGGTGCCGGCGGCGAAGATGACGACGCGGCCCTTCTCGAGGTGCCGCACCGCGCGCCGGCGGATGTACGGCTCGGCGATCTGCTCCATCTTGATGGCCGAGAGCACGCGCGTCGAAGCGCCGGCCTTCTCGAGCGAATCTTGAAGCGCGAGGCTGTTGATGCAGGTCGCGAGCATGCCCATGTAGTCGGCGCTCGCGCGGTCCATACCGGTCGTCGCGCCCTGCACCCCGCGGAAGATGTTGCCGCCACCGATGACGATGGCGACCTCCACTCCGGCTCGGGTGAGCTCGACCACCTCGTCGGCGATGCGGGTCAGCGTGCGGGGGTGAATGCCGTACTTCTCGTCACCCATCAGCGCCTCACCCGACAACTTCAAGAGGATGCGCTTGTAGCCCTGGATCTTCGGTTGCGTCGCCATGGCGGGGAACCGCTTACCGCAAAAGCGCTACCGGCGCGCCGAAGATTTCGCGTCGCACTTTCAGACTGCGGGCGCAGCTTCAGCCGCTGATTCAGCGAACAACGCGTCGCTCGTCGGCACCTTGCGCGGGCGGCCGCGCTTCTTCGGCGCCTCCGCGTTCAGCACCACGCCCTGCTCCGGAGCCGCGACCGGCGCGGGCTTGCGCAGCTTCGGCAACGAGATGGCGTTCACCTTCTCGCGCAGCGTCTCATCGGCCTCCGCGTAGATGCGCAGGTAGCCGAGCAGGCGGTGACCCTTCTTGAGCAGCGCTTCACCTTCATCTTCGAGCGCGGCCTGCGCCGCGGCGAGCTGCGCTTCGATGTACTGCGCCTCGATGAAGCGGTCCTTCACGCGCGCGACGTCGTCTTGCAGCGACGACGCGTCGAGCTCGGGGAAGCGTACGTCAGGCAGCGTCGAGAACAACTGCAGCAGGCGCTGCAGTTCAGCAGGGAGCAGATCAGTGTCGGTGGACATGACTGGATGATAACTGAACTCTTGTTCAGGTCAAATTTTCTCCATCGAAAACGACGAAGGGCGAGCGCACTGAAGCACTCGCCCTTCATCTTTCTCACGCGCGTGAGAACTTACGCCTTGAGCGTCGCGGCGACTTCGGCGGCGAGGTCGGTCTTCACCTTCTCGATGCCTTCGCCCACTTCGAGGCGCGCCACGCGGCCGACGGTCAGCGTCGCGCCGACCTTCTTGCCCGCTTCAGCGACGAGGTCCTTCACCTTCTTGCTGTCGTCCTTCACCCAGAGCTGATCGACGAGGCAGTTGTTCTCGAAGAACTTCTCCATCTTGCCGCCGATGATCTTGTCCCACATGTTTTCGGGCTTGGTGATCTGCTCGCGCTTGACGATCTGCTCGACCGGCACCTTCTCGAGCTTGCCGGAGATCTCGACCATCAGCTTGTCGGCGTCTTCGGTGCGGAGGATGCCGGTGCGGGCCGGGCCGTCCTTGATGGTGAAGCGCCAGGTGTTCTGGAGCTCGTCCTTGTAGAGGCGCTTCTCCTGCTCGATGGTCTCCGCGGGGACCTGATCGCGCGTGACCCACTGCGGCTTCATCGCGGTCAGTTGCATCGCGAGCTCGTTCGCCAGCGCCTTCGCGTCGGCCGCGTTGCTGCCGAGGATCTCGACGAGCGCGCCGATCTTCTCGTTGGAGTGCAGGTAGCTGCCGACGGCGCCCTGGCCCTCGACCTGGATACGCGCGAAGCGGCGCACGGTGAGCTTCTCGCCGATGGTGGCGATCTTCTCGGTGACGACGTCGGCGACCGACTTGCTGCCTTCGAACATCTGGCCCAGCAGCGCCTCGATGTGCGCCGGGTTGTGCTGGCCGACGTGCTTCACGAGGCCCGCGGTGAGCTTCACGAACTCGGCGTTCTTCGCCACGAAGTCGGTCTCGGCGTTCACTTCGACGAGCACGCCCAACTGCGCGTCTTCGGTCACCGTGAGGCCGATGAGGCCTTCGGCGGCGACGCGATCGCCCTTCTTCTCGGCCTTCGCCGCGCCCTTCTTGCGGAGGATCTCTTCGGCCTTCGCGAAGTCACCCTGCGACTCCGTCAGGGCCTTCTTGCAGTCCATCATTCCCGCGCCGGTCTTCTCGCGGAGCTCTTTCACCATCGCAGCGCTGATCTCAGCCATGTGTCTTCTCCTTCAAAATTGGTTTGAAAAAACGAACGAAGCGCCGACTCGCACAACCACGAGCCGGCGCTCCGAAAAGAAAGCCGGGTTCTAATTACTCGGCGGCAGGCGCGGGCGCGGCGTCGGCGGCAGGAGCGGCGGCTTCGCCACCCTCGACGGCGGCGGGCTCGACGGCGGCGGTGCCCTTGTGCTCGACCACGGGGCCACGGCCTTCACGGCGCGGCGCGCGGCGGCGCTGCTCACCATCACCCGAGTTGCGGCCACCTTCGTGACGGCGGCGCTCTTCCTGCGCGTCGCGATCAGCGGCGCCCGACGCACGGTAACGGGCCGCGCCTTCGATGGCGGCGTCGGCGATCTTGCCCGTGAACAGCTTCACGGAGCGGATCGCGTCGTCGTTGCCGGGGATCACGTAGTCGATGCCTTCGGGGTCGCAGTTGGTGTCGACCAGACCGATGACGGGAATGCCGAGACGGTTCGCTTCGTGAACCGCGAGCTGTTCCTTCTTGGGGTCGATCACGAACACCGCGCCGGGGAGACGCGAGCTGTTCTTGATGCCGCCGAGGTTCTTCTCGAGCTTCTCGCGCTCACGCTCGAGCTGCGCGACTTCCTTCTTCGGCAGGCGGGCGTAGGTGCCGTCTTCCGCCATGGTCTCGATGCTCTTGAGGCGATCGATGCCCTGCTTGATGGTCTTGAAGTTGGTCAGCGTGCCACCCAACCAGCGGTTGGTGACGAAGTACTGACCCGAGCGCGAAGCCTCCTCGCGAACCACGTCCTGCGCCTGCTTCTTGGTGCCGACGAAGAGCACCGAGCCACCGCGCGCGGTGACGTCAGAGACGAAGCGCAGCGCCGCGCGGGCGAGCACGACCGTCTTCTGGAGGTCGATGATGTAGATGCCGTTACGCGCGCCGAAGATGTACGGCTTCATCTTCGGGTTCCAGCGCTTGGTCTGGTGACCGAAGTGAACGCCGGCCTCCAGCATCTGGCGCATGGTGATGCCACCAGCAGGGGCCATCGTCGCTTGTTCGTTCTGCGTGTCGCTCATGTTGATTCTGCTCTTTCGATTCGGTTGTTGTCCGCCACGCGCTCTGGTTCGTCCAGACACCTCCGGCCCTCTTTTCAACACCATGTTGAAAAGACCGGGAACCGGCTTGGAGAAGCGCGTGTGAGTATTGGTTCTGCTCCCTCGCGTACGGCTGCGAGGTGCGTGGCCCTTAACAGGAGGCTCGCGGGCTTCGCAAGCTTCTGGAATCAGCGCTCAAACACCAACGGCAGGGTCACCTGGCTCACCGCTCGGGAGCGCGGAAAGCGATGTGATTCCAACGTCTTGCGCACTGTCCGGAGGAGCTGTTTCCGCTCCTGATCCGCTTCCGGCGGGCTCCGTGTGGTGTCGGCGAGCGCGCGCACCTTCGAGACCTGCCCATCGGCGCTGACAGAAAAGCCCAGCGAGAGCAGCCCGGCGAGCGGCAGCCCCGCTTCGAGCGCCGGAGCAATCGCGTCGGTGACCTCTGTGATGGCGTCACCCAGCGCACGTTCTTTGAGCGGGCCTTCGATGAACGGGCGCGGTTGCACGAACCACCCGTGGATCACGAGGCGCCCTTCCTTCGGGTCCATCGAGCCGTCGACGCGCCGCACGCCGTGAGGGATTCGCGGATCGAACACCACGAGGCGATTGAAACGCGCCGGCACTTCTTCGAGCACTTCGGGCTCTTCCACCGCGCGCGTCGACACGAAGCCGCGCCAGAAGTCCAACACCTCGTCGCGGAGCAACAGCGTCTCACCGCCGCGGAAGCTGCGCGTGTTCCACTTCGTGAGCGAGAACACGAACGCCAGCGGGCCGTGCGGCAGGTCACCGTGCAGGCGCTGTTCGCAGCCGTTCACGTAGCACGACATCCACGGAGGGCTGACGTCGTGGCAGCCCAGCGTGCGACGGCCCCACCACACCAGCCGCTGATGAAACGCGTCATAGAGCTTGCGTGGGAAGTACTCCCAGGCCGGCGTGCGCAGCGCGGTGTACTGACCGTCGACGTGCCAGAGATCCCACACGAAGCGGCCACCATCGGCGCGGCGCGGGTCTGCGAAACGTTCATCGAAATGCGCGCGGAGGCCCGTGGCCTCCGGCGCGAACGAATCAACCTTGAGCAGCCGCATTCAGTTGCAGGTCAGCACGCTGTCGTAGCTCGCCGAGCTGCCGGCGGCCGCCGAGTAATAGACCCGGCCCCACGGGTACCAGAGCGCGAGACCGCTCTTGTTGCCCGCGCTGCACGCGCTGTCAGACGCGTTGCAGCCGACCGGAATTTCGACGGCCGCGCTCGACGGAGTCACCACGCCGGTGAGGCTGTAGTTTCGCGTCATCAGTTGCGTCGGGTACGTGGTCTCGCTCTCGAATACGCGCAGCGCCGCGACCTGGAAGCCGTCGACCTTCGCGCTCACGCGCGTGCGCGAAATCGATGACGAGCCGGTGGCCGCCGAGCTGCTCCAGGCACGGTAGTAGGTCGCCGAGTTGTTGCTTCGCCAATAGTAGACGTCGGAGCTCGAGGTGAACTGCACGACGAAGCTCACGAGGTACGCGTCGACGTTGCTCGCGTCCTTGAAGTAGCCGACGTCGGGGGCGATCTCTCCGGTGCTGTTGGCCGGAGGCGTGAACGCCGTCTCGCCCGACTTGCTCGTGCCGTCGTCGTTGATGGTGAAGTATTTGAGCGCGTTCGCGCCGGCGCGGTACGCGACACCGACCGTGTGCAGCGCGGTGGTCGAGGTGCAGCTCTGCGTGGCCGCCCAATCGATGACGTTGGAGTCGGCGGCCAGCCCGGAGACGGCGGTCGCGGTGCCGGCGATGGTGACTTCAGGCAGCGTGCTCGAGGCGCAACCCGGCGCCTTGAACGACCACGTCGAGCCGCTCAAGCACGCCTCGACCTGCGCGATCTTCAAGCCGACCGTGTTCTCACGCCACATCAGCGTGACCTTGCGGCCGTTCGCGCGAACCACGCGCAGCGAGTCCATCGAGTTGGAATCGTCATATAATCGTACGCCGACGTGCTCACCGCTTTGGCGGTGCGCCCGAGCCCGAGGTCGATCGGAGGCACGAGCGCGGGATTTGCGTAGC
>JBEHYH010000457.1:0-5277 GCA_048498275.1 Myxococcota bacterium | reverse complement strand
GGCTTCGACATGGCCATCGTGCGCGACGGCGGCAAGCACGTGTTCAACTTCGCCCAGTCGCGCGGGCCGCTCGTGTACCGCGACACCAAAAGCGTGGTGGTCATGGTGCCGGGTTCTGCGCTGAACTGACTGAATGAACCGCTCGCTCGCCGGAGCCCTCGCCATCGCAGCACTCGCGGTCGCCGTCGTGGGCCGCTCGGTGTTCGCCGAGCCTCCGCCCGCGATGGAGCAGCGTGACCTCTCGAAGGTCATCGCCGCGCTCACGAAGGAGAAAGGCCGTCGCGCGGACCTCGCGGCGGTGCGCTTCTACGCCGACGTGTTCGGCGGCAAGCAGGTCGCGGCGCCCATCGGCAGCTCGCTGACCACGCTCGGCGCGTGGAGCGACAACGGCGCGCTGATGAGCGCGGAGTCGTCGATGAACTGCGCGGCGCTGCCGACCGGCGAACAACTGAAGAAGGCGTCGGCGATTTCGAAGGAGTTCGGTGACGAGCTCGCGCCGTTGCTGCGCGCGTACACCCTCGC
Organism: Myxococcota bacterium; assembly: GCA_048498275.1. Taxonomy (GTDB): domain Bacteria; phylum Myxococcota; class Myxococcia; order Myxococcales; family Myxococcaceae; genus Archangium_A. The sequence continues at coordinate 4,755 of JBEHYH010000457.1, read as the reverse complement.
CGCGGAGGGAAAGAAGAGTGAAGCGGTGACGTTGATCACCGCGACCTTCGAGCGCTCGACCGCGTCGGCGGCATGCCCGAGCGAGCACCCGATGTACTCGTACCGCCGCTCAAGCCGGCTCTCGTTGATGCTCGACTGCATCAAGGCGCTGGAGCCCGCGCGCGACGTGAAGAAGCTGCAGAAGGAAGTCGAACACGCGGAGTCGTGCGCAGCGAACAATCACGCCGTCGGTTGAAACGCACTCCGGGGGGAACGATGCCGTCTCGCAAATCGTGCGCCCTTGAACGCGTCGTTGCCTGCTCCGGCCACCGGAGCGGCACCGGCTTCACCACTCAACCCGTCACCCGAAAGGACTCACCCATGATGCGCTCGTTCTTGTTCCTCACCGTCGTTGCGTTCGCCGGCTGCACGAGTGGCGATTTCAAGCTCGTCGACCACGACACCGGCTCGTCGCTCACCATCGCGAAGGGCGGCACCGGTACGCGCAGCTTCACGCTCACCGCCGAAGGCCACTACCTGAACACGAAGTTCAACGTGACCGGCAGCGCGGGCGACTCGAGCGTGACCGCGACGCCGTCGGCCACGCAGGTCGACACCGGCAGCGGCGGCTCCGTCGACATCACCCTGGAGGTCGCGGTGCCCGCGAACTTCTCCGGCACGCTGACCTCCGCGACGCTGCGCGTGCAGGACGTGAACGACGCCCAGTCGTTCGCGAGCGACAGTTTCACCATCAACGTGCAGTGAGTCGCGAACGTCTGACAGTAAGAATACCGGGCACTTGCGGTCAGCACTTCCAGTCTGGCAATAACGCCCCATGGGCCGGGGGCAGTTCAGAACAGTCGTCGCCGCGCTGAGCGTTCTCGCTTCGACGGCGTTTGCACAACAACCGGCGCAGGTGTTCGCGGTCGTCGACGCGCGCGAGATGGTGTTGTCGAACCAGATTCCGCCGACGCGCACCGGTACCAACCGCGCTGACTTCGGCATTCCCCAGAAGCTCTTCGAGTACGGCGCGCAGACGCCGCTGTCGACGGGCCTCGGGTACACAATCTCTTCGTATTGTTGGACTGCGTGGCAGCTCCGCGGCGAGAGCGTGATGACGGAACCGTCGCGCGACCCGGGCGTGGCGATGCGCGCGGTGGCTCCGAAGCAGGCGGGAGCGCGGCCCGGCCTCGTCATCGTCATCAACGAGTGGTGGAAAGACAGCCCGGGTGACGAGTACGTCTGCCGCAAGGCGCTCACCGGTTACGTCATCGGCGTCGGAGGCGTGGTGCTCGCCAGGAGCAGCGCTGCCGACCATTCGTGTCTCTTCACCTTCAGCGGGAAGAACGAGTCGCAGCAGATCAACGAGCTGCTCGCGTCACTGTTGAACACACCGGCGATGTCTGCCGCGTTGAAGGGGCAGATCGTTGCGCCGCCGCCGACCGTGAGCGCGCCGCCGCCTCCTCCTCCGACGAGTGCACCGGCGCCCGCGCCGTCGGCGTGCAGCGAGGCGCAGGTGGCGAAGCTCAAGAGCTACGGACTTTCTGACGACGACCTCCGGCGCACGTGCGCCGGCACGAAGCCCCCCTGAACTGGAGTCATCGATGAAGCGTTGGCTGTTGAGTCTCTGCGTCTCCGCCGTTGCCCTCACCGCGCAGCAGGCGTTCGCGGGTTGCTCGAAGGACACCGACTGCAAAGGCGACCGCATCTGCGTGGCGGGCGCGTGCACCACGCCGAACGCGCAACCGGCGGCGACGCCAGCGCCGGTCACGGCCCCGACTCCACCGCCCGCGGCCGTGACGCTGACCGAGCCGATGATCGCGGAGATCTACATGAAGGGCGACGTCACCTCGGCCATCAACGAAGCGAACGCCGCGAAGCTCACCGACCTGTCCGCGCGGCTCACCGCCATCTCGCAGGCCTACGGAGCGGCGTACGCCGCGCGTCAGGCGGGCAACACCACCGAGGCGATTCGTCAGTACGAGCTGGTGATTCAGTACGACCGCTCCGTCGCCAACCGCGACAACGCGTACAGCAGCGCCGCGCGTGAAGCGCTCACGCAGCTCTACGCACAGCGCGCTCCGCAGCCGGCGGCGCCGATGCAGCCGCAGCAATACGTGGCGCCTCCGCAGTACGCAGCTCCGCAACAGAACGTGCCCGCGGTGGCCGACCGCACCGTCAGCTTCGGAGGCCGTTCGCTCCAGTACACGGTCGATGGGCAGCACTGCACCGCGCCGTGTTCGCTGACGCTGACCTCCGGCGCGCACGTGATGGAGGTGCAGGGGCAGGGCCGCTTCCGTCTCAACGTGGTGACCGACGTGACGCGCGTCGAGGCCCGCAAGGGTTCACCGGCGCTCGCCATCATCTCGGGTGTGCTGCTCGCGGCGACTCCGTTTCTCTTCTGGGCGGCGGCGAACGCGAAGCCCGACTGTCACTACGTCGGGAGCGACTACAAGTGCGATGACACCGGCGTGGCGTTCGCGTGGGTCGGCGCGTCGGCGGTGGGCCTCATCAGCCTCATCATGCTGCCCATCGGCATCGTCGACGCCGTGCGCACCACCGTCACCGTCAACGGCGAGAAGGCGTACCGCGCGTCGAACGAGGTGACCTTCCGCCCGATGTTCGCGGTCACCGGCAACGGCGGGTACCTCGGCGGTCAGGTGTCGTTCTAAGAGTCGTCGTCGTTCAGATGACCTACTTCCACGGAACGAAGGCAGACCTGAAGCCCGGTGACCTCATCGAAGCCGGGCGCGTGTCGAACTACGGCTCGCGGCGAAAGTCGCTCTACGTGTACCTGACGGAGACGATGGACGCGGCGACCTGGGGCGCGGAGCTCGCCGTCGGTGAAGGTCGCGGGCGCATCTACATCGTGGAGCCGACCGGGCCGTTCGAGGATGACCCGAATCTCACGAACAAGAAGTTCCCGGGGAACCCCACGAAGTCGTATCGGACGAAGGCTCCGCTCCGCGTCGTGAGTGAAGTGAGCGACTGGAAAGGTCACCCGCCGGAGCAGTTGCAGAAGATGCGCGATGGCCTCGCGAAGCTCGCCGCGCAAGGCATCGAAGCGATCGAGGAGTAACCCGACGAGGTCGAAGGGCCTCCCGGAGTTCTTACTTCGCGCGGAAGACGTCGAGCGGCTCGACCTTGCCCTTCACCTTCAACGGTTCGATGCGTTCGACCTCTTTCGCACCGGCGAGCTCGACGGTTCGCGCGCCGAGCAGCACCTCGCCCGCGGCCGCGTTGCTCGTGAGCCGGGCCGCGACGTTCACCGTGTCACCGATGACCGTGTATTCCGCCCGCTGCTCAGCGCCGAGCGTGCCCGCGACGAGCGGCCCGGTGTTCACGCCGATGCCGATGGCGAGCTGCCTCTCGCCGAACGCGTGCTCGGCGTTCATCTGCGCCAGCGCGGCCTGCATCGCCCGCGCACAGGCGAGCGCCTGCGCGGCGTGGTCGGCCTGCGCGTGGGGCGCTCCGAAGATGACCATGATGGCGTCACCGATGAACTTGTTCACGTAGCCGCCGTGCGCCTCGACGATCTGCACGATTCGCTCGAAGTAGCGATTCAACGCGCGCATCACCTCTTCGGGGGCGACCTGTTCGCTCCACGCGGTGAAGCCGCGGATGTCGGCGTAGAGCACCGTGGCTTCGCGCCGCTCGGTGTGCACCGTGAGCCCGCCCGCCTGCTTCAACGCCGCGAGCACCGCCGGCGACGCGTAGCGCCCGAACGCCTGCTCGAGAAACGCGCGCTCCTTGAGGCCCGTCACCATCGTGTTGAACGCCGCGTTCATCTCCGCGAGCTCGTCGCGCCCCTCGACCGGCAACTGCACGTCGAGCTTTCCACCGCCGACCTCCCGGAGCGCGTCGCGCGTGCGCCCCAGCGTTTCCGTGAGGTGCCGTGACGCGAGCCGCGCGAACCCCAGCGCCAACGGCGTGCACGTGAGCAACGTCGCGGTCAGCACGATGGCCGTGCGCGTGAAGGTGGAGACCTGCCCGCTCACTTCGATGTGGTCGTGGAACATGACGGCCGCGGTCACCGACAACGTGGCGCTCGAGAGCGCGAGCCACACCATGCGAACGCGCAACGCTCCGGCCTGCCGGGTGAGCGCGAGCAGCAGCCCGCTCAACACGTAGAACAACACCGGCACCAGCAACGACGCCCCGATGAGGAACATCGTGCCGCTGGGCGCGAACGAGAAGACGCCCGCGGCGATGCCGCTGCCTTCGTCTTTCGGGCGAAGAAACACGAGCGCAGCGCCGACGAGCGCGACGCCGATTCTCAAGACCCACGGCTGCTTCGAGCGCGCTTCCGCCAGCCGGTAGACGATGCTCATGCCGCGCGCGAGCGCGAGCAGGTACGCGACCACCGAGCCCATCAACAGCGCCTGAATCAGCAGCGGGTGCGGCCCGGGCGCGAACTTCGCGACGAGATGCAACGTGATGCCGAGCGCCAGCGCGAACCCAGATACAGAACACCTCGGGAGCCCGGTACGCGCGATTCGCTCATCGTCGCCGCTCTACCACGCGCGTCAGTCGAGCGTGCCGAACAGCCGGTCCCACAGTTGCGTGTAGAAGCCGAAGCTGCCGTTCGGCTGCGTGTGATGCTTCGCGTGGAACGTGCTCGTGCCGAGCGGCAACCGCAGCAGCGCGGGTGGGAGCGGCTCGACGCCGACATGATCTACCGCGCCGAAGAGCAGATTGATGCCGGGATACACGCCGATACCGAGCAGCGACCAGTCGTGCGCGAGCAACACCAGCGCTCTGGCTGCTGGTGTTGCT
>JBEHYH010000456.1:0-5298 GCA_048498275.1 Myxococcota bacterium | reverse complement strand
CCCTCGCCACTCGTTGGTGCGAGTCGGACTTTACGCGTCAGCCGCGAGCTTCGACGCGTGGCGGTTGATGAACTCCACCAGCGTACGCACGCCGGCGCCGGTCGCGCCCTTGCCGTAGTACCCGCGCTCCTTGTTCGAGGTCGACGGGCCGGCGATGTCGAGGTGCAGCCACTTCGTGTCGCCGACGAATTCCTTCAGGAACAACGCCGCGCTGCTCGCGCCGCCCATGCGATCGCCGGCGTTCTTCATGTCGGCGATTTCGCTCTTGAGCACATCGCGGAAGTACTCCGACAACGGCAGGCGCCAGATCTCTTCGCCGGCGGTGCGCGCAGACGCGCTCACGTCGAAGAACAGCTCGTCGCTGGTGGTGAACGCGCCGGTGTAGTTGTTCCCAAGCGCCACGATGCACGCGCCGGTCAGCGTCGCGAGGTCGATCATCGCGGCGGGCTTCAGTTCATTCGCGTACGCGAGAATGTCGCCGAGAACGAGGCGGCCTTCGGCGTCGGTGTTGGTGATCTCCACCGTCTTGCCGAGGCGCGAAACCAGCACGTCGCCGAGGCGGTAAGCGTTGCCCGACGGCATGTTCTCGCACGCGCCGAAGAAGCCATGCACGGGGAAGGGCGGCGCAATCTTCGCGATGACCTTCATCGCTCCGAGCATCGCGGCCGAGCCGGCCATGTCGGTCTTCATGTCGAGCATGCCGTCAGACGGCTTGAGCGACAGACCACCCGAATCGAACGTGATCGCCTTGCCCACGATGCAGATCGGCTGGCGCTTCGCGTGCGCGGGGTCCTTCGGAATGTACGAGAGCTGCACGAGCTTCGGGTCTTCGACGCTGCCGCGCGCGACGCCGAGGAACATGCCCATCTTCAGCTCTTCGATCTTCTTGCGCTCGCTGACCGAGATGTTGAGGCCGGCTTCCTTCGCCATCGCCTTCGCCTGCTCCGCCAGAATCGTCGGGGTCATCGTGCCGGCGGGCTCGTTGACCAGGTCGCGCGCCCAGTTGGTCGACTCGGCGATCAACTTCGCGAGCGACGCGAGCTGATCGTGCGACTTCTGCTTCTTCACTCCGTCAGGCAGAAACAGCGACACCTTCGCGATCTTCGGAGCCACGTCTTTCTTCTGCGTCTTCCAGCGATCGTACCGGTACTCGCCGAGCTCCAGCCCTTCGACGGCCGCCTTGATGAGCGCGTCGAGCTCGGCGTGCGCGGGCAGCACGAACGACAGGTTCTTCACCTTCAGCCGCTGCGCGGTCTTCGCGGCGCGGCCGGCGGCCTGACGCAGCGTCTCGGCGGTGAAATTCCTCGCATCGCCGACGCCCAGCAGCAGCACGCGCGCCGCGGGCACCTTGCCCTGGCTCTGGAAGAGGAATGACTGCTCGTTCTTCGCCTTGAAGCCCTCCGACTCCGCGAGTTTCAGCAGCGCGCCTTTGGTCTTCTTGTCGGCGGCGGCCAGCGTCTTGTGCGGGGCCTTCTTGTTGTTGAGGTCGGTGTCGAAGAGCGGAAGAACCAGGAGATCCGCCGCGGCCCGGGTCGCGTCAGCGGAGACGAAAGCAAAATTCATGGGCGGTGCCATAGGCCACCGAGCGCGTGACTTTCCAGAGGAAAGACCGCGGCGCAGCGCATCATCGGCGCTATGGTCGCGGCCGCCGTATGTCCGCACTTCTGACGCACCTCACGGCGGTGGAACGTCTCGCCGCACGCATCAACGACCTCCCGTCTGGTTTCGCGAAGGCCCTGTCTGAAGACCTCGAATACGCGCGCTTCGGCGCCGCGTTGCCAGACCTCCCGCGCTTCGGCGGAGTCGGCCGGGGCCTCGAGACGTGGTTCTCGCGCGGTCGCGACCCTCACTTCACGGTGCTGATGACCACCCGGGCGCCGGTGCACTTCGGGCTCAAGGCCGCCGAGCTGGTTTCGAACGGCGCGCTGGTCGGCGTGAACGCGGGCCTCGCGTTTCTGGCGGGCTATTTCACGCGCCTGTGCGTCGCCAAGTCGTTGGACCCGCTCGTCGAGAAGCTGCTGCTCACGCGTCGCAAGCAGGGCGAGCTCGTGGCCGCCGCGCGTGATCGCATCGAGTGGTCGCAGTCGCTGTTCTTCATGAACGATCTCCACGGCAGCCCGCTGGTCGGCACCTCGGCGATTCGCAACAAGCTGCAGATTCGCAAGGCGAGCAGCGTGAAGGGCGTCGGCCGCGGGTTGTACGAATTGCTCCGGGTGTCGTCGCTGGAGGCGCTGGGTGAAGCGCCGACCAACGCCGAAGTCGACGGGTGGATGCGCGGCCTCTACGCCTTCTCGATGGTGCTGAGCTCGCCGGTGGGGAGACTCAAGGTCGATCTCCGCGACAAGTTCCTCTACCGCGCTGAAGGCATCGACGTGTTCGCGGCGGTCGACGCGGGGCTGGCGACGACGCGTGAAGTGCTGGCGGTGCTGGCGAGCCTCATCCGCCGCAATTCGTGGACGGCGAGATCACGCGCGCGCGTGCTCGCGCTGTTGCCCGAGGGCCCGCTGCTGAACGACGCCGAAGATCTCGGCGAGCATGACATCGTCGCGTCGCAGGGGTGATCAGGGCTTCGTGATGTCTTGCGTGACGTCGGCGCTGCCGGTGCCGACGGTCACGTCAGCAGGCGAGGTGATCGACAGCACCCACGTGAAGGCGTCGGTGAGCGCCGATGTGCCGGTGAAGACCTTCAAGCCCAGGCTCGCGTTCGAACGCACCGACGTGCCCGCGTAGTTCGACACCGACGAGCCGTTCTGATCGTTGAAGATCACCGGCATCAACATGATCTGCGACGAGTCACCGAACGCGAGCGCGCGGCCCGCGACGATGCCGAAGCCCAGCCCGCCACTCGGAGCGCTCTGCGGCCCCAGCGTCACCGTTCCACTCACCGTCACCGGGCCGTACTCGAAGTTCTGCACCGTCTCTTCCCCCGCGCGGATCACCGCGGGCTGCAACGGGTTCGCGAGGAGGTTCACCGCGAGGCCTCCGTTCGCGAAACCGATCAGCGAAGCCGCGGGGATGATCGAACCCGGCTGCAGGCCGGTGATCACGTACGGGTATTCCGTCTGCTGCTGCGTGGTGACGATGCCGTAGCCGTTCTGCAACTGCGTCAGCAGCGACGTCGGGTCGAGCCCGCCGGTCAACGCGCCCGGGTCGAGAATCGAGACACGCAGGCTCTGGAGCAACGGCGGCTTCGGCAGCGTGATCACCCCGCGCAGCGTGCCCAGCGTGGGCTCCGACGCGGCGAGATAGATGCGCACGTTTTCGGCTGACGCTTTGTAGGGGTCGTTGAGATCCAACGTGATGCTGGTGGTCGCCGAGGCGAAGTCGATCACCGGCCAGAGCAACCCGTCGCCGTTGCGATCAGACATCGCGCTGAGTTGATACGTACCCGATTCGAGGCCGGTGTATTCGAAGGGGAGCTCCACGGGCCCGGTGGGCACACCGAGGTCTTTCAAGTCGGTGTTGTTGTAGAGGCCGACCGCGTGACCGGCCGCGAAACCGCCGACCACCACCACGCCGGTGATGGTGCCCTTCGGGCCGCCCGCGCGCGTCCACGTACCTTCCTGCAGCGGGCCATCCGTGCCGCGCGCCGACGCGAAGTAACGGAACTTCGTCGTCTGATTGATGGTGATGGTGAACGGCGAAACACCCTGCAGCCGACCGTTCGATGTCTCGCGAGGGTCTTCGCCGTTGGTGCTCAGGTAGATCGTCGCCGGTTTGATCGACGTGAAGGTGATGGTGACGTCACCGTTGAACGGGCCCTCCGGCGGGTCGGCGGTGATCGTCAGCGCGAGCTCGGCGTCGGGGTTGACGGTGATGCTGTCGCTGACTTCGCGGCCACACGAGAGAATCAGCGCGCTGCACAACAGGAGGGAGAAACGCACGGACGCATCTCGCGCACAGTGTGCGCGAAAGTCAAACGCCAGCGGTCACTGGAGGAATGCCTCGATCTTGTCAGCGGTCGAGGTGAGGTCTTTGTAGAGCCCTTCGGGCACCTGATCGTCGTGCGGGCAGGTTCGCTCGAGCGTCGGGAGATCGGTGCCCGCGTCGGCACCGCATTTGCGAACCGAGAACGTCACGCGCACTTCGCGCGATTCGAGATCGCCTTCCAACATCGTCACCAGACACTGCGAGAGCAGCACGCCCGCGTCGGTCGGGTAGACGGTCCACCTGCTGACGATGAGCTGCGCGTCCTTGTCGGCGAGGTGCACGCCTCCGCAGTTCTCATTCACCGCCTGCGTGGCGCGGCCGAAGAGATCGTACGGGTGACGCGAGACGAACGTGGGCTGCGGCACGAGGTACGCGACGACGCACCCGCTCAGCAGAAACAACGGCAACACGTATTTCATTTTCTCTGTTTCTCCGTGAGATCGGAGTTCACGAGCGGAGAGAAGAAGCAGTCTTTCTTCGTGTACTCATCGAATGAAAACGCGAAGCGGTAGCTCGCGGCGCTGCGCTGATTGCAGTCGGTGCGCTCGCAGAATCGGCACGAGACCCCGATGGGCACCGCGTCACGCTTCAGGTCGGTGGTGGGCAGGCCGTACGCGAGGTACCGCGCATTCTCCGCGTGCGTGCCGAGGCCGATGGAATGCGCCGTGCCGCGAACGATGCGGCCTTCAATCGGCTGCAACTGCACCTTCGCGAAGTCGAAGTACGTCGTGCCGTCGGGCATCGCCGAGTACTGACGCGTCAATTGCGACGGAGTCAGGAACGCCAGGTGCACCGCCCACTTTCCGCAGCTCCCGGTGGAGGTGAACTTGAAACCGGTGCCCGAGTAGCGCTTCGAGATGTTGCCCGCGATGTCGGTGCGGATGAAGTGGAACGGCAGGCCCTTGCGCTTCGGGTCGGCGAGGTTGCACACCCGATGCGCGACGGTCTCGTAGGTGCTCCCGAAGATCGAGGAGAGCAGCTCGATGTCGTACCGCGTGCGCTGCACTTCCTTGAAGAAGTCGCCGTACGGCAGCATCAGCGCGCCCGCGAAATAGTTCGCGAGGTTCACCTTGATGAGCCGCGGCGTCTCCGCGTGACGCGTGCGCGCGCCGACGATGCGCTCCATGAGCCGCGTCTTGTCGAGCACCAGCAGGCCCAGCGTCGCGGCGATCTGGAATTTGAGCGGCTGCTCGGTGAGCGACGGCGAGAGCTCGAGCACCTTGTCTTCGAGCGAGAGCCGGCGGACCACCGAGCTGCCCTCGGGCGCCTCGGCGATGCGCGTGGCGATCCCGAAGCGCGACTCCAGCATCTTCATCAACGCGCCGGCGCTCGTGCCGAGCACTGGGTAGTTCGCGTCGTAGGCTGCGG
>JBEHYH010000455.1:0-5299 GCA_048498275.1 Myxococcota bacterium | reverse complement strand
TTCTTCACGCCATTGGTCGTCCTGGTCGCGTAGGTGTAGTTGTCGACGTCTGCTTCACCGGTCAGCACGAGGTTGCGGCTGGTGAGCGGGCGCGTCCCCAGCTCCGCGGCAGAGATGCGATCTTCACCGCGATCGAGCCCGTAGATGAGCGCGGGCAGACTGACCGTGAACGCACCGAGCAGCGCCAGGGCGGGCGCGACCAGCATCGCGATCTTCCGCGCATCGGCGACTCCGAGTTTCTGCAGCGCCTCCTTCCGCGGGAGCGCTCGCAGATCAGCCGACGGTTTCGCCGCGGCGAGCGCATCGACCAGCGCGTTGAACCCCGGCTCGTTGATGTTCGCCATGACGCGAATCACCTTCGGCTTCGTCTCCAGCGGCGCGTGGTGCGCGATGATGAGCTCGTCGAGCAACATCGCCCCGTCGACGTAGAACCCGATGATGTCCTGCACCACGGCCGACTGCGTGCCGATCGACTGCGTCACTTCGAGTGTCCCTCCCAACGTCGCGGAACCGGTGCGCCGTTGGAACCTCCACTGAAATTCGGCCATGCAGTCAGCTTATGTGCGTCACGGCTTTCACACCTGTGCAATGCACTTCGCGGTGACAGCGCGGGTCTGACTCGGTAGAGGCCGCGACGTGATTCGCGCACGCATCATCGGCACCGGGAGTTACGCGCCCGAGAAGGTGCTGACCAACGACGACCTCTCGAAGATCGTCGAGACCTCCGACGCGTGGATTACCGAGCGCACCGGCATCAAGCAGCGCCACGTGGCCGCGCCCGGTGAGAACACGTCAGACATGGCGTTGCGCGCCGCGGTGCGCGCGCTCGAAATGGCGAACACCCGCCCCGAAGATCTCGATCTGATCATCGTCGGCACCATCTCGCCCGACCTGCCGATGCCGGCCTGCGCCGCGTTTCTGCAGCACAAGCTGGGCGCCAGGAAGAGCTTCGCGTTCGACCTCTCGGCCGCCTGCGCCGGCTCGCTCTTCGGCCTCTCGGTGGCCTCGCAGTACATCGCCACCGGCTCGGTGAAGCGCGCGCTGGTGGTCGGCGTCGAGCTGCTCACCCGCATCGTCGACTGGAGCGATCGCAACACCTGCGTGCTCTTCGGCGACGCGGCCGGCGCGATGGTGCTCGGCCCGTCTGACGACGACAAGCGCGGCGTCATCTCCACGCACCTCCACACCGATGGTTCGCAGACCGGCATCCTCTGCATCCCCGGTGGTGGTTCTGCGAAGCCGCTCGATGAAGAAGGCGTGCGCGCGAAGTTGAACACCGTCGCGATGCAGGGCCGCGAGGTCTACAAGTTCGCGGTGCGTTCGCTGACCGACGCGGTGAAAGAGGCGCTCGCGCACAACAACCTCGGCGCCGGTGACGTCAGTCATGTCATCGCGCACCAAGCGAACCTGCGAATCATCGAGGCGGTGCTCGAACGCACCGGCCTCCCGATCGACAAGGCGTGGATCAACATCGATCGCTACGGCAACACGTCGTCGGCGTCGCTCCCCATGACGCTCGACGAAGCAAACCGTGCCGGCCGCCTGAAGGAAGGCGACACCATCGTGATGATGGCCATCGGCGCGGGCATGAGCTGGGGCAGCGGCGTCGTCCGCTGGTGAGGGCACAACCATGAGCATCGCGTTCATCTTTCCTGGTCAGGGCAGTCAGTCAGTCGGCATGGGCAAGGCCCTCGCCGACGCGTACCCCGAGGCGAAGGCCGTCTTCGAAGCGGCCGACGACGCGCTCCACGAGAAGCTGTCGTCGCTGATCTGGGACGGGCCTGAAGACGCGCTCAAGCTGACGGCGAACACGCAACCGGCGATTCTCACGGTCTCCGTCGCGGCGCACGCGGTGTTGAGCAAGCGCTTCACGATCCCTCCCGCGTTCGTCGCCGGTCACTCGCTCGGTGAGTATTCGGCGCTCGTGGCGGCGAAGTCGATGTCGTTGCACGACGCGGTGAAGGCCGTGCGCGCGCGCGGCACCTTCATGCAGGAAGCCGTGCCTGCCGGCGTCGGTACGATGGCGGCGGTGCTGGGCCTCGACCCCGAGAAGATCGCCGAAATCTGCAAACAGGCGGAGCAGGGCGAGGTCGTCAGTTGCGCCAATTTCAACGACCCATCGCAGACGGTCATCGCGGGCCATGTCGGCGCGGTGAATCGCGCGAGCGAATTGCTCAAGGCCGCGGGCGCCAAGCGCGTGTTGCCGTTGCCGGTGAGCGCTCCGTTCCACTGTTCGCTGATGCAGCCGGTGGTGCCGCGCCTCGCCGAAGTGCTCGGCGATTTCGCGAACCCGTGCGTGCCCGTCATCTCCAACGTCGAGGCCTCGCCGAACTCCGATGGCGGCCGGGTCAAAGAATTGTTGCTCAAGCAGGTCACCGGCTCCGTACGGTGGATCGAGACCGTGCAGGCCATGGAGAAGGCCGGCGTGACGAAGGTGGTCGAGGTCGGCCCTGGCCGCGCGCTGTGCGGCATGGTGAAGCGCATCGCGAAGGGCATCGAGCTGTTGAACGTGGAAGACCCGGAGAGCCTCGAGAAGACGCTCGCCGCGCTGGAGGCCAAATGAAGGACTTCGAGAACAAGGTGGCGCTGGTCACCGGCGGTTCGCGCGGCATCGGCCGGGCGATTTCACTCGAACTCGCCAGGCGCGGCGCGACCGTGGTGCTCAGCTACGCCGGCAACGAAGCCGCGGCGAACGAGACCGTGAAGGCGATCACCGACGCGGGCGGCAAGGCGAAGGCGATCCGCTTCGACGTGGCTGACTCCGAAGCGTGCTCGACCGCCATCGAAGGCGTGGTGAAGGAGCTCGGCCGCATCGACGTGCTGGTGAACAACGCGGGTGTGGCCATCGACGGCCTGCTGATGCGCTTCAAGGACGAAGACTGGGACAAGACGATCGACACGAACCTCAAGGGCGCCTTCGCGCTGATGCGTGCGGTCTCGCGCCCGATGATGAAGCAGAAGGGCGGCGCCATCGTGAACGTCTCGTCGATCGTCGGAGAGATGGGCAACGGCGGTCAGTCGGCCTACGCGGCATCGAAGGCGGGGCTCATCGGCCTCACCAAGTCGGTCGCGCGGGAGCTCGCGAGCCGCAACATCCGCGTCAACGCGGTGACGCCGGGCTTCATCACCACTGACATGACGGCGTCACTCACGCCGGAGATCAAAGAGAAGATGGTGACGGCGATTCCATTGTCGCGCATCGGGAATTCAGAAGAAGTCGCCGCGGCCGTAGCGTTTCTGGCATCTGACGCCGCCTCGTACATCACGGGGGAAACGCTCAAGGTGAACGGCGGGATGTACATGTAGTTTTGCTCGTTGGTCACGCTCGTACCGTGTGGTACGCGCAGCCAACTTTTCAACCCGAAGTACGAGAGGAAGTTCTTTCAAATGGCTGACACCACTATCGAAGCCAAGGTGAAGTCGATCATCGCTGACCAGCTCGGCGTGAGCGAAGACGAGATCAAGCTCGAGTCGTCGTTCATCGAAGACCTCGGCGCCGACTCCCTCGACATCGTCGAGCTCGTGATGGCGATGGAAGAAGAGTTCGAGATCGAGATCCCCGACGAAGAGGCCGAGAACATCAAGGCGGTCGGTGACGCGATCAACTACATCAATACGCACAAGAAATAAGGCTTTGAAGCCATGACTTCACTTCGTCGCGTTGTGATCACCGGTACCGGCGCCATCTCGGCGCTGGGCACGGGCACTGAAAAGAACTGGCAGAACGTGCTCGCCGGGAAATCAGGCGTTGGCCTGATCACCCGGTGGGACACGGGCAAGCTCGCCACCAAGATCGCGGCCGAAGTGAAGGACTTCAACGCCGAGGACTTCCTGGAGCGCAAGGAAGCCCGCCGGATGGACCCCTTCTGTCACTTCGCGCTCGCGGCGGCGGAGCTGGCGATGAAGGAGAGCCAGATGCCCATCGGGTTGGAGAAGCCCGATGGCTACAACCCCGAGATGGTCGGCGTGATCGTCGGCTCGGGCATCGGCGGGCTCCAGTCGTTCGAAGAGAGCTTCTCCACCGGCAACGCGAAGGGCTTCGATCGCCTCTCGCCGTTCTTCATCTTGAAGATGATCGCCAACATGGCGCCGGGCCGCATTTCGATGCGGTACAACTGCAAGGGCGCCAACTGGGGCCCGGTGTCGGCGTGCAGCACGTCGGCGCACGCGATCGGTGAGGCCTGGCGGCAGATTCGCTGGGGCGAGCTCGACGCGGCGATCGCCGGCGGCGCCGAAGCGGCCATCACCCCCATGGGCATCGGTGGCTTCGAGGCGATGCACGCGCTGTCGACCCGCTCGGAGAACATCGAGACCGCCTCGCGCCCCTTCGACAAGGACCGCGACGGTTTCGTGATGGGCGAGGGCGCCGGCATCGTGTGCCTCGAAGAATACGAATCGGCCAAGCGCCGCGGCGCGAACATCATCGCGGAGATCGTCGGCTACGCGGCGAACAGCGACGCGCACCACGAGACCGCTCCCGCGCCGGAACACGAAGGTGCGCAGCGCTGCATGCGCGCGGCCCTCAAGTCGGCCGGCCTGAAGCCTGAAGACATCGGCTACATCAACGCGCACGGCACCTCGACGCAGTTCAACGACCTGCACGAGACCTGGGCCATCAAGCGCGTCTTCGGCGAACACGCGAAGAAGGTGATGGTCTCGTCGACCAAGTCGATGACCGGGCACATGCTCGGCGCGGCCGGCGGCATCGAGGCCATCTTCACCTCGCTGGCGCTCAAGCGCGGCGCGATCCCCCCGACGATCAACTACACGACGCCCGACACCGATCTCGATCTCGACTACGTGCCCAACAAGGCGCGGGAAGTGCGCGTGAAGTACGCGATGTCGAACTCCTTCGGCTTCGGAGGCACCAACGCCGCGCTGGTGTTGGCGCAGGTGACGTGAAGAAGGCGCTGGCGCTCTTCGCGCTCGCGGGCTGCGCGACCCCGATGTCGGAGCTGCGCGCCACGCTCGATGAGCGGGCTTCACACTCGCTCTCGTGCCCGGCGGACCAGCTCACCTACGAAGAGCTCGAGAAGCTGTTCTCCACCACCAAGGTGAAGATCTCCGGCTGCGGCAACTCGGCGACCTATGAGTTCGTCGAGAGCGAATGGAAGAAGAAGCAGGAGCGCTGACGCGCGAGTTCTTGCTTGCAATGCCACGGTAATCGGGTTCGCCTTCGGGCCATGAACTCTCGGTACCTCGTGTTGGCGTTGGTGTTGGCAGCGTGCAGCAGTGAAAAGACGGGCCCTGTTGGGCCCACTGGCCAGCCGGGCCCGCGGGCCCCGTCGCGCCAGTGGGC
>JBEHYH010000454.1:0-5342 GCA_048498275.1 Myxococcota bacterium | reverse complement strand
ATGGCGAGCGCGAATGTCTGCTGCAGATCAACAATTGGGACCATCGCTGGCAGGGCGACTACCGATTGAAGAACCCGATTCGCCTGCACCCGCGCGACCAGTTGCTCGTGGAATGCGAGTTCGACAACACCGACGCCAATCAGCGCATCATCAACGGTGAACGCCAGCCCTCGGAGTGGCTCAACTGGGGCGAAGGCCAGGAGATGTGCGTCGGTTTCGTCACTGCGACGCTGGTTGAGTAAGCAGTCGCGCGATGCCAATGGTCACTCCGGTTTGCGGTGAAGCACTCGCAATGTTGACGACGCCAACGCTCTCGGTCCCGGGTCGCTGAGATGATCATCGACATTCTCAAGCGGCTCGAAGAATCGCTGAGCAGTCTGGTGCGCCTTCGCGCGGGGCGACCTCCGGAGTTCTGGAAAGGCAACGAGCGACTCGCGTTCGACTTTCACGAGCTGTCGCGGACCGACGTTCGCAAAGCCATCGCGACATTCATGGACGACGCGCAGGCCGCTGCGTTTCGCCGGAGCAACTCCGCGTCACTCGACGTACGCGTTCCGAACTTCGGCGCGCTCAGACTCGAAGCGTACGTGTGCAACGATACCGAAGAAGCAGTGCTCTCCAGCACGCCGCGCTGCGATGAATGGACTCTGTTTCGCTCGCATCACGAGCTGCTCGCCGAAGCGAAGAGCGCACCTGATGACGCTGACGTGTATTGGAACCTCGGAGTCGCGTTCATCGAGGAAGGAGAATTCCAACTCGCGTGGCACGCGTTCGAGAAAGCGCGCGTGTTGCTTCCCGATGACGGTGGCATTCATTTCGAAATTGCAAAGCTGCTCGGCCGCGACCTCTTCCGCGTCGATGAAGCCATCACGATGCTCGAGCGTGCGGCCACACTCGCGGAGCCTTCGGTCGAAGTCTTCGTCGAGCTCGCGGTGATGCAGCGTTCATCGAAACGACTCGAAGAGGCAGAGCGCGTCGTGCGTCGGGGTCTCGTTGCCTTCACGGATCATCCGAAGCTCCTCGAAGCGCTCGGCGTGATTCTGTTGGAACTCCAGCGCGGCATTGAAGCCGTCGAAGTGTTGGAACGCTACGTCGCGCTTCACGGCAACGATGACGAGATTCAAGAACTCCTCGTTCAAGCCCGCGCCGCGACTTCGGTGTCGTAACCGTTGGCTCCCTGCGCCGACCACTCTTCGCGCTGCGCTTGATGACGTTCCCGTGAAGTCGAGCGCCGCGACGCGATGAGCACGGCCTCAACCGAACGACCGCACTCACTTCGAGCTGTTGTCCCTCGGGAGGATCGTCGCAGCGCGTTCCCAGGAAATGCCCGCGCGAGCCATCGCCTCGATCACGCGCAGCAAGAACTCGCCGGCCTGAAGCGGTTCCCTGATGCGCGCGTAGTCGGCGGCGAGCTCGTCAGTCGCAGCCGTGGCGTCTTCTCGAAACGCGCGCGCGAGTTGTTCGACCGTCTTCACTTCAGGCGTCGAGCTTCGAGTGCAACCACGCCGTCGCTTCAGCTTCGGTCGCGAACGCGCGGGAGCGGCTCGACGCATCAGCCATCTTGAAGATGAAGCTCATCATCACGCGCACCGGAGCGCTCGCCACCACCAGCGCGATGGGGATGCCCTTCGCGTTGCGCTCCGGGTCTTTGCCGGCGAGCACGCTGCGCGCCTCTTTCGAGAATTCAGACCCCGGCGTCACCACCGCGAGCAGCGCCTTGTCGTGATGCGGGCCGTTCGCCCACAACGAGTCCATCAGCGCGTGCGCTTCATGGGTCGTCACTTCACCGCGCGATTCTCCGCGCACGTATTCGGTGCCTTTCGGCGTCTTCGCAATCGTCACGTCGATGGGCATGTCAGTTCTCGATTCGGGGGAAGAGCCACGCCTGCGCGTCAGCTTCGTTCGCGAACACGCGCGAGCGCTCCGACGCGCCGGCCATCTTGAAGACGAAGCCCATCATCACCCGCAGCGGCGCCGAGCGGACCACGAGCGCCGTGGGGATGTTCTTCGCGTTGCGCTCCGGGTCATTCGAACCGAACACCTTGCGCGCCTCGGGGGCGAAATCAGAGCCGTCGGTCACCACCGCGAGCAACGCGAGCTCGTGATGTTCCGCGCCGGCGCGCAGTGGATCCATCAATGAATGCACATCGGCGCCGCTCACCGGCCCGCTCGATTGAGCGCGGAAGTACCTCACGCCTTTCGGCGATTTCACGACTTCGGAGACAATCGGCATACGTCCTCACATCGGGGGTTGATCAGGCCAACTGCGCGGCGGTCAGAAGCCAGGCCTGCGCGTCCAACTCGGTGTCGAAGAAACGGGTCGGGCCATTCGCGCCCGAGAGTCGAATGAGAAAACCCAGCATTCCGCGCAGCGGAGCGCTGCCCACCACCAGCGCGACCCGCGGCGCGGCGCTCACCGCCGGCAACGCGAGCGACGAGAAGATCTTGCGCGCCCCGGCATCGAGGTCTGACTGCGCGTCGACGACTGCGAGCAACGGCAGGCCATGCAACTGCGCGCCGGGCGTCAGCAACTTCGTGAAGCGCTGCACGTCGACGCTGGTGACCTTGCCCGTCAACAGCGTGCGCACGTACCGAATCGCGCCGGGCATGTGCCTGGTGACGTGAGAGAGAGGCATGTGTCGCTCAGGCTTTCGCGCACAGCCAGCGCTGCGCTTCCAGCTCGCTGGTGAAGAAGCGCGTGAAGTCGTTCGAGCCCGACATGCGGATGACGAAGCTCATCATCACCCGCAGCGGCGCGCTCGAGACCACCACCGCCACGCGCCGCAGTCGCATGAAATGCTTCGCGTCGGCGCCGGTCACCCTGCCGGTCTGGTGCGTGCGAACGAACGTCTCGCCTGCAGGGCCCTGCTTCATGGCGTGCGTGATGGGCATGGGGTTCTCAGTTCGCGGTCTGCGCGTGAATCCACGCCGTGGCCGCGGCTTCATCGGGGAAGAACTTCGTCTGCTCCGCCGACTTGCCCGACATGCGCAGCATGAAGCTCAACGTCACGCGCGCCGGAGCGCTGGACACCACCATCGCGAACGGCACGCGGAGGTGGCCGAGCGTGTCGGCGAGGATCTTCCGCGCCTCGGCGACGGTGTGCAGCCCCGGCTCGTGCACCACCACCACCGGCGTTTCGTGCAGCTCGCCGCCGGGCAACAACAACTGCCGCATCGCGCGCGCGTCGGCCACCGTCACCTCACCGGAGGCGATGGAGCGCACGAACTTCCTGCCGCTCGCCGTCTGACGTTCTTCCCAGCAGAAGGGCATGGCTCACTTCCCCGCCGAGAGGCGCGTCGCGTCGCCGACCGACTTGATGCCCAGGTCTTCGAACACGACCTTCAACGCGTCAGACAGCCGGCGCAGCGTGCGGATGCGCGAGGTGTCGATGCCGAGCTGCGCGATGGTCTGCGCGATGGCCGGCGAGATGCCGGTGAGGAAGCACTGCGCGCCGACGAGACGAACCGCCTCCGACATGCGGATGAAGCTGTCGGCGGTGCGCGTGTCGACCACGGCGACGCCGGTGATGTCGATGACCACGTACTCGGCCTGGTCCTGCGCGACGCGCGAGAGCAACTGCTCCATCATCTCGGCGCCGCGAACGGTGTCGACCATGCCGATGATGGGCAGCGCGAGCACGCCGTCCCACACGCTGATGATGGGCGTCGAGAGCTCACGCAGCGCCATCTGCGCGCGGTCGGCGATCTCCTGATTCTTCTTCTGGATCTCCGACACGTACTGCTGGCGCTCGACCTCGGCCTTCTCGAGATCTTCGAGCACCACGTTCATGCCGACCTCCACCTGCAGGAACGCGTCATCGGGCGCGTCGTGCGGCACGTCGACGCGGTGGTGGTATTCCTTGCAGGCCGCCTTGGCCATGACGTCGACGACTTTGTCGATGCGGTCTTGAGAGATGGTCATGATCACTGCTCCTTGGGCTGCGACGAGAGGGACAACTGCGAGAGATCTTTCGAGGCGTACGCGCGCGCGCCGACGGTGGTGGCTCACGACATCGGGGGCGTTTCCGAAGCCGTGGTCGATGGCATGACTGGTCTGCTCGTGCCGCCGGACCGCCCGGCCCAACTCGCCGCTGCGTTCGAAAAACTCATCCACGATGCCCCGTTGCGGGCGAAACTCGGCTCCGCCGGTCGCGAGTGGGCCAGCCGAAATCACTGGAAGGAATCCGCCGCGACGCTCTTCTCCCCCGCCTCTTTCGACCCATGATTCAATCACGCGCCCAGATCACCGTCCGCTACGCGGAAACCGACATGATGGGCATCGTCTATCACGGCAACTATCTGCCCTGGTTCGAGGTCGCCCGCACCCAGCTTCTCCGCGATCAGGGCTTCCCTTACCGCCAGCTCGAGGCCGACGGCTTTCGCATCCCCGTGCTGGAGGTCGCCGCGAAATACCTCCGGCCCGCCACCTACGACGACACGCTCATGATCGTCGCCACCATTCGCGAGAAACCGCTGCTTCGCATCCGCCTCGAATACGAGGTATATCGCGGTGACGAACTTTTGGCGACCGGCCATAGCGCGCACGCGTTCTGCGATCTGCACGGCCGGCCCACCCGCCCGCCCGCGGCCTTCGTCGCCCGGATGAACGAACTGTTCGCATAGTTCGCCGCCCGCGCGCTACCCCGCCGCATATTCCGCCAGCACGCTCGCATCGGTCTCCGCCGCCCGCGCCGCCGCGAGTTGCGCCTCTCCGCCGAGGCGGTGCACCGCCCACACCGCGTGCGCCCGCACGAGGGCCGATTCGTGAGTCGTCGCGAGTCGCACCAACGGCGGCAACAATTCCACCCCGGCACCGTTGCCCGCCGCGACACACGCATTGCGCAACAGCCCGGTCAGCTTCAGGCGCTTGATCGGAGTCCGCCGGAAAATTTCCGCGAACCGCTCCGGCGTCAGCTCCAGAATCGTCCGCAAATCGAGCACGGCGATTTCGTTTCTCGCCGTCAAAAGCGTCCGGCGTCCTTCCTGCGCGAAGCGATTCCATGGGCACACATCGAGACACACGTCGCATCCGAAGATTCGGTCGCCGATTCCCGGCCTGAGCTCGCGCGGGATGACTCCTTTGTTCTCGATCGTCTGATAGGAAATGCACCGCCTCGCATCCACGACGCCCGGCGCGGGAAATGCCGCGGTCGGGCACGCGTCCAGGCAACGTGTGCATTTGCCGCACAGCAAGCCGACCTCGTTGCCGCTGTGCCGCCCGGCTATCTTGATCGGCTCGTCCGCCTCCAACTCCACCGTGCTGAGAATCGCCGCGAGCAGCAGCCAGTTGCCATGCCGGCGGGAAATCAGCATCGCGTTTTTTCCGGTGAACCCGATGCCGG
>JBEHYH010000453.1:0-5342 GCA_048498275.1 Myxococcota bacterium | reverse complement strand
TGATGTCGTTCGGGGAGACCCGAGCCGACGGGATGTCCGTCTTGCGGCCGTTCACGGTGAAGTGACCGTGGCGGACCAGCTGACGGGCGTGGTCGCGGGCAGATGCGCTGCGGCGGTCGAGCAGTAATCAGAGACGTCACCGCGCACTTCGAAGCGGCAGGCGATTTTCTGTTCGTGGTCGCCGAGCACGCCGTCCTGCAGCGGAAAATACGGAGGGCTCCCGAGCACCAGGTCGAACACTTCGTCGTCACGCAGCACGCCGCTGCGAAAGTCTCCCTGGCGGATGTCGTAGCGATGGGTGAGCCCGTTGTACGCGGCCGACTTGCGCGCGAGTTGAACGGAGATGTCCTGCGCCTCCACGGTCACGAAGCGCGCGCCCGGCAATCGCCACGCGGCGGTCATGCCCACGCTGCCGATGCCGCTGCCGAGGTCCAACACGCTCGACGCCGACGGCGCCCAGCTCGTGCCGTACCAGGCCACCAGCACGTCGTCGGTCGAGAAACGGTGACCCTTCTTCAGTTGGAAAATCTTGAACTGACCCGAGATGGAATCGAGCGACGTGTCGGGAGGAAATTCTGACTCCGGGATGCCGGGTGGCGTGGGGCCGGGCAAGACGTAGCCTTTGAAGACGGGAGCCATGACGCGGCCCTAGTAGCGCGAAAGTGCTTCGACGTAGTGCTTCGCGACCCGCATGAAGCGCGAGTTCACGCCGATGAAATACTGGCGATGCGTGGCGCGCGTGGCGCCGACGTAGAAGAGCGCGCGGCGTTGACGTTCGGTGGTGCGCGCGTCGGCGCCTTCTTTCTCGAACGTGTCGAGCTGGTCGACGCCGCAGAAGAGCACCACCGGGCATTCATGGCCTTTGCAGGAATAGAGCGTGGTGCAGCGAACGAAGTCGAAATCGCCGACGGGGAATTCCGAGAGGTCGTGACCATTCACGCCTCCGAACGCTTTGGCACTCACGTCTTTCTTCCACAGCGCCTCGGCCCAATTGATGGGCGCGCTCGGTGAAACCACGAGAATGTCGCGCGGCTTCACCTGCTCGATGTCGATGAGCCGCTTCACCACTCGCACCATTTCGTCGCGCGCGTGCTTCTTGTCGTCAGCGGTGATGACGACCGGGAGCGCTCCTCCGCGCTCGGTGAAATCGACGCGATACAGTTGGCCGTTGAGCGCCGTCGGCTTGTGCAGCAGGCCCGCCTTCACGAGCTCGTTCTCCTTGAGGAACTCCTTCATTCCCGGCTGCGCGACGTGATGTTCGTCATGCGGGTCGAGCACGACGTTGAACGCGAGGTCGAGCAGATCCCTGGGTGAACGGAATGATTCCTTCATCACCTGCACGCGGCCCTTGAAGTCGAGGTCGTGGTGCAGCTCAGCCTTGAAATCGTCGATGGGTTTGACGCCGTAGACGTTCTGCGCGTCATCCATGAAGAGGAAGAATCGCCGCAATCGCCGCCCGCCGTCGGTGAGCCGTTCGCGCGAAGTGAGGAAGAGTTTGCGCAGCTTCTGCGCGGGCATGTCTTGCGCTTCGTCGACGAACACCGCGTCGAATTGCTCGTCTGAATGGAGTTCATCGACGTGACAGATGCGCGCGCGTGAGAAGTGCGTGTCGACGTCGAGGCCTTGCCGCTCCAGCGCGGCTTTCAGGTGCTGTTCCTGCAGCGGCGCGAGCGACTTGTTGAAGAATGAAATCAGCACGCGGTCAGCGCGATGTTCCGCCAGCACGCGCGCGGCCCAGTTCGCGAGCACGAAGGTCTTGCCGCTGCCGGCGACTCCGCGCACGAGGTAGTGGCCGTCGCCGAAGTGACGTTCGAACAACTTCACCTGCGCCTCGGTGAAGAGCGCGCTCATCGACTTCGCGTTGTCGATGTTCGAACCGAGCGTCAGCACCTGCCGTGGCATCGGAGCGCGCCGGCGCAACTTCACGTCGACGGGTTCGAGCCGGCCGTCGCGCCAGCGCATCGGGAAGAGTGACGAGAAGAACTTCTCGGGAATGAGCTGCGCCTCGGCGCGCGAGGAGACGACGAGGAGATGACGTCGTGCGCGACTCGCGGCGACGTTCAGCAGCGCGCAGAGCTCGAGCGGTGGAAAGGGTTTTCCCGCAGCGACCGTGTCGATGAACACCGCGTCGACTTCAGAGCCCTGCTGGCGGTGAATGGTCGAAGCCGTGAAATTCGGAGCGACGTTGAGTCGGTTCAACAGCATCGCCTGCGCGCGATACGGCGTCGCCGCGAGCAATTTCTGTGAACCATCGAAGAGCGTGCGCGCGATCTCCGTGAGCAAATTCGCTGAGAATCGGCGCTGATAACCACGACCTGTGCCCGCGCGCTCGTGCGTGAGTGCTCGTTCCGAAGCGCCGCTCTCGTCGAGCACCACCCAGATGGCGCGCGCATCGGGGAGACCGCCTCTCGCTTTCTCCGTGAGCAACTCCGCGGGGCGCGGCCCGTCGAGGAGTTGTCCGTCGTACTGAAACTCGCTCACCACTTTCGAGATGTGCGGGTGCATGCGGTGTTGCGTGCGCAACAGGTGCACGTTCGAACGCTCCAATTTCCGCGCGTCACGCAGATGCGAGAGCGGAGAGAGCCGCAGCCACTTCTGCGCTCCAGAAACTGCACCGTCTGAAACGCGCGAAATCGGCCCGAGCTGCTTCGGGTCTCCGGCGACCAGCATCGAGCGCGCGAGCGGAGCCAGCGCTGCCGCAGCAGCGCGCGACACCATGCCGCCTTCATCGAGGATCAACTTGTCGAAGCGTGGTTCTTCGCCTGCGAGCTGATTCGCGAGCCGCAGCGCGCGATGCACGGTGATGGCGATGATCTGCACCTCGTCGCGTTTGACGGAGGTCATCGTCGCGTCGGCGGTCTGCGAAGCGGCGGCCACTGCCGCGCGTGCGCGGGCGATTTCAGTGTCGGGCGCATGCGAGGCTTCGAGCTTCTGCAGCGTCTTTTCGAGCGCCTGCAGTTCCTCCGCTCTCGCGAGCGCATCGTCGTACGAAACGCACGCGGGGAACTCCTTCGCGAGGCGGCTACGAACACTCGCTCCGCAGCGCATCACGCGAAAAAGATCATCTTTCAAAAACGTGCAGACGCGATGCGTGAGCTCATCGACGGCATTGTTGGTCGGCGCGACGAGCAGAAGCCGCCGCGAACGCGAACCCGTCACGTCACGCGCGATTCTCCGAGCGAGCGTTTCAGTCTTGCCAGTGCCCGGCGGGCCCCAGAGAAGCCCCCACTCTGCGTTCCACGGTTCGTCGATGGAAGAAGACGCCTTCGGCAGCCCATCGCCACCGTCACACACCCAGTTCAGTGCGTTCTCGAAGCGAGAATTCGTCGAAGCGGCCGTCGCGCCGAGCGCCTCCGAGAAATCGAACGGTTTGAAGACCCATTCCAGCGCGCCTTCCGGAGCCGCGCGCGACGAGAGAATCACCTCGCCGCGCTCCGGGTCGACGTGCATCACCTGGCCGTCCCACGCGACGACTCCATCGCGGTACCCGATGACGCGCCCACCGACCCAATCGGCCTGCGCCGCGGGGGTCGGCTGAAGAATCAGCAGTCCCTCCTCCGCTTTCACGTCGGACACCGTCAGTTGTACCGGGTGGTACTGCGCGGCCTCCGCTCTCAGCGCCTGCTGCAGTTCCTTCCTCAACGCCTCCGCCGTCATGAGCGCCTTCTACCCTTCGCCGACTTCTGCGCTATGGGGCGCGCGTCATGGCTTCGCGTCTCACGTTGGAAGAATTGGTCGCCGCAACGAAAGTGCTCGAGGCGGTGGTCGAGGACCGTTCGATTCTCGCGGGTCTGCCCGAAGCGGAGCGGCGCGCATTCTTGATGGCCGCGGGGCGCACGGCGTCTCCGTTGCGTCATGAGGTGCAGGCGTTCAGCAAGGCGATGCGCCGCGACCGGCTGCAGGAGCGTCAGAAGAAGGACCGCGAGATTCGCGAGGCGACCGCGATTCGGCAGGTGCGCAAGGAGGCGGTGTTCGTCGCTCCGTTGCCGCTGCCGTCGGGTGAGCGCCGGGAAGGCCCGACGCTCGAGAAGGCGCGTCACTGTTACGTCTGCAAACAGGAATACCGCACGCTGCATCACTTCTACGACGCGATGTGCGTGAGCTGCGGCGACTACAACTACGCCAAGCGTTTTCAGACCGCGAAGCTCGACGGGCAGATCGCGTTGATCACCGGCTCGCGCCTGAAAATCGGCCAGCAGGCGGCGTTGATGCTGCTGCGCGCCGGCGCGCGCGTCATCGTCACCACGCGTTTCCCGCATGACGCGGCCGTGCGCTACGCGAAGGAACCCGACTTCAAGGACTGGGGTCATCGCCTCGAGGTGCACGGGCTCGATCTGCGTCATTCGCCGTCGGTCGAACTGTTCGCCCGGTGGATGTCGCGCCGGCTCCCGCGGCTCGACTTCTTGATCAACAACGCGGCGCAGACCGTGCGTCGGCCGGTCGGGTTCTTCTCGCACTTGATGGAGCTCGAGACGGCTCCGTTGCCGACGTTGAGCGCTGGAGCGCAGTCGTTGCTGCGCGGCCGGCAGGAATGTCTGGAGGCGATGGGCGCGGTGCCGCAGCTCGGCAATGGCGGGCCCGACGTGACGGGCTTGTCGACGTGGCACGTCAGCCCTGGCGCGGCGAGCGGCATCGCGAAGTCGGCCGAGTTGAGCCAGGTCCGCTACACGTATGAAGACGCGGCGTACGGGCTCGAAGTGTTCCCCGAAGGGAAGCTCGATGCCGATTTGCAGCAGGTCGACCTCCGCACGATGAATTCGTGGCGCATGACGCTCGATGAAGTGTCGACGCCGGAGCTGTTGGAAGTGCAGCTCGTGAATTCCATCGCGCCGTTCATTCTCGCCGCGCGGTTCCGCGATCTGATGAAACGGACTGACTCCGGGAACAAGCACGTCATCAACGTGTCGGCGATGGAGGGCAGCTTCTCGCGCGGCACGAAGACCGACAAACACCCGCACACCAACATGGCGAAGGCGGCGTTGAACATGATGACGCTGACGAGCGCGCCTGATTACGCGCGCGATGGCATCTTGATGAACGCGGTCGATACCGGTTGGGTGACCGATGAAGACCCGGCGCAGCACGCGGCGCGGAAGAAGGATGATCTCGGGTTTCAGCCGCCGCTCGACATCGTCGATGGCGCCGCGCGCGTGATTGACCCCATCTTCATGGTGGCGAACGGCGCCGAGCCGGAGTTCGGGAAGTTCCTGAAGGATTACCGCCCGACGTCGTGGTGATCAGCCGGCTCAGCGCGTGGTCTTGATGTTCGGGTTCTGCTTCGGCGCGACGGCCTTCTTCTTCAGCGTCAACGAGAGCGTCGCTCCGCTCATGTCGGTGAGCTG
>JBEHYH010000452.1:0-5350 GCA_048498275.1 Myxococcota bacterium | reverse complement strand
GGCTCTCGCAGGCGGGCAAGCTCGATGAAGCCGAGGCCGCGCTGCAGAAGTCGGTGCGGAAGAAGGCCGACCCCGCGACCTCAGCCGAGCTGGGCTTCGTGAAGTACCGCAAGGAACAGTTCGACGACGCGCTCCGCATTCTCCGCGCGGTGGTGAAGGAAAAGCCCGAACTTTTCGACGGGCACTACTACCTGGCCCCCGTCATCTTCAGGAAGAAGGACCTCGCCGGCGCGCGCGCCGAATACCTCGCGGCCGATCAACTCGCGCCGAACGACAGCCGCGCGCTCGCGAGCCTGTGCGAGATGGAACAGATGACGGAAAGCACCACGGAGCTGGAAGCGGTGAAGGCGCGCATCAAGGAGCGCTTCCCCAGGGAGGCCGACAAGCTCCTGTCCCGCTGTGGCACCGCCGCGCCGTAGTCAGCCGTTGATTCGATTGCGACCCTGCTTCTTCGCCTCGTAGAGCTGCGCGTCGGCGCGCTTCACGTCTGCTGCCTCCTTCACCGCCGCGAGGCCGCCAGAAATGGTGACGTGACCTGCCTTGGTCTCCAGCAGGCTCACCGATAGGCGCACCCGCTCGGCGAAGCGACGCGCGCCCGCTTCATCGGCACGAACGATCGCCAGAAATTCTTCGCCGCCCCAGCGCGCGACGAAGTCTTCTGCGCGCGCGCTGGCCCGCAACGCGCCGCCGACCGCGACGAGCACCTCGTCGCCGATGTCGTGCCCGAAGGCGTCGTTCACCTTCTTGAAGTGGTCGACGTCGAAGAGCACCACCGAGACTGAACCACCGGTGGCGAGCGCACGCTCGAGCTCTGCTTCGGCGGCGCGGCGGTTGGGCAGCCCCGTCAGCTTGTCGGTCGACGCCATGATCTGCGTCAGCTTCAAGAGCGCGACCTCGCGGGTCACGTCGGTCCACACGACGACCCAAGGCCGCTCGGGCATCGAGAGCCGGTGCACCTCGCGGCGCAGCACCTGATGGCGCGGCTTCACCAGGGTGAATTGATCGACCCGTGAACCACCTTGATCGATGTCGAACATCAGCAGCATGCGCTCGCGCGTGTCGACGGGGTCTTCGCTGCACGACGCCACGTGCCGCGTCGAATCGAACAGGCTCCACGAGAGCAACGTCTCGCGCGGCACGCCGAAGAACCGGCTCAACGCCTGGTTCACATAGACGCACCGCTTGTTTTCGTCCGCCACCGCGATGCCCTCGGGGAGCCCGTCGAAGACGGCGAGCATCTCGTTGAGCTGCTGCGCGATGCGATCGGTCGCGCGTTTGCGGTCTGCCTCCGCGCGGCGCTGCGCGCTGACGTCGCGATGCAACACGACCTGCGCGTCGTGCCCCTGCCAACGCAGCGGCATGGGGATCGACTCGACGAGGATCTCCGACCCGTCGGCGGTGCGCAGCTTGCGCTCGATGCGGTCTGGCGTGCTGTTGGCCGTCTGGGATCTCGGCACCAGGAACGCGCGCGCGGAATACCCGAGCAGCGAGCCCGGCTCCGCGTTCATCACCTTCTCGGCGGCCGCGTTGGCGAAGACCACGAAGCCGTCTTGATGCACGGTCACCGGCGCGGGGAGCGCGGTGAGGAGCTCGCGCAGTTGCTGCGATTCCTTCTCGGCGACGTGCCGGAGCCGACGATGTTCCATCTGCTCCATCACCAGCCTGCCGAGCTCCGCAAGCAGCTCTCGTTGCGTCTGGGTCAGCTCGCGCGGCTTCGAGTCGATGACGCAGAGCTCGCCGAGCGAATACCCGTCGGCCGTGCGCAGCGGCGCGCCCGCGTAGAAGCGCATGTTGGCCACGCCCGCGACGTTGGGGTTGTCGGAGAAGCGCGGGTCTTGCCCCGTGTCGGGCACCACCATCACCCCCGGCTCGAGGATCGCGTGCCCGCAGAACGACTCGGAGCGGGAGGTCTCTACGGCAGAGGGCATGCCCACCGCCGACTTCAACCAGAGGTGCTCTGAATCGACGAGCGTGACCAGCGCGATGGGCACGTCGAACAAGCGCGCCGCGAGACGAGTGAAGCGATCGAACTCGGCCTCTGCGGGCGTACCAACCACTGAGAAGGCCCGCAGAACTTCGAGCCGCTCCCGTTCATTGTCGGGGATCGGAGGAGTCTGCATAACGTGCCGATTGTGCCGCGACCTCACACACGCGTCGCGGTGGAATCCTGCAACATCAGGTAAAACGTGCGTTTCGGTAACACCGCGCGGGGCGAACGCCCACCTCAACCGCGCTACTTGCCGCTGGCCAGCCGCTTGAGCGCGCCGTTCGCCTCGGAATGACCGAGCGCGGCCGCGGCTTCGTACGCCTTCTTCGCGAGGTCCTTCTTGCCGTCGTTCTCGTACAGCTCCCCGAGCGAGAACTGCGCTGCGGCGAAGCCGGGGTCGACCGCGAGCGCGGCCTTGAAGCTCTCCTCGGCGCGCGGCTTCTTGCCCTGCGCGTAGAGACACATGCCGAGGTAGTGCAGCGCGAGCACCTGACGCGGCTCCGCGGTGAGGATGTCGGTCATCGTCGCCACGCAGCGATCGGCGTTCGACGGGTCACCGCGGAACAGCAGGAACGCGTACTCGGCCCGCGCGTCGTAGAGCAGCGGGTTGGAGTTCGCGACCTTCTCCAGCGGCTCGAGCGCCTCGTTGGGGCGGCCCATGCGCGACTTGAGGATGCCGAGCCGCGAGAGCGCCTGGACGTCGTTCTCGTCGGCCTTGAGCGCGTCTTTGAGCGCAGCTTCCGCGTCGGCGTACCGGCCCATCGACAGCCACAGGTCGACGAGCCCCATGCGCGCGCCGCGGTTGTCGGGCTCGGCCTTGAGCACCTCGCGGTAGAGCGGCTCCGCGCTCTTCGCGACGTGCTTCTTCGCCCACGCGTTCGCGAGATCCAGCTTCGCGTCGGTGGTCGGTTCGAGCGCGAGGCGCTGCGTGTACTGCTCGATGGCGCCGTCGTAGTCGGCGCGCGCGGTGAGCGCTTCACCGAGCGCTTCACGGGCTGACGCGTCTTTCGGCATCTTCTCGACGGCGGTCTTCAACGTCGCGACCGCGTCATCGATCTTGCCCATCGACAGGTACGTCAGCGCGAGCCCGCGGTACGCGTCGGAATGACGGCGCGTGTCGTTGAGCTTGCGCAGTTGAGCGAACCCGCTGGCCTTCTTGTCTTCGTCTTCGATGGTGGAGATCGCCTTCTTGAAGGCCTCCAGCGCGCGGTCTTTCTTGCCCTGCTTCAGGTACAGCCCGCCGAGCTGAACGTACGGGCCATCGCTGCCCGGCTCGAGCTTCTGCGCGCGCTCGAACATCTTCGTCGCCTGCGCTTCTTGATTCAGGCGCATGTAGCTCATGCCGGTGTTGAACCAGGCCTCGGCGAAGTTCGGGTCGGCGAGCGTCGACTTCTTGAACCACTCGAGGCCCTTCTTGGTCTCGCCGCGCGAGTCAGCCGCGACGCCGAGGTTGTTGAGCGCCTGCGCGTGCTTCGGGTTGATGGCCAACGTGCGCTGGAACTCGGTCACCGCCTGCGTGGCGTTACCTTCACGCATCAAGATGACGCCGAGGTTGTAGTGGGCCTCCGCGTCGGTCAGCGTGTCCTTGTTCACCGACGAGAGCGTCTCCTTGGCTTCGCCGTAGAGCCCCTTTTCAGCGAGCGCCTTGCCGAGGTTCACCTTCGCCTGCGACAGCTCGGGGTTGATCGCGAGCGCGCGCTTGTAGGTGGCGATCGCGTCTTCGAGGTGCCGGCCCGCCTGCTGCGCTTCGCCGAGGTTGAAGAGCAACTGCGCGTCTTGCGGCGAGAGCTCGGTGGCCGTCTTGAAGTTGGCGATGGCACCGGGGATGTCCAACGTCGTGCGCGCGAGCAGCCCGCGTTCAGCGCGCAGCGACGCGTCGTCGGGCACCGACACGATGGCCTCATCGAGCAGCGACTTCGCCTTCTCGATTTCACCCGCGGCCCGGTAGGCGCGCGCGAGCAGCAGCTTGCCGTCGAGCGATTCCGGGTCGGCCTTCACCAACTGCTCGAGCGGCTTGATCGCCTTCTTCGGTTCGCCCAGCGACAGGTGCGCGAGGCCGAGCCGGTACAGTGCCTCGGTGTCACCGGGGGCGCTCTCCACGGTCGCGGTCTCGACCTCCACCGTGCGCTTGAGCGCCGCGGGGTCTGCGGGCTGCTGGCTGAGGAGCAATACGAGGAGGGCTTTCATGTCACTCCACGAAGGGGCTGGCGCGGGCGTCGAACGTCTTCTTCGCGAGAGCGGCGCGGGCCTTCTCCCACTCGGCGCGAGTGGTCTCGGCTTCCTTGCTCTCCTCTTTCGACTTCTCTTTCAGGCGCGCGTAGTCGTCTTCACAGTCCTTGAGCTGCTTGTCGAAATCGGCGGGCTCCAGCTTCTCGCTGCCCTCGAGCTTCGCCTTGCGCGCGGAGGTCAGCCGCGCGACCTCGTAGCGGGCCTCCGCGCAGACCAGCCCCTTCTCCGCGAGGTCCTGTTCCCGCACGTTCACGCGCTGACGCGAACGGAGGTACTCGACGCGCTTGTCGGCTTCGACGACGGCGAGCTTCGCGACCTCCTTCGCGGTGGCGTCGTTCGCGCGGCTGACCTCATCGTCGGCGTCAGACTCGCGATCTTTCGCGCGGCGGATGAGGTCGGCCGTGCGGGTGACCTCCGACTGCGCCTCGTCGAGCCGATCGACCGCGAGCGCGAGATCGTTCTCGGCCTCGAGCAGTTCGATCTTCGCCTCGTAGGGAAGCTGTTCGAGAACCTTGAGGGGCACGTGGCGAATGCCGCAGCCACTGCCGAGAATCAGAAGCACCAGGAAGCCAGACGTTCGAGTCATGGTTGCACGCGGGCGGTGAAGGTCTTCGCGAAGCAGGTGCGGCCGCTGGCCGTTTCCGTGCCGGTCACGAAGGTGATGTGAAAACTGCCGGTGATGAGTTGGCCCTCGGTGAGAGGTGCGTCGAACTTCATCTCACCGATGTCGATCTCAGGGAAGGTGTTGCGCGGGTCGTCGGTCACGTTGCGCTGCGCGACGCCGCGTTGATTGCCGTTGTCGTCGGGCTCGGTGAGGCCCAGCACCGCGGGCCCCGCCGGAGCATCCTGCCCGGCGAAGCGGTACGCGATGCGGAACGGGTATTCTTCTTTGACGCCCGTGGCGCCGCCGTCGGTGTTCTCAGCCAACGGCTTGATGCGCACGAAGAGCAACGCGATGTCTTCAGGCGCCTTGAGAATGCGCGCCTCGTCGTACCCGAGGTCCATCACCTGCGTGAGGCTGCCCTCGAGGTGGAACTTCGGAGGCGGATTCTTCGGATCGCCACACGACGATGCTCCCAGCGCGACGCCGGCGAGCATCAACGTGCGTGACAGCAACCTCGTCACTTGCAGCAC
>JBEHYH010000451.1:0-5365 GCA_048498275.1 Myxococcota bacterium | reverse complement strand
CAACCCCGTGCCGTCGCCGGTCGGGTTGTTGTGCAGGTAGTTCGCGAGCTCACGGTTCGCCATCAGCAGACCGTTGTAGAGCGTCGAGTAGTCGAAGCTGCGCGCGCCCGCGGGCGCCGCGAGGAAGTACACGGCGAACAGCGCCAGCAGCATCAGCACCGAGCCGACCATCGTGTAGAGGAAGAACTTGAGCGCGGCCTTCTGACGCTCCTCCGCGCCCCAGACACCGATGAGCAGGTACATGGGGATGAGGACCGATTCGAAGAACATGAAGAACAGCAGCGCGTCGATGGCCGAGAACGCGCCGTAGGTCGCCGTCTGCAGCACGAGCAGCGCGATGTGGAATTCCTTGGTGCGCTCCTGCACGTAGGTCCACGACGAGAGCACCACGAGCGGCCCGAGGATGCCGGTCAGCAAC
The DNA here is from genome assembly GCA_048498275.1 of Myxococcota bacterium. Classification (GTDB taxonomy): domain Bacteria; phylum Myxococcota; class Myxococcia; order Myxococcales; family Myxococcaceae; genus Archangium_A. Next base: position 4,947 of record JBEHYH010000451.1, on the reverse strand, counting down.
ACCAGCGACATGCCGAGGCCGTCGACGCCCACGTGGTAGCTGACGCCGACGTCGGTGAGCCACTCGAGGCGGTATTCCAACTGGAACTCCGCAGGCGACTTCGCGTCGAAGCCCAGCCACGCCCAGACCGTCGTCAGCAGGCTGAGAATCATGCCGCCGAAGGTGACGGCGCGAATCTGGCCCTTCTCACCCTTGGGCAGCAACGCCACCAACCCGGCCACCAGCAGCGGGAGGAAGATGACGACGTTGAGAACTCGTGAATCGTAGATGGAGTTCATTTCAGAGCACCTTGAACAGCGTCCACACGAGGCCGCCGGCCGCTGCCAGCGCCATCACGGCGGCGTACATCTGCGCGTCGCCCGTCTGGAAGAACCGAAGCACCGCACCCGTACGCGCGGTCACCCACGCGGTGCCGTGCACCATCACCGAGTCGATGAACACCGCATCGACCACCCGGTGGAGGATGCGCGCAAGGAAGCCGATCGGCTTGATGATCAGGAAGTCGTAGATCTCGTCGACGTAGAACTTGTTGAACGAGAGCTTCTTGAGCGGGTTGAGGAAGTCGAGCTTGCCACCGTTGGGGAGGAAGCGGCGGTAGAGGAAGAACGCCAGCCCGCCGCAGACGACCGCGAGCAGCCACGCCTGAATCCACGGGCCGATCATCGACTCGTGTTCATGCGGCACCTCGAGGAACTGCTTCTGCGCGACGAGGTCATTCGCCGTGCGGAAGACGGGGTCGAGGAAGTTCTCCATCAGCGTCTGGGTGACTTCAGTGCCACCCCGCTGGATGTGCATGATCGGCAGGCCGTGCACCAGCGCGACCACCGCCAGCACCGCGAGCACCACCAGCGGCGCGGTCATCGCCGGAGCCGATTCGTGCGCGTGCGGGATCTTCGCGTCTTTCGCGCGCTCGCCCTCGAACGCCAGGAAGTACGCGCGCATCATGTAGAACGCGGTGCAGCCCGCGGTGATGGTGCCGAGCACCCACGCCACCGTCTGCAGCGTGTGGAAGCCCGCGATGTGCTGCGTGTGCGCGATGTGGAGGATCGCGTCCTTCGAGAAGAAGCCTGACAGCGGCACGATGCCGGTGATGGCGAAGGTCGACACCAGGAACGTCGCCCAGGTGATGGGCATCTCCTTGCGCAGACCGCCGAGCCTGGTGACGTCTTCTTCGTCGGCGTTGCCGTGCATCACGCTGCCGGCTCCGAGGAAGAGGCACGCCTTGAAGAACGCGTGCGTCAACACGTGGAGGAACGCCGCCCAGAACGCACCCACGCCGATGCCGAGGAACATGAAGCCCAGCTGCGAGACCGTCGAGTACGCGAGGATCTTCTTGAGGCCCTTCTGCGTGAACGCGATGAGCGCGGCGACGAGCGCGGTGGTCGCGCCGATGAGTGCGATGACGATCATCGCGGTCGGCGAGAGCACCACGAAGTACGCCATGCGGCAGAAGAGGTAGATGCCCGAGGTGACCATCGTCGCGGCGTGGATGAGCGCCGACACCGGCGTCGGGCCGGCCATCGCGTCAGGCAGCCACACGTAGAGGGGGATCTGCGCCGACTTGCCGGCCGCTCCGAGGAGGAAGCACAGCAGGATGATGGTGAGCGCGACCTCGTACGAGAAGCCTTCGAGCGGGCCCGAGACGATCTTCTTGTCGAGCAGGTTGGGCAGCGTCTTCGCGGTCTCTTCGAGCACCGAGAAGGCGAGCGGGCCCTTCTCCATCACGCCGCCGGTGTAGCGCGCGAGCACCGTTTCACCCGTCACGCCGGCGCGGTTCAGGTCCTGCGCGGGCAACTTCGCGATGCTCTCGACCGTCGTCACCATCAAGAACGCGGCGACGAGGAAGCCGAAGTCACCGATGCGGTTGGTGATGAACGCCTTGCGGCCGGCGAACGCCTTCTGCGGGTCTTCATACCAGAAGCCGATCAGCAGGTAGCTGCACATGCCGACGCCTTCCCAACCGACGAACAGCAGCGGGAGCGAGTCAGCCAGCACCAGCGTCAGCATCGCGGCGACGAACAGGTTCAGGTACGCGAAGAAGCGCCAGTAGCCCGCGTCGTGGCTCATGTATTCCGACGCGTAGATGTGAATCAGCAGGCCGACGCCGGTGATGACGAGCAGCATCGTGCCCGACAGGTGGTCGGCGTAGAGCCCGAAGTTGACGCGGAAGAGGCCAGCCTGGAACCAGGTGCCGAAGTCGTGACCGACCGCGTAGCCCACCGAGCCGAAGGGCGTCGAGGCCGCGGTGCGGTAGTCGTTGATGGTCCAGAACTCCACGATCGACAGCAGGAAGCTGCCCGCGACCGCGCCGATGGCGACGAGGTGCACGTTGGCGCGGCCGATGATCTTGCCGAACACGCCGCTGATGAAGGCGCCGATGAGCGGCAACGCGATGATGAGCCACAGCGAGCTGCCGGCCTGATCAGCGTCGAGGGGAGCGGTCTGAAAGAAGTGCTGAAGGTTTTCCACGTTGAATTCCTCAGTGCTTCATCGACTGGATTTCCTCGATGTTCACCGTGCCACGCGCACGGAACACCGAGATGACGATGGCCAGGCCGACCGACGCTTCTGCGGCGGCGACGGCGATGATGAAGAAGGCGCTCAGATGGCCGATGTCGTCACCCCGCTCGCGCGCGAACGCGAGGAAGGTGAGGTTCGCGGCGTTCAGCATCAGCTCGATGCACATGAACACCACCAGCGCATTGCGGCGGATCAGCACGCCGAGCATGCCCAGGCAGAACAGCGCCGCGGCCAGAATCAGGTAGTGCGTCGTGGAGACGGTCTCAATCATGGCTGTCTTTCAGATGCGGGGCTTCGCGACGACGACCGCGCCGAGGATCGCGACCAGCAACAGCAGCGACACCGCTTCGAACGGGAAGAGCCACTGCGTGTAGAGCACTTCGCCCAGGTGCTGAATGGTGCCGAAGCCCTTGAGCTTCGCCGAGTCCATCGCCCAGGTGGGCTCCGTCGCCGGCAGCTTGCGGAAGACCGCGGTGAGCGCCGCGAAGAGCGCGACGACCGCCGCTCCGCCCGCGATGCGCGACGGCGTGAAGCTGAGCACCGGCCCGTGGTCGGTGAGCGAGAGCAACATGATGACGAAGAGGAACAGCACCATGATGGCGCCGGCGTAGACGAGCACCTGCAGCGCCGCGATGGTGTGCGCCCAGAGCAGCACATAGACGCCGGACAGGAAGAAGAAGGTGGCGACCAGCGACATCGCCGCGCCGACGGGGTTTCGGGTGAAGACGACGCCCGCTCCGGCGCCGATGGTACCGACCGCGAAAACCCAGAACAGAACCAGTTCGGCGCTCACTTGAAGTCTCCGAAGTGACCCCACGGGTGGTCCCCGTACGGGCAGCGCTTGAGCGCGATGTGTTCCTCAAAGTCCTTCCGGAACTTGGTGATGAAGCTGAGCACCGGCCACGCGCCGGCGTCGCCGAGCGCGCAGATGGTCGTCCCCAAACCCAGCGCGGGCCACGGCGAGACCGACTGCGCCACGTTGGTCAGCACGTCGAGGTCGGCCAACTCGCCACGGCCCTCTTCAATCTTGCGGAGCAACCGCGCCATCCACGGCTGGCCTTCGCGGCACGGCGTGCACTGGCCGCACGACTCTTCGGCGTAGAAACGCGAGACGCGCCACAGGCTGCGAACCAGGCAGGTCTTGTCGTCCATCACCATCACGCCGCCGGAGCCGGCCATCGAGGCCAGCGGCTTGAAGGCGTCGAATTCGAGCTTCACGTCGAGCTCGTCACCGTTGAGCACCGGCGCCGAAGAACCACCGGGGATCACCGCGCGAACCGTACGGCCCTCTGGCAACCCCTGACCGTATTCCTTGTCGTAGATGAGCTCGCGCATCGAAGTGTCCATCGCCACTTCGTAGGTGCCGGGGCGATTGACCGAGCCGGACAGCGTCACCAGGCGCGTGCCGCCCGACTTGCCCGCGCCCAGCTTCATGAACCAGTCGGAGCCCTTCTCGAAGATGCGGGGCAGCGAAGCGATGGTCTCGACGTTGTTCACCACGGTGGGGCAGCCGAACAGACCGACCACCGCGGGGAACGGCGGCTTGAGACGCGGCCAGCCCTTCTTGCCTTCGAGCGACTCCAGCAGCGCGGTCTCTTCGCCGCAGATGTACGCGCCGGCGCCACGCACCTGGTACACGTTGAGCTCGAAGTCGGTGCCCATCAGCTTCTTGCCGAAGATGCCGGCCTTGTAGGCCTCGGCGATCGCGGCATCGAGCCGCTCCGACGGGTGTTTGAATTCGCCGCGCGCGTAGATGTAGCAGGCGTGCGCTCCGAGCGCGTAGCAGGCGATCGCGATCCCCTCGAGGAGCAGGTGCGGATCATTCTCGAGAATGAAGCGGTCCTTCGCGGTGCCGGGCTCAGACTCGTCGGCGTTGATCGCGAGGTAGCGCGGCTTGTTGTTCTTCTCGAGCGACGGCACGAACGACCACTTGAGGCCCGTGGGGAAACCGGCGCCGCCACGGCCGCGCAGGCCCGACTTCTTCACTTCTTCGGTGATGGCCGCGGGCGCCATCTTGAGCGCCTTCGCGAGCTGCTCGTAGCCGCCGTTCTTCTTGTAGCCGTCGAACGTGTGATTCGGGCCCTTGAGCCAGTCACGCGTCATGACCTTCTCGGAGAGGATGCTCATTTCAGTTTCTCCGCGATGAGCGCGTCGACCTTCGCCTTGTCGAGGTTCTCGTAGTGGTCTTCGTTGATCTGCAGGCACGGCGCGGTGCCGCAGCTCGCCAGACACTCGGTCTCCCGCAGGAAGTATTTCTCCCCGTTCTCGCCGGCCGTCGTGTGGAGCTTGTCTTCGAGGTACTTGAGCATGCCCTCGGCGCCGCGCAGCGCGCAGGCGAGGTTGGTGCACACGTCGATGACGTAGGTGCCCGGCTGCTCGTGGATCGAGAGGCGGAGGTCGGCCGCGACGGTCTGGGTGAGGCCGCCC
>JBEHYH010000450.1:0-5375 GCA_048498275.1 Myxococcota bacterium | reverse complement strand
GGGATTGCGCTGGGGCCTGTTGGCCGATCGCTTCGGCGGTGAGGCGTGAGCGCCGCTCCGCAGGTCACGCCTTCTTCACGCGCCGGCTTCGCGCTCGGCGTGCTGACGCTGGTGAATCTCCTCAACTACACCGACCGCTACATCGTCGCGGGCGCGATGAAGGAGATGCAGATCAAGTTCACGCTCGACGACACGTCGGGCGGTCTGCTCGCGACCACGTTCATGGTCGTCTACATGCTCGCGTCGCCGCTCGGCGGGTTCCTCGGCGATCGCCTGCCGCGTCGCCTGCTCATCGGCGCGGCGGTGCTCATCTGGAGCCTCGCCACCATCGCCTCGGGTCTCGCGACCTCGTTCCTGCTCCTGGTCATCGCACGCGCCGCCACCGGCATCGGCGAAGCGGGCTACGGCACCATCGCGCCGTCGTTCATCTCCGACCTCTTCAAGCCCGAGCGCCGCAGCCGCATGCTCGCCGTCTTCTACACGGCGATGCCGCTCGGAGCCGCGGCCGGCTTCATCATCGGCGGCAAGTTCGGCTTCCCCACCGCGTTCTTCATCGGCGGCGCGCCCGGCCTCGTGCTGGGCGTCATGTGTCTGTTGATGGCTGAACCCGCGCGCGGAGGCATGGAAGAGAAGCCCGTCGAGAAGGTGCCGTTCCTCGAGGGCTTGAAGGTGCTCCTCACCAACGCGCGCTTCTGGGTCGTCACCTCCGGCCTCACGCTGATGACCTTCTCCATCGGCGGCCTGTCGAATTGGATGCCGAAGTTCCTCTCGACGGAGCGCGGCTTCGAAGACGGCGAGGCGGGCCTGATGCTCGGCGCGACGACCGTCATCGGCGGGCTGCTCGGCACCATCGTCGGCGGCGTGCTCGGCGACAAGCTCGAGAAGCGCAAACGCGGCGGCAGCATCTGGATGTCGGGCGTCGGCCTCTCGCTCGCCGCGCCGATGATGATCCTCGCGGTGCATTCAGAATCGAAGTGGGCGCTGCTCGGCGTGCTGCTGCTCGCGCAGTTCTTCATCTTCTTGAATCAGGGCCCGCTCAACGCCGCCATCGTGAACGTGGTGTCGCCCGGTTTCCGCGCGTTCGCCTTCAGCGTGTCGACGATGACGCTGCATCTGCTCGGAGACGCCGCGTCGCCCACCATCATCGGGTGGATCTCCGACACCTCGAAGGCGCACGGCGGCCCCGGCCTGGCCACCGCGATTCAGTTGAACGCGTTGCCGGTGTTGCTCGGCGGCGTGGTGCTGCTGCTCGGCGCGCGCTCGTTTCAGAAGCAGGAAGCGTGAGTCACAGCGTCACTTCACGCACGGCTCCGCTCTTCACGTCGTAGACGAAGCCCCGCACGGGGATGTCCTGCCGCAGCAGCGCCGACGCTTTGTACGCGCGCAGGTCGGCGCGCACTGACTCATCGAGATCTCCGAACGGCAGAAACGCGATGTGGTCGGCGTCGTAGCTGCGCTGGTCTTTGAGCTGCTTGCGGATGTCGGCGTCGGTGAACGTCAACATGCCGCAGTCGGTGTGATGCACGAACGCGACCTCTTCGGTGCCCAGCAGCGTCTGGCTGATGGCGAGACTTCTCGCCGCATCAGCGAAGCGGCCACCGGCGTTGCGAATGACGTGCGCGTCACCTTCCTGCAGGCCGAGCGCCTTCGCGGGGTCGATGCGCGCGTCCATGCACACCACCAGCGCCACCTTGCGCGCCGGAGGCAACGCGAGTGCCCCCTTCGTGAACGCCTCTGCGTACGACTTGTTCGCCTGCACCAGCTCGTCGATCACCGTCATCTCGTGCTCCGTGAATGAGAAAACAACTCATCCGTTATAACGGATACACGTCCGCCGCGTCAATTTCGCCGACGCCCGCTCCCTTTCTTCAGGAAGTCGATCAGCGCTGCGAGCTTGGGCGCGAGGTTCACCCGGCTCGGGTAGTAGAGAAAGTAGCCGGGGACGTGCGGGCAATATGCATCGAGCACCCGCACCAATCGCTTCTCCGCCACCAGCCCGCTCACCATGTCTTCGAAGACGTACGCGAGGCCGACGCCCTCGACGGCGGCGTCGACCAACACCGACCCATCGTTGGTGACGATGCGCCCGCTCACGGCCACTTCGAACTCTTTGTCGTTCTCGATGAACTTCCACCGCGCGACGACGCCCGTCGAGCTGCGCAAGCTGATGCACTCGTGCCCGAGGAGCTCGCGTGGGTGTCTGGGTTTGCCGCGGCGCGCGAAGTAGTCGGGCGAACCGACGAGCACGAGGCGCTGCTCGGCGCTCACGCGCACCGCGATCATCTCCCCATCGAGTCTCTGGCCGAGGCGCATGCCCGCGTCGAAGCCTTCGGCGACGATGTTCGACAGCGACTCCTGGAGGCAGATGTCGAGTCGAATGTCGGGGTACGCGGCGAGAAAGGCCGCGAGCTTCGGCTTGATGACGTCGTGGTAGCCGGTGCGGAGCATCGTCAGGCGCAACAGCCCCGATGGGCGGCCGTTCATGGCCGTGAGCGACTCGAACGCGGTGTCGATGCCGTCGAGTGCAGGCCGCAGCTGCGCGATGAAGTGCTCACCGGCCTCGGTCAAGCCGACGCTGCGAGTGGTTCGTTGAAGCAGCCGCACACCGACGCGCGCTTCGAGGGCCCGAACGCTCTGACTCACGGCCGACGGGGTGACGCCCAATTCATCGGCTGCTGCACGGAAACTGCGCTTCTCGGCCACGCAAAGGAGGGCTCGAAGCCCGGAGAGGTCGTCACGCATTGTGAAGTTCAACTACCTACACCATGCACGATTCGATTGATTTTCTTTACGCAGGTCATCGCTACCTTCTCCGAAGCAAACCAACCCATGCAGAGGAGAACACACATGAAACTCACGCTCCCCAGACCCATCGCTGCCTACGTCGAGGCCAACGCGAAACTCGACGTAGACGCGATGCTGAAGCCCTTCGCCGCCGACGCGGTGCTCGTCGACAACGGAAAACGTCTCAAGGGCCACGCGAAGTTGCGCCGGTTGTTTGAAGACGAGGTGGTCGCCGTCAGCGCCATCTTCACCCCCGACGCCGTTCGCCACGAAGACGATCAATACATCGTCGAAGGGCCGGCGCACGGCGACTTCCCCGGGAGCCCGCTTCGCTTCACCTATCGCTTCACCCTCGAGCACGACGCCATCAAGGCGCTGGAGATCACGCTGTGAGCATCAACATCGACCCCACGGAATTTGCCGGGAAACGGCTGGTCATCAGCGGTGGTACCAGGGGCCTCGGCCGCGCCACCGTCGATCGGTTCGTGGCCGGCGGCGCCCGGGTGATCACCGCAGCCCGCGGAAAAATCGAGCCCATCGAAGGCGTGGAGTTCGTCTCGGCAGATCTCACGAGCGCCGAAGGCAGTGAGTTGCTGGCGAAGACGGCGCTCCAACGCATGGGCGGCGTCGACATCGTGGCGCATGTGATCGGCGGCTCGGCCTCACCGGGAGGCGGCTTCCTCGCGCTGACCGACGAGCACTGGCTGGCGGAACTGAACCTCAACCTTCTGGCCACGGTCCGTCTCGATCGGCTGCTGGCGCCGCAGATGATCGAACGTGGCGCCGGCACCATCGTGCACGTGACGTCGATTCAATCGATCCTCCCGCTCCCCGAATCGACCACCGGCTACGCCGCCGCGAAGGCCGCGCTGCGGACCTACAGCAAGGCGATCTCCAGGGAGCTCGGGCCGAAGGGCGTGCGGGTCAACGCCGTCTCGCCCGGTTGGATCATGACCGAGTCATCGGTCGCCATGCTCGAGCGCCTGCAGGCAGCGAACGGTGGCACGGTCGAAGACGCGCGGAAAGTGGTCCTCGATGCGCTGGGCGGCATCCCTCTCGGGCGCGCAGCCGAGCCTCGCGAAGTCGCTGATCTCATCGCCTACCTGGCCTCGGAACGCGCGGCTGCGATTCACGGTGCTGAGTTCATCATCGACGGCGGCACGGTTCGGACCGTCTGAAAGAGCGCGAGCTCGCTCTCGATACGAGCGCAGGAGCTCCAGCGCAAAGAGGCACGCGCCGATGCTCACGAAGAGCACCGGCGCAGCCGGCTGCATCACTTCGCCTTCTTGCCGTTCAAGAACTGCGCGGCGTACGAGCCGACCGTCTGCCCGATGTAACCGATGTGCTGGAACACCGAGGGCTGCGTCGCCGACGACGGGTAGCTCGCGCGAACCTCGATCTCGTCGGTGTCCATGCCTTCACCCGCGTGCGCGGCGATGCGCGCGGTCATCGTGGTGGGCCACGCCGAGACGACAATGTACTTGCCCATGCCCAGCTGCGTGGGGCGCACGGTGAGCATCACGTCGCCCGCGCCTTCGGTCGCGAGGTGCGCCGAGGGGTACGACGCCTTGATCTGCTGCATCGCGAAGCTCTCGAACTTGCCGGTGAGGTCGGCCCACGTCTGGCCGTAGTTCGGGTCCTTCGCGGTCTGCTGCGCCTTCCAGTCTTCGACCGGCATCTTCTCGACGATCATCTGCGAGTAGTCGAACGCGACCGCGACGTTGTTCGCGCCGCCGAGGGTCGTGGGCTCGGAGGCCTTGATGACCTTCCACGCGGGGCCGCAGCCCGAGAGAACGCCGAGCGCCAGCACTGCCCCGAAAATCAGATGTGACTGCTTCAAAGTGTTGCTCCTTGTGAGGGTGAACTGCGACGCGGAACCTCGTCCACGCGCGGTACGCGCGCACGCACTTTCTCTTGGCGTGACGCGTCGAAGTTTCAGACGAGTGACAGCGCGCTCCCGTGTTCATGGGAGCATCGCGCAGATGACTGCACTGCTTCTGCTGGCCCTCGCGGTGACCGACTCGAGCACCGGCGCTTCTCTTTCGCCCGAGCTCGCGTTGCCCTGCTCGTTCGTGCCCGAGCTCCCGCGTGCGTCGCAGTGCCCGTCGCTCGACGTCGCGAAGCGAAAGCAGACGATGCCGGGCTTGTGGCTTCTCGCGACCGACGAAACCGGCGTGCTGACGATGGTCGCGGAGACGCGCGCCGAGAACGGCGAGACGATGACCAGCGACGACATCGATGCGTTGGTGCGGCAGCTCGCTCCGACCATCGGGCACGAGCTGGTGCCCAGGCCGAACGGCAAGAACCTGCACACCATCATCGAGCTCGGTGAACTGACGGCCGCTCGCTACGAACTGCAGAACAGCGGAGCGCACGCCGACAAGTACGGCCGGCACGTGCTCGCGTACGGCTACCTCGTGCCGGTGAAGAATCGCCTGCTGCACATCGTGACCGAGACCTCGACCGGAGAGGCCTGGCAGCTCAAACCGGTGTTGCAGAGCTTGAAGGTGCCCGCCGATCAGCGGCCTCGCGACGGCGCGTTCGGCCGGAGTCGCGCGTTTCGAGCCGGCTATGCGACGGGCCAGATGCTC
>JBEHYH010000449.1:0-5378 GCA_048498275.1 Myxococcota bacterium | reverse complement strand
CCGAAGGTCAGCTTGTCGTGCTACCATTTGCGATGGATGGGATATGGTCGGCAGCAGCACGAAGTCGCCCTGCTCGAGTGTGATGGGGCGCTGCTTCTCGACGGCGAGCCGGCAGCGGCCCTCGAGCACCACGCAGAAGCTCGGCTGGCCGAACGCGGAATAGCGAACGCCCCACGCCCCCGCGCCACTGATGCGCTTCGAGAAAACGCTGCGCGGCTGCAGCAGCGCGATGACTTCCGAGAGTGGGTCGCTCAATCAGGACTCCTGCAAATGAAGTGTGGACTACGAATTATAGAGAGTCCTGATGACGAAACCTATCTTCCTTCGTGTCAGCCGCGCTCTCGCGGCGAACCAGGAGGAAGCACATGTCTCGCATCGCCAACGACCCTCGTATCGACCCCCGCATCAAGGCTGCCTTCGGAGCCATGCCCGACGCGCCGAACCCCGGTGACGTCGCCAGCCGCGGCGTGATGCTGGCCGAGGCCGGCACCGAAGCCGCGCGTCAGGCGTACGCCGCGCAGACCGCGATGTTCTCCGCGATGGACACTGAAGACGTCGCTCCGTCGCGTGGCTTGAAAATCTCGACGCACGAGTTCGTGTCGTCGCCCGACGGCAACACGGTGAAGGTGCTCTTCACGCGGCCCGACACCCGTGAGCGCGTGCCCTGCATCGTCTATTTCCACGGAGGCGCGATGCAGTTCTGGTCGTGCTTCGACGGGCTCTATCGCGCCTGGGCGCGGCTCATCGCGGCGCAGGGTGTGGCGGTGGCGATGGTCGACTTCCGTAACGCGCTCATCGCGTCGAGCGCGCCAGAGGTCGCCCCGTTCCCCGCGGGGTTGAATGACTGCGTGTCGGGCGTGAAGTGGGTGCGTTCGCACGCGGCGCAGCTCGACGTCGACGCGTCGCGCGTGGTGGTCGCCGGAGAGAGCGGCGGGGGAAATCTCACGCTCGCCACCGGCCTCACGCTGCTCCGCGATGGAGACATCGGGCTCATCAAGGGCCTCTACGCGATGTCGCCGTACCTCGCGGGCCGCTGGCCTTCGACGCCGTCGTCGGTGGAGAACAACGGGCTCTTCCTCGACCTGCACAACAACCGTGGCGCGATGGCGTACGGCATCGACGAGCTCGAGAAGCGCAACCCGCTCGCGTGGCCGAGCTTCGCGATGGCCGATGATGTCAGAGGGCTGCCGCCGACGGTGATTCAGGTCAACGAGTGCGATCCGCTCCGCGATGAAGGCGTCGACTTCTACCGGCTGCTCTCGCGCAACGGAGTCGCCGCGCGCTGCCGCGAAATCAAAGGCACCGTGCACGGCATCGAGATCTTCCCCGTCATCTGCCGCGACGTCAGCCACGACACCGCACGCGACCTCGCGGCGTTCGCGGCGCTCTGAAGTTCAACGCAACACCAACCCCAGGAGAACACCATGAAAGCGACGTATGGATTTCACGCGACGATGACTGCCCGCGCGGGCAAGGGCGACGAGCTGGTCGATGCGCTGCTGAGCGCGGCGCGCCCCGATGGCCCTGCGAACAACCCGAGCTGCGTCTTCTTCTTCGTCTCACGCTCGGCGGCGAACCGCGATGTCGTGCAGGTCACCGAGGGCTGGCTCTCGAAGGAGGCGCACGCCGCGAACTTCAACAGCGAGGCGTCGAAGGCGTTCACCGCGAAGCTGGCGACGCTCATCGGCGGCGAGGCGACGTACTCCGACGACGTGCCGGTCGGCGGCAAGTTCAACCTCTGAGGCGCGCCATGAAACGCTGGAAGCCGCTCGTGGGAACGTTCGTCTCGGTCGCGCTCGTCGTCGGTGTCGAACATCTCTATCTCTGGTTGCGGCTGTCGGAGTTCATCCCCTCGTGGCTGATCATCGCGCTCGGTTCCAGCGTTCCACTCGCGGTGGCCGGCAGCCGCGTCGCTCCGCCGCGCATTTCGAAGTGGTGGATGACGCCGGCGTATCTGTGGCTCGGGTTCTCGGTGTTGCTGACGCTGTCGCTCGGCGTGAGCGAGCTGTTCGGAGGCGCACCGCGAGTCGCGCTGATGGTGAGCGCAAGTCTGGCGCTCATCGCGGCCATCGACGGGCGCAGATTTCGCGTGAAGCGCGTCGAGATTCCGCTGCGAAAACTCCCCGTGGAGCTCGATGGCTTCACCCTCGCGCAGTTGTCAGACGTGCACCTCAGGCCGACGAACGGCCGCGCGTTCATGGAGAAGGTCGTGAACGCGACCAACGCGCTCTCGCCCGATGCAGTCGTCATCACCGGAGACCTCATCGACGCCCCGGTTGATCATCTTCGTGACGAGGTCGCGCCGCTCGCGAAGCTGACGTCACCCAGCTTCTTCATCACCGGCAATCATGAGTACTTCGCGGGCCCTGCGAACTGGTGCGCGCATCTGTCGTCGCTCGGCATCCGCGTGTTGAGGAATGAACGCGTCGCGCTCGCGCCATCGCTCGACCTCGCGGGCACTGATGATTCCGACCCGACCGGTGCGGCGGAGGGCTTTCACGAAGACCTCGCGCGCGCGCTCGCCGGCCGCGACGAACGGCACGCGCTGGTGCTGCTCGCGCATCAACCGAAGTCGGTGAAAGAAGCGCAGCAGCGCGGCGTCGATCTTCAACTCTCGGGTCACACGCACGGCGGTCAACTGTGGCCGTTGGGCTGGTTGCTCCGCGCAGGGCAACCGGTCGTCGCCGGGCTGGCGAAGTTCGGTGAGACGTCTCTCTACGTCAGCAACGGCACCGGCCATTCCGGCCCGCCGATGCGGCTCGCGACTCCAGCCGAAATCACGCTGGTCGTGCTGCGAAGCGCGTGAGCGTCACTTCTCTTCGCCGAGCTGCTGCGCGCCGCGCTTGTCGTAGATGATCTGCAGCACCGCGGCCAACACCGTGAAGCTCACGATGAGCGTGGTGCCGAGACCGACGCACGCGACGTAACCGATGCTCCGCAGACCCTGATGCTGCGCGAAGAACAGCGACGCGAAGCCGGCGATGGCGGTGAGCGTCGATGACGCCACGGCCGCGCCGACTGAACGCAGCGCGACCATCGGCGACGTGCCCTCGAGGAAACGATGCAGCAGGTACAGGCCGTGGCTCACGCCGAAGCCCAACAGAATCGGCAGAATCACGAGGTTCATGAAGTTCAACCGGTGATTGGTGATGCTCAGAATGCCGAGCATCATCCACAACCCGACTCCGAGCGGCAGCACCGACGCCAGCGCGAGTTTCACGCTGCGGAAGTCGAGGTAGTGCATCACCAGAATCCACAACGCGGCGAGCAACACCGTCAACTTGCCGTCGAACAACACGATGCGCGCGAGCTTCGCGTAGAGAATCGCCAGGCCGGCCGACTGGTACTTGGTGCCGCTCACGCCTTCGATGAGGTTGGTCTCGTCGGCGAACACCATCAGGTTCTTGCCGTCCCACAGGTCGACCTTCGGGTAGATGAACGTGAGGTAGCCGTGGTTCTCGGGCTTGGTCGTCGGCAGGTGAACGAACTGCTCCGCGTAGACCTGCGGCACGCCGGTGACGTCGAACGGTTCCTTCGCGAGCACCTTCATGAAGAACGCGGCTTTTTCCTGCGTTTCAGGAGGCAGCGATTCGACGGGGATGTCCTTGAGCTCTTCGCGCCATTCCTTGAGCACCTTGGCGTTGGCTTCGGCGGTCTCGGGCGGCGGCGTGAACGTGTAGATGCTGACGACCTGATCAACCGTCGGGTATTTCGCTGAATCGACGTTGAACTCGGTCTTCGGGTTCTTCGTCATCGCGTACCAGATGTCTTTCGCGCCCTCGATGTCCTTCGTGTAGACGGCGATCGGGTCGGAGCTGATCTTGAAGCGCTGGTTGATCTCGTCTTGCAGTTTGATCGACGGCTGATCGACCGGAGCGAGCGCGCGGGTGTTGTAGTTGAAGCGCACGCCGCCCTTGAGCCGCTCCCACATCGTCATCTCGCGATCCTTGGGGATCGGGAAGTCAGTCCACGGCACGGCGAACGCGCAGACCACGGCGACCAGCGTCGAGACGATGGCGAGCATCAACTTCGGGTTCGGAATGCGCAGCTCGCCGGTCACCATCGATGGCGGCGGCGGCTTCATCACGCCGATGAGCTTCGCGGGCATGTCAGGCCGCCAGTGGCCGACGAGCGAGAGCACCGCGGGGCTCCACGAGAAGAGCGTCACGCCGATGATCAACGTGCCGAAGCCCGCGAGAAAACCGAACTGAGAGAACCCGCGGAATTCAGAGACCAGCAGCACGAAGAACGAACCCGCGGTCACGATCGCGGCGATGAGCGCCGGGCGGCCCGCGTTGATGATGGCCGCGGTAATCGCCTCGTCCCACGTCTTGCCGGTGCCGAGCTCGATGCGCGTCCGGTAGATGAAGTGAATGCCGTAGTCGATGCCGAAGCCCATCAAGATGGCGCCGATGATGCTGGTCACCATGTTGAGCTCGCCGAGCGTCACCTTCGCGAAGCCCATGGTCAGCACGGTGCCGAGCGCCATGCCTGAAATCACGATGACCGTCGGAGCCCACTTGCGGAAGAACGCGATGGTGATGATGGTGATGAACGCGAAGGCGAAGACGAACACGTCATCGAGCGACTCCAGCATCACGTAGTTGTCGTCGACCGACGTCTTGTACGAACCGGTGAAACCGACGGCGACCTTCTTCTTGTCGCCCATCAACGTGTAGTCCTCGACGACCTCGATGCCGGCCTTCTTCGCGGCGTTCGCGAGCAGACCCTTCGTGATGGGCGTGCCCATCGGCGCGTCACCGGTGATGACCGACACGAAGTCGCGCGTGCGCGGCAGCAGCGTCGAGTTCCACATCGGTTTGATCAGCAGCATCACCATCTTGCCGTCGTCAGAGATGTAGTAGTCGTCGCGGATGCTCTTCTTGCCGACCGCGCTGTACTTCTGAATCAGGTCCGACAGGTCGAGCTTCACCGGCTCGGTCTTGCGCAGCTCGATGCGGAACGGGTTGGCCAGGCGAATCTGATCTTTGATGTACGCGTTGATGCGTTTCTTGCCTTCGATCAGGTCCTCGGTGCGGATGAAGAGCACCATGTTTTCCTGAATGAACTCGACCGGCACTTTGTACGTGAGCGAACGCACGTACGGCTGACCGTCGGGGTCTTTCGCGGCCTTGAGTTCATCGGCGATGGCGTCGGCGAATTTCTTGAGCGTCTCCGGGTCGTCGCCGCGCAACGCGAGCTGCAGAAAACCGGCGCCGCCGACCATGTCGATGACGCGCTTGACCGCCTTGACCTCGGGGAGGTCCTGGCTGATCAACGAGAGCTGATCCGACTCGATGGTGAGCTTGGTGGTGAGCCAGCCCGACACCACCCCGAGCGCGAGCAGCGAGAGCAGCACCTTGCCCGGGTGATTGACC
>JBEHYH010000448.1:0-5383 GCA_048498275.1 Myxococcota bacterium | reverse complement strand
TTGTGTCAAATTTTCAACCAATCCCCTACGGTTAGGGGTGTTTCAGACATGTAGCAAACCGCGAAAAACTCGGCCCGAAGCGGTAAATCGGCTCGGGAGATCGGTCGGGAGATCGCCAGATCGACGGGTGCCAGAAGACGCCCTGATTTGAGCAGTAATGACCCTACATCACTTTTCATGGCCAGTTGTTTTGGGCGATCGATCGGCGATCGGTTGTTTGCTGATTGTGCGTGTGATTCTTTGATCAACTTGCGCTGAGGACGGGCGGATTTTCCCGAGCGCGGAGGTGCAAAATCGCCTTCGCACCAACAGGCAACGCGGCGCTCGGAACGCGGCAAAACGAAGGGGCTGCGTTAAGTGAGGCGTTCCATGGCTCCTCCGTACGAGAGACACCTTTTTGTCTGCACCAATCGTCGACCAGACACTGCGCCGCGCGGTTCGTGCGCTGCGAAGGGCGGCGAAGAGCTGCGCGCGACGTTCAAGCGGGAGATCGACGCGCAAGATGTTCGCGGCGTGCGCGCGAACGGCGCGGGCTGTCTCGATGCATGCGAGCGCGGCTGCGCGGCGGTCATCTACCCCGAGGGCGTCTGGTACGGGCCCATCACGCAAGATGACGTGAAGGAGATCGTGAGCGAACACCTGAAGAACGGCCGCGTCGTCGAGCGGCTGCGCATGAAGCTGCCGATCGAGAAGAACAAGTAGCGACGCTGAGTCAGCTCTGCCGTTGCAGCTAGTCTCTGACTTCGTGAGCAAGAAACCGGAAGCGAAGAAGGACGAGGAGCAGCGTCCCCTGGAAGAGCGTGTCGCGGAGTGGCTCAAAACGCAGGGATATCCGCTGGAGTTCGAAACTCGTGAGGTGTTCGAGCGACACGGTTTTGAGACGATTCAGGGACGGCGCGTACCGCAGCAGGACGGTGATCCGCTTGAAGTGGATGTAACCGCCTCGATGATGAGAGCGGCAATCGATACGCGGCTCGAAGTTCGCTTCGTCGTCGAGTGCAAATACGCGCCAGAGCCTTGGGTGTTGTTTGTGAAGGACGAACTCTCCACGAGCCCACAGTGCCTGGGGAACGAGCTCGCCGAAACGCTGATGACGATTCGCAGGGCGCGCGACGAGGTGGCGGTGCTTGCATCGTTCAAGACTGACGGCTGTGCATTCAACGTCGCGACGCTCAAAGGCAAAGATCAAGCGTTCGATACGGTGAAGTCGGTGGTTTGTCGGGTTGAAGGGAGCATCGACAACATCGATCAGCACTTCACAAAGAGCCGTCCGCCGTTTGCGGTTTTCGAAAAACCGCTCGTCGTCATCCGTGGCGAGCTGTGCGCTGTTCGATGGAACTCAGAAACCAAGCAACTGGTACCTCAGCGTGTTCGCTCAGCGTCGGTCGAGTATCGCAGCGCTACCGGAAGACGTTTTTTTGTCGATGTCGTGACTGAGGGACTCCTCGACGAGTACCTGACGGTAAGCCACAAGCACACCGCGGCATTCTTGGAAGCAATGCACTCAACGGCGGATGAATTCGACGCGGCATGGAAACAAGGTCGACTGAGCCCGCTGCGCTTGCCTCGTGCGGATGCAGACCGACTGCCGAGACTCCTCGCTTTGCTAGCGGATTCAGAAGCCACCACTCTCATGCTTCAACAACAGGTCAAAAATCATAAGGAAACAGCCGGACGTTCAGTCCGCGACGAGCGTCTGTAGTTGGGGCTTATCGGTCGAACGCCCGACGGTCATCAGGCCGACCTCCCGTTGCCCGATTTTCGAGTCGAGCGTGCGCGCGCACCATGCGCGCACCATGAAAAAACTCTTCGTCGGGCTCCTCACCGCGGTGCTGCTGTTCCTCGGAGTCGCCACGTTGTTCGGCGACAACCTCAGAGCGCTGTTCGGCATGAGCGCCGACGCGCTGGTGGGCAATGCGTGGGTGACACCTCGTACGCCGTCGTACGCGGCGCTCGAGAAGAAGGGCCTCCAGAGCTTCGCCGACCCGGAGACGCCCGCGCCCCAGCGCACCGTCGATGCCCGCGCAGACTCGCTGAGCACCTTCGCGATCGACGTCGACACCGCCTCGTACACGTACATGCGCGCGCTGGTGACCCAGGGCGCCCGCCCGCGGCCGCAAGACATCCGCGTCGAAGAGTGGGTCAACGCCTTCGACTACGAGCTCCCCGAGCCGAAGGGCGCGCCGTTCGCGGTGCGGGTCGATGGCGCGGTTTCGCCGTTCGATGAAACGAAGACGCTGCTGCGCGTGGCGCTGCAGGGCAAGCATGTGAAACAGGCGGCGCGCAAACCGGCGCACCTGGTGTTCCTCGTCGATGTCAGCGGCTCGATGAACTCGCCTGACAAGCTGCCGCTCGCGCAGGAGGCGCTCCGGTTTCTGGCCGCGCAGCTCGGAGAAGACGACACCGTCGCGCTCGTGACCTACGCCGGTTCGACGGAGGTCGTGTTGCCGCCGACCAGCGCCGCGAATCTCAACGCCATCGTCGCGGGCATCGATCGGCTGCGCGCGGGCGGCGGCACCAACATGGGCTCAGGCATGGAACTCGCGTACCGGCTCGCGGTGCACGACGTGCGCCCGGGGCACACCTCGCGCGTCATCGTGCTCACCGACGGCGACGCCAACATCGGCACCGTCGGGCACGACGCGATTCTCCACGCGATTCACGACTACGTGGCGGAGGGCGTGACGCTCACCACCGTCGGTTTCGGCATGGGCAACTACCGAGGGAATTCGCTCGAGCAGCTCGCCGACAAGGGCAACGGGCAGGCGCTGTACATCGACTCGGCGAAGGCCATCGAGCGCGTGTTCGGCACGCAGCTCACCTCGGTGTTGGAGGTCATCGCCAAAGACACCAAAGTGCAGGTCGCGTTCGATCCCGACGTGGTCTCGTCGTACCGGCTGCTCGGCTACGAGAATCGCGAGGTCGCCGACAAAGACTTCCGCAATGACGACGTCGACGCAGGCGAGCTCGGAGCGGGGCACCAGGTGACCGCGCTCTACGAAGTGACGCTCACGCGCAAGAACGCGCCGCTGGGCAAGGTCTTCGTTCGCGGTCAGTTGCCTGATTCGAGTGAGGTGTTCGAGCTCGACGACGAGATGAAGCGTGAAGCGGTCTCGAACACGCTGCGCGAGATGCCCGCCGATTTCCGCTTCGCGACGGCCGTGGCGCTCGCCGCCGACGTGATGCGCGGCACTGAAATCAAAGGCTGGTCGCTGTCGACCATCGCCGAGTTCGCGAGCGACGCGACGCAGGGCAACGCCGAGCGCGAAGAGTTCGTGCGCCTCATGCAGCGCGCGAGCAGGTTCGAACCGCGCCAGGTCGCCGTCTACTGAGCACGCCCATACGAGACACGTCAGGCGCGATCGCGGCGGTTGGCATCGCCCAGCACCACCTCTCCGCGCGCTGAACAAAGAAACGCCCCTCGGCGACACAGGCCACCGAGGGGCGGACAACTTCAGTCACTCGACGTCAGTTGCGGCGATTGCCGAACAGCCGCAGCAACGCGAGGAACAGGTTGATGAAGTCGAGGTACAGCGTGAGCGCCCCGGAAATCGGGAGCGTCGCCGAGTTCGAATACCCGCTCGCCGCGTGGATCTGACGCAGCTTCTGGGTGTCGTACGCCGTCAAACCGGCGAACACGAGCACGCTGGCGCAGGCGATGACGAAGCCCATCAGCCCCGAGCCGAGGAAGATGTTCACGATGCCGGCGATGACGATGCCGATGAGGCCGATGAAGAGGAACGTGCCCCAGCCCGACAGGTCACGCTTGGTCACCGTCGCGAAGATGCTCAACGCGAGGAAGCTGCTGGCGGTGATGGCGAAGACTCCGGCGATGGAGCCCAGACTGAAGACGTAGAACAGCACCGAGAAGGTGACGCCGGTGAGCGCCGCGTAGGCCAGGTACATCGCCGCGGCGACCGCGCCGGAGACGCGCTGCTGCAGGAAGACGAACGCGAACACCACCGCGAGCTGCACGAGCGCGAGGATTCGGAAGTAGGGCGCCAGCGCGGAGAAGAGCGTCTCGTTCGAAGCCACGCCCCAGGCGACGGCGCCGGTGAGGAACAAACCGCCCGCCATCCACGCGTAGACGCGGTTCATGAAGGTGCGCGTCGAGTCCTGCAGCGCGCCGGGAGGAACGGCTCCGGTCAGGGAGTAGGAGTTGTCGTATCGCATGCGTTTTCAATAACGCATGGAACGGGGAGCGGTAGTCCCAACGGTTACTGATAGATGGAGCAGCTGCCGTCAGTGCAGGGCTCTTTTCGGCCCATCAGCTTGAAGCGGTACTTCGAGATCAGGCGGTACACCGCGTCTGAAATCTGAAGCAGGCCCGGCAGGAGCAGAACCTTGAGGAACGGCCCGAACCAGCGGCGCCGCAGCGTCTGCACGACCGCGGTGACGCCGCCGACCACGCGCCCGTCTTCCATCACCAGATAGATGCGCTTCTCGCAGTCATCGATGGTGAGCCCCCAGGTGCCCACGTCGACGTCGCGAAACGAGGTCAGGGTGAGCGGAGCGCCGGTGCGGGTCTCCAACGCCTTCGCGCTGGCGATGCAGAATCGGCAGTGCCCGTCGTAGAGAAGGATGTCGGCGCTCATGCACTGCTCCTAACGGGCTTCAGAGATCGAAGCCGTAGAACGTTTCGATCTTCTTGTCTGACGCACTCTTCTTGGTGAAGTCAACCGAGCCGAACCAGGTGCCGTCTTTCGCGCGGCCGCTGAGCTCACGGGCGTTCACGTAGGTGCCGGCCTTGATGCCGGTGGTCAGCTCCGGCGAGACGATGAGCGGGTCGGGCGTGGTGTTCTGCGTGAGCATCTTGCCGGTGTACGTGCAGTGCTGCGCGTACGTGATCTGCCCGTTCGATTCGATGCGGAGCGGGTGGTACTTGTCGTCGACGCAGTTCGCTTCAGGGTACGTGTACGAGGTGTGTTTGAAGACGAGCTTCACGCCGTCTGCGACCTTGCTGGTCGACGCGATGGCGCCTTTGGAGCGCGTGTCTTCGACGAACGTGGGCAGGCTGCCGCTGAAGCTGAACTCGTTGCGGTAGCGCTGCGGGAGGCTCTGGTCGTCCCACAGGATGAAGTTCTCGAGCTGCAGCACCATCTTCGGGCGGTCTTTGAGCGCGTCGGCCAGCGCGTCGACGATGGCGTAGTACGCGGCGGTGCGCGGCCCGCGGATGTCGCGGCCCTTCTGCGCGATGTCGGCGAGCGGGCCGGAGAGCCCGGGGACCTTCTCGTATGCCGCACAGACCGCGACGCGGCTGAGCAGCAGCCCCGCGGCGAGATCGTTCGAGAGCTTCGCGATGATCTCTTTGTAGTCGGTCGACTTGAACGACTTGATGAGCTTCTGCAGATCGGGCTTGAGCTCCTTCATGCAGCCGTTGAGC
>JBEHYH010000447.1:0-5397 GCA_048498275.1 Myxococcota bacterium | reverse complement strand
GTTCAACGGCGTCGCATCGACATCGAGCGAGAAGATGCGCAACGCCTGATCTCTCGCCGCCGCATCGCGCGCCTCGAGCGTCACCAGGTTCCCCTTCTGTTCCAACCGCACCACACGCGGCTCGAACCCGTCATCAGACAAGAACGCGACGTTCAGTGAGTCACCGACCGCGCACCCCGCGCCCGAGGCCGGCGCGAAGTTGCACCAGAACCTGCTCGACTCACGAAGCTGAAACGGCCCCTGGGGAGCGAAAGTGAACTTCATTGGGGATTCTCCGCGAGCATGTACGCGCGCAGCCGGTGGCCATCGGAGTCTTCGCAGGTGAAGGTGAAGCCGAAGTCCATCTCGACGGGCTCCTGCAGCACCTTCAGACCGAGTTTCTTCCACTCTTCAAAGCGAACGAGCACCTCCTCGCGCGAAGGCTGAATGAAACAGAGCTCGCTGCCTCCGGGGTTGTTCGGCTTCGGCTGAACATCGTGCGCGGCCCACAGCCCGAACTTGAACCCGTTCGGCAGAACGAAGAGCACGAAGTTCGGCGAACTCTCGACCGGCTTTCCGTCGAACAACTGCTCGTACAGCTTCGCGCTCTCTTGCGGACTGCGGACGGCCAACAACAGGTTTTCGAAACTGCGCATGTGACGCTCCTTGTTTGAGGTGCGTCAGATGTACGGCGGCGACCTGTCAGTTCTTGTCAGCAGCGTTGTTCGCGAAGCGCTTGCGCCAGTCGGCGGCCATCTCCGCGCGACGGCGCGGGTAGTGCTCATCGAGCAGCTTCAGCTCAGACATGCGATCGATGCGGAACGAGCGGTAGTCGCGGCGCAGCTCGCACCACGCGACCATCAACAGAATGCGATCGAAGAAGCCGACGAGAAACGGCCACACCGTGCGTTTGCTGACCTTGTCGGCGCCGTCGCGGTAGCCGATGACGATCTTCTGCTCGCCGCGCATCGCGATGCGGATCTGCGTGAGATCGACGCCCAACGGCTTCGCATCGAACGCCGGAGGAACGGTGAGCGCAGACGAGTCGACGTACTCGCGCAGCTCCGAGGGCAGCACGGAGCGGATCTTCGCGAGCGCGTTGTCAGCCGCGTCGCCGAGACGATCTTCAGTGCGCCGCGAGACCCAAGTCGCGCCCAGCACCAACGCTTCGATCTCGTCGATCGAGAACATCAGCGGAGGCAGCGTGAAGCCCGGCTTGAGCATGTAGCCGAGGCCTGCTTCGCCCTGAATCTCGGCGCCCTGTTCCTGCAGCGTCGCGATGTCGCGGTACAGCGTGCGCAACGACACGCCGAGCTTGCTCGCGAGCTCGGCGCCGCTCACCGGCGCGCGATGACGCCGGAGCACCTGCATCAATTCGAGGAGCCGCGAAGTTCGAGACATTCAGAGCGTCAGCAGTTTGCGGCGAATGGTGAGATCGAACTGGCGGCCCGCGCGCTCGAAGGTGAGCGTCACGGGCGTGCCCGCCGGGCCACGAATAAGGGAGACGACCTCATTGAGGTTCTTGCCGGCGGTCGGCTCGGCGTTGATCGCGAGCACCGCGTCGCCCGGCTGCACCCCGGCGCGCTCGGCCGGAGCGCCTTCGCTCACCTGCGCGACGAAGACGGCGCCGTTGCGCAGCTCCAGCGTCATGCCCACGCCTTCGAACTGCTCGATGTCGGGGCGCGCGGTCTGACCCGCCTTGAGGGGGTCGAGGGTGACGTCCCACCGCGCGCCATCGGCTGCGCGACGCCATTGCTCGTTGAAGCCCTCCCGCGCCACGCGAACGTTCGCCGAGCGCGGCACCGGCGGCAGCAGGTACTCGCCCCGCGCATCGGTCACCACGGACACGCGCGAACCGCGGCCGATGACGCCGCTGAACGCTTCGACGCGCGCGCCTTGAAGCGGCAGCGAGGTGTCGCGCGCCAGCACGCGCCCGGAGATCGCCACTGACGATTCGAGAATCAGCGTCGCCGTCGCGCCCGCGTCACCGACGGTCACCTCGACATCCTGGCTGCGGCCGCGGCCCGCGACCTCGAGCCCGAGCGACCACCGACCGTGCGCGAGCTCGAGCCGCGCCACACCATCGGGCGCCAGCACGAACTGCCGTTTCGTCGTGCCGGTCTCGAGGCTCCGCGCCGACAACACGCCGTCGGTGATGGGCACACCGGTGTCGTCGCGCAGGTTCACCACCACCGTTCCGCGCTGCAGGCGGAGCACGACGTCTTCCCCGGCCTTCGCGCGCGCCGTCGCGGCGCCTTCCGGGCCCTCGGCATCGAGCGTGAGCTGCTCCGCGGGCAACCCTTCGAAACGGAATGAGCCGTCGCTCGCCGTCGTGGTGTGCGCCGAGGGGCCCGACCAGCTCCCAGAACGCCAGCGGACGACGACGCCGGGGCTCGGGGGCTCGACGCGCCCACGCAGCGTGCCCCCTTGAGGCAACTCGACGGTCCACGGGACGCCATCGCCGCGATGCTCGAATGGCCCGGCGCTCGCCGTGAGCTCGCCCGCGCGTACCTGCAGCACATACTTGCCGCGAGAGAGCCCATCGAAGCGGAACTGACCGTCGCCCTGCGTCGTCGCCAG
This sequence comes from Myxococcota bacterium, assembly GCA_048498275.1. Taxonomy (GTDB): domain Bacteria; phylum Myxococcota; class Myxococcia; order Myxococcales; family Myxococcaceae; genus Archangium_A. Next base: position 2,838 of record JBEHYH010000447.1, on the reverse strand, counting down.
GCCCGCCACGTCTTCCGTGAGCGCGTCGATGGCGGAGATCCGGGCGTTGGCCACCGGTGCGCCCGCACGCGTCACGGTGCCCGACGCGCTGATGACCTCGCCCGAATCGAGCACGAGATCTTTCTTCGTCTCACCGACCGCGACGTTCACCACCGGGCCCTTGATGCGAATTCCCCGCACCGTCACCGCCGAGAGCTGAAATGAACCCGCGCCGCACTCGAGCCTGAACCTGCCGTCCTTGTCGGTGAAGACGTTCTTCGAACGCTCTCCGCTGCGCAGACCGCCCGCGAGCTCGCCCCACACCGTCGCCGCAGAAACCGGCGAACCTGATTCGAGCACGATGCCTTCGAGGTACGACGACGGCGTGAGCACGAGATCCAGCTTTCCTCCGCTGGTCGCGAGCTCGAGCGAGACCCATTCGGTGCGCGAGAGGAAACCCGGGGCGGTGATGTCGAGCCAGGTGTGCGCCCGCGCGCCGGTGAGCTGAAAGCGGCCCTCGGCGTCGGTGCGCGCGACGTTGACCGGCGAGACCACCTGCGCGCCCGCGATCGGCTTCTGACTGAGCAGGTCGATCACCCGCCCCGAGATCCGCACCGAGGGCGCGAGCGTGAGCTCTACGTTCTCGAACACCGCGCCGGGCGTGAGCTGAAACGGGCCGTGGACCTCGGAGGCCGCTTCGGCGCTCGACGCCGCGAGATACGCGGGCCCCGACGGCACGTCTTCGAAGAGAAAGCGCCCATCGTCCAGGGTGAGCGTCACCAGCGGGGCGATGGTCTTGAGCGACACGCGCGCGTTGGCCACCGGCTGACCATCCCGGGTGACCACTCCGGAGATGCGCGCGCCTTTCGGCGCTTCCTGCTTCTGAATCGGCTCGACGTCGCGGCGCGCTTCTTCAAGCGCGTCCTGCTCGTGAGGCTGCGGGCCATCGTCTGAAGGCCACAGCGCCCACGCGACAATCGCGAGCAGCACGACGAACGCGGGAATCAGCCAGCGGCGCACGAGCCGTGCTTACCAGACCGTCACTTCTTGATCTTGCCGGGATCCGTCGCCTCTTCGTCCAGGAGCAGGATCTCTTCGGTGCCCGCGAACGGTTCGTCTTCTTCGAGCTGACCGACGACGATGTCGGGCTTGTCGACGAGCGGCGGTACGACGCGATTGGCGACGACCGGAGCGATCGCGGGAGGCGCCGAGGGCCTTGGCGCCGACGGTCTGGGAGCGGCCTTCGCTGCGGCGACTTCACGTTCCAGCTCCTCCACGCGCGCCGAGAGACGTTCGGTCTCCTGCTCGAGGAGCTCGTTCTCCGCCTTCACCTCGGAGAGATCTTCGTTCGCGGTGTTCGCCTGATGCTGCAGATCGCCGTACTTCACGCGCAACGCGAGGAGCAGCTCTTCGACCTGCTGGCGGGCCGCCTGGGCCGCGGCGACGTCGTTTCGCGCCGTGGTGCGCGCGATCTCGAGCTCGGCTTCGAGCTCCGGCAGGCGGCGGCGAAGGTCCGACACCTCGTCATCGCCGCTCGGGCTCGCCCGCTGGGCTTCGGCCAACTGCGCCTCGAGCAGCGTGGTGCGATTGCGGAGCTCGGTGAGTTCCTCGTCGCTGGTGAGCCGCGCTTCACGCAGCCGCGTCGCCTCCGCTTCGGTGACGCGCGACTTCTCGCGCAACGTACGGAGCTCGGCATCCAACGCGTCACGCGAAGTCGCCGATTCCCGGTGCGCGCTTTCGAGCTCGGCCTGCTCCGCCTTCGCCTGGGCGATCACCAGCTCCGAATCGAGCAACTGCCGCTTCGCTTCGCGCTCCGAGACGCCCAGCGTCGTGACCTGCGCGATGGCGTTCTGAAGCTGACCTTCGAGCTCCGACACGCGATCGCGGAGCTGCTCGAGCTCCGGCTGGGTGTTCTTGAGCTGCTGCAGCTCAGTCTCGAGCTGGGGGATGCGATCGCGCAGCCGCGTCAGCTCACCTTCGACCTGCTCCCGGGCGTCGTTCGCCGCCTTCGACTCACCGCCCGCCTGCGCGAGTGACTTGCGGAGGTCGTCGAGCTCCTTCCACAGCGTGTCGAGCTCTTTCTGCGCGGCGAGCTTGCCGACCTGGTGACCACGCGCTTCCGACTGCGCGCGTTCGGCGGCCACCTTGAATTCCTGCCGCTGCTTCTCGAGGGCGTCGTACTTCTCGTTCGCCAGGCGCTGCGCGGCCTCCGCGTCGGCCATGTGCGCTTCGATCGACGTCTGGAGCCGCGCGCGCTGCTTCTCGACCTCGGAGGTGCGGGACTCCGCCGTCGCGATGTCTCGCTTGAGCTCCTCTTCGCGCGCGGCCAGCGCCCGCTGCGCCTCCGCGCGGTGCTTCTCGAGGCTCTCCTGGTAGCCGCGCGCCTGTTCTTCGAACGCGCCCTGCTGCTGCGCGCGCAGCGCCTTCAATTTCTCTTCGTGCTCGGCGTGCTTCTCATCGAGCGCCTTGTGTGAGGAATCGCGCGTCGCATCGAGCTCCGCCTGCCGCTCTTCGACCGCCTTGCGCCCCGCTTCACGTGCCGCGTCGAGGTCGGCCTGCTTCTCTTCGAGCGCCCTCCGGCCCGCTTCGCGAACGCCTTCGAGCTCGCCCTGCTTCTCTTGAAGCGCCTGACGTGACGCTTCGCGCGCCTCTTCGAGCGTCACCCCGAGCGCGGCGTGCGCCGCCTTCAGCGTCTCCAGTTCGGCGGTGAGCGCCGCGAGCTGCGCCGTCGCCTCGTCGCGATTCGCTTCGGCCTTCTCACGGAGATCACGCTCACCATCACGCACCGTGATCGTCTCTTCGAGCTCCAGCCGCACATGCTCGGCTTCGCTCATCGCGGTGGCGAGCGAATGCGAGAGC
>JBEHYH010000446.1:0-5428 GCA_048498275.1 Myxococcota bacterium | reverse complement strand
GCCGCAGCGTCACGCACCCGCTCAACATCAACAGCCAGACGAAACGCATTCAGGTTCTCGGCCGCATGCGGAAACGCACGAACTCCTCGACGTCGTGGAGCCGGAAGTATGGGTTGCGCTCGCGTTCTCGCGCGAGTGACGAAACCGCAACGTCGCCGTAGTCGTGACCCGCGTACAACTTCGTCTCGCCGGCGAGTTCGCCGAGCACGTTGAAGAGCGAGTCGTGCATCGCGCGCGGGTCGCTCCCGGGGAAATCGCAGCGCCCGCACGCGTTCACGAACAGCGTGTCGCCGGAGAAGAGCGCGCCGCCGCAGAACAGACATTGCGAGCCGGGCGTGTGACCCGGCGTGTGGAGGCACTTCACTTCGGTGCCCGCGAGCTTCAGCGTCGCACCGGGCTCGACCTCACGGCGCGCCTCGCCGAACTCGCGCAGCCCCTCGTCGCGCTGCACGTACACCGGCACGTCGACGCGCTTCAGAATCTCCGGTACGCCGTTGAGGTGATCGTGATGCGAGTGCGTCAGCAGCACCGCTTCGAGCGTGCGTTCGTCGACGTCGAGCTGCGCAAAGATTGCGTTCACGTCCCACGCGGGGTCGATGACGAACGCATGACGCGAACCCGCCGAACCTGCGAGGTACACGAAGTTCTTCATCGGCCCCAACGGCATCTGGCGCACCCACAACGTGTCTGCTTTCGTAGAGCCCATGTCCGTTCGCATTTTGCTCAGTGTCGCGTGCATCTCCACCGTCGTCGTGGCGGCGGAGAAACCGACCATTTCGTACAAACCCGCGAGCAGCGGTGACGACGATCGCCCGGTGATGACCCGCATCGTCGCTGGCGCACAGGGCACCGACTACGCCTTCAAGTTGGACTTCGACAAGCTCCCCTGGGGCGAGGAATGCAAGACCCACTGCGCGAACGCCACGCTCTTCATCGACGCCGACAACAACAAGACCACCGGGCTCAAGCTCGCCGATGAGAAGGCCGCGGAGACCGGCGCGGATCTCGTCATCACCATCCAGGGCACGCGCACGCTCGATGAGGGCACGCACAAGCCGATTCTCAAGGTGAAGGTGTCGGGCTACCCGGAGACCGCGACCAGCGTCGAAGAGGCCGAGCAGATCGCCGAGCTCGACCCGGTGAACGACTCCGAGCGCGTGCTCTCGAGCGACAACTCCGTGTACCTGCTCATCGACGGCAACTCCGGCAACATTCCCACCGGCAAGCTGATGCGCGTCATCTACCACCCGCCGGGGAGCAAGCCGCTCAGCGGCACCGCGAAGGGGCTGGCCACGCCCACCGGTCAACGCGTAGAGCTGTTCAAGGACGGGAAGCTCAGCAACCCGGTGGTGAAGAAGAAATCGGTGTACGAGAAACTGTGAGAAACGGGGCACCTCCAATGGCGCAGGTCGACATCAAACAACGTGACGCGGCCGAGCTCGCGGCGGGCTACTCGAAGACTTTTCGCGCCGTCGAGATCTTCGCCATCATCTCGTTCTGGGTGCTGTCGATCGCCATCGGGGTGAAGGCGTGGCCGTACGCCAGCGTGTACCCGTGGGTCATCGTCGCGGCGCTCTGCGCGGGCTTCGTGATGGCCGACTTCGTCTCGGGCTTCGTGCACTGGCTGGGCGACACCTGGGGCACCACGGAGATGCCGATTCTCGGCAAGGCGCTCATCCGCCCGTTCCGCGAGCACCACGTCGACGCGAAGGCCATCACCCGCCACGACTACATCGAGACCAACGGCTCCAATTGTCTCGTCGCGGTGCCGGTCGCCGCGGCGGCGCTCTTCATCCCCCTCACCATCGAAGGGTGGGAAGCGCCGGCGTTGTTCGCGCTGGTGAGCATCGGCTCGATGATCTTCTGGGTGATGATGACCAACCAGATTCACAAGTGGAGTCATCTCGACGCGGACGAGACGCCGGGCGTGCTCAAGGTGCTGCAGAAGCTGCACCTCATTCTGCCGCCCGATCACCACCGCATTCACCACGCGGCGCCGTTCGACACCTACTACTGCATCACCACCGGCTGGCTGAACTGGCCGCTCGCGAAGATCGGTTTCTACCGCCGCGCGGAGCGACTCATCACCGCGGTGACCGGTCAGATTCCTCGCAAAGACGACATCGGCGAAGCCGCGGCGCTGAAGATCCGCTGAGGGTGGTGTCACGCGGGAGTGTCGGAACACTTCGCCCCGCCGGGGCAAGGCCTCCCGGAAGTCCCGAAACCCTTCGCCCCGCCGGGGCAAGGCCTCCCGGAAGTCCCGAAACCCTCCGCCCCGCCGGGGCAAGGCCTCCCGGAAGTCCCGAAACCCTCCGCCCCGCCGGGGCGCCCCGCTGTCACTTCATCTGCAGATCGATCTGCCTCGCACCCGACAGATTGCGGCCGAGGAACCGCGCACCGACCTCCACGAACCGCGCGGGCGTGTCCGTCACGAGGTAGTGGCGCTCGACGGTTCCACGCTCCAGCCGCGTGAGCTCTTTCTCACGGAGCACCTGCGCGGTGCGCTCCGCCGTCGCCAACGCTGAATCGACCAGCGTCACGTTCGGGCCGGCGACCTTCGCGATGACCGGCGCGAGCAGCGGGTAGTGCGTACACCCCAGCACCAGCGTGTCGACGCCCGACGCGAGCACGCCTTCGCTCAAGTACTTCTCCGCCGTCAGCCGCGGCACGTCGCCCTCGAGCCAGCCTTCTTCGGCGAGCGGCACGAACAACGGGCACGCTTTCGCATGCACCTCGAGCTGCGGCGCCACGGCCTTCAACGCCGCCTGGTACGCGCCTGACGCGATGGTGCCGGGCGTTCCGATGACCGCGACCTTGCCGCTCCGGGTCGCCTTCACCGCGGCTTCGGCGCCCGGTGTGATGACGCCGATGACGGGGATCGGGAGCGTCGCTTCGAGCGCCGGCAACGCGACCGCCGACGCCGTGTTGCAGGCGACGACCAGCGCTTTCAAATCGAACTCCATCAACGCCTGCGCGCACGCCAGCGAGTACTTGGTGACGACCTCGCCCGACTTGGTGCCGTAGGGCACACGCGCGGTGTCACCGAGGTAGACGGTCGACTCCAACGGGAGCCGCTCCATCAGCGCCTTCAAAACGGTCAACCCACCGACGCCTGAATCGAAGACGCCGATCGCCGCGTGTCTGCCGTGCCGCATGACTGAAAGCCGTAGCACACGGCGCGCCAACCAGAAGCCTTGCCTGCTAAGTGCGCACCCATGCGCAAAATCCTGGCTCTGACGGTCGTGTTTCTCTCGGCGTGCACCGCGATGAAGCCCATCGATGGCACGGCGCGGAAGTTCCTCACGCAGGCGGGCGCGACCATCGCGTTCGACAAGCCGATGAACGACATCCTCGCGGCGGTGCAGGTCTACATGACCGAGCGCGGCTACCAGGAGTTCAAGCGCTCCGACGTCTCGGAGAACAACCACGTCGTCTTCTTCAAGGGCGCGCGCCAGTCGCGCCGCGGGAACAACGGCAGCAACTTCGTGTCTGACGGCATCGGCTCGTGGTTCGCGGTGCGCTTCGTCTCCGAAGGCAACAAGACCACGCTCTCGTTCTACGGGAAGCCCACCATCGACGGCAAAGAAGCCTGCGGTGACGGCGACAAGGAGCTCAAGGACACCGGCTACGCGTGCTCGCCCTACGAGCAGCGCGCTGACTGGCCGGGCCACCAACTGGTCGAAGGCCGTGAAGAGACGCAGGTCATCTCCACGGTCATCGCGCGCCTCGGCGAGCGCTGGCCGGTGAACTGATTACTGCGGCGCCAGCAGCACGATCTGCGTGGAGCTGTCGACCACGGGGAACACACCCGCGGTGACCGTGCCGTACGGCGGGTTGTTCTGGTCGGTGCGGTACAGCGTGTTCACCGTGTCGTAGCCCTGCACGACGATCACGTAGTTGTCAGGCGCCAACCAGGGGAACTGCACGCCGTCACCCCACGAGGTGGTGCACGGAATCTGGTAGCCGGCGCCGTTGCCGTAGACCCAGAAGCCGCTGCTGTCCTGGAGGTTCACGTAGACGTTGAGGACGCCGGCCTGCGAACACGACAGGTAGGTCGAGCCGTTCCAGAACTGCCAGCGCACCGCCATGCCGCCCTTTTCGGCGCGCAGCGTGACCGAGTTCGCGACGTCACCGTTCACGGTGATGGAACCTGACGTCGAGTACAGCTCTTCACCCGACGAGCTCCAGCCGCGCACCGTGTACGAATACGCGCCCGCGCGGAAGTTGGTCAGCTCGATGCCGTCGGTGCCCGCGCTGGTGCACGGGTAGCTGCCGTTGTTCTGCAACGTCTGCCCGGGGATATCGACGGTCACCGTCGCCACCTGCGGCGAACCCTGCGACGCCGCCCAGCTCTGTTGCTGCGCGCAGGTGCGGCCATCGAAGGTCCACGTCAGCACGATGTTGCCGCTCCGGCTGCTCGGCAGCAGACAGATGCAGCCCGACGCAGACATGAAAACCGTCACGACCATCGCCAGCGAAAAAAATCGGGAATGTGAGGGCATTGAGGTTCCTTAATTCCGGTTTGGTGCCACACGACGCAAAACGATCGTCTCACATTCACACATTTGCCGCACCGCGACAGCGTGTTACGCGACGAGACCCATGCTCGCAGCGATGAATTACGTGGAGGTTTTGAAGAGCGCCTCGGCCGTAGAGCTCCTGGTGCTCGTGCTTCTCGCAGCAGCGTCCGCGTATTCGTGGGCGCTCATCGCGATGAAGTGGAACCAGTTGCGCAAGGCGCGCACCGAATCGGTCGCCTTCCTCGACATCTTCTGGAAGGCGTCGCGCCTCGACGCGATCTACGCGGAGTCGCAGAAGCTCGAAGGCTCGCCCATCTCGCGCGTTTTTCGCGCCGGGTACGAAGAGCTCTCGAAGCTCGCGCAGCACAAAGACGGCGGCGGCGCGGCGATGAGCGAGAAGCTCGGCGGCATCGAGAACGTCGAACGCTCACTGACGCGCGCGGCGCTCGCTGAGATCACCACGCTCGAAGCGAACGTTCCGTTCCTCGGCACCGTCGGCAGCACCGCTCCGTTCGTCGGTCTGTTCGGCACGGTCATGGGCATTCTCGGCGCGTTCAATGAGATCGCCGAGAAGGGCAACGCCACTATCGCCACCGTCGCCGCGCCCATCGGCAACGCGCTGCTGGCGACCGCCGCCGGCCTGGGCGCCGCGATCCCCGCGGTGATCGCGTACAACTCGTTCGTCTCGCGCATCAAGATCTTCGACACCGAGATGTCGAACTTCTCGAACGACTTCTTGAACATCGTGAAGCGCCACTTCTTCAAGTGAGCTGACGCCATGGGAATGTCGACGAACAAAGGCGGAGGCCGCGCGACGTTGATCTTCGTGATGCGGACCGCGCGTCATGCGCAACGGCGCGGCCTGGCGCGGCGCGTCCTGCGCGCGCTGCAGGCGTGGGCGCACGAAA
>JBEHYH010000445.1:0-5451 GCA_048498275.1 Myxococcota bacterium | reverse complement strand
GGTCGTGAACGGAGAGATTAATCGGCCCCGCGGCGGGCCAGTCATGAGGAACAGCGGGTGATGCCATGGGTGCGCGAGACCATACTTCGCGCGCTCCGCTCCGCTCGACAAACGCGCGCCGTCTCGCGCTTTGAGAAAAGCGCTGGAGCGTCCACACACCGTGCGCCGGGCGAGACGCACGCCGCGCCCAACACGCTGATTTGCCTCACACGCGGGCCCGGCACGACGGCTGCTCTGCCCTCTCTCGCCCCGGCACTGAAGCCGGAGGCTCTGGGAAGGAGTTTGAAGATGCTGCAGGTCGGGAAGCGGTTGCAGGTGTTCTCCATCAAGGAAATCCGCGAGGAGAACGAGACGAAGAAGCTGTGGGTGAAGGCGGGCTCCGCGTGGGTGAACCGCGATGGGAGCCTGAACGTGTACCTCGACGTGCTGCCGTTGGACGGGAAGCTGCACGTCCGCGAAGCGAACGAGAACCGCGCGCAGGCGAATGGGTCGTCGGCGTCGCACAACAACAACACCGAAGTGGGGCTGGGAGCGCACTGAAGATGAAGACCAACAAACTGGGGAAGTGGGCGTCGTACGTGGCGGTGGCGGTGATGGCGTTGGGCGCGGGCAGCGCGCTCGCGGCGAAGTCGAAGACCAAGAAGGAGCTGAGCGGCGTGGTGAACATCAACACCGCGACCGCGCAGCAACTGGACCTGCTGCCGGGCGTCGGTGAGAAGGCCGCCAAGCGCATCATCGAGCTGCGCGCGGTCAAGCCGTTCGCCAGGCTCGAGGAGCTGCGCAAGGTGAAGGGCCTCGGCCCGAAGAAGCTGGAGAAGATGCGGCCGTTCGTCGCGTTCTCCGGGTCGACGACGGCGACGCTCAAGAAGGTGCCGGTCGAGGCGACCGCGTCTTCGAGTTCGCCTCCGTCGGCGCAGGGGCGGCGCGCGTCGCAGAAGTGACGTGAGTGACAACGCGGGCGCCGGGTCGAGACTGGTTTTCGGCCCGGCGTTCGTGTGTTCGTTTAAGAAAGACCCGTGCTCTTTCGGCGCGTCGTCTTCGCACTCGCGGGTCTGATGACGGTGGTGACGGCGCTCGTGCTCTACGTCGATGGGCACCTGCCCGCGAACGTGCCGAGCGAAGCGCCGCCGTATTCGCCGACGCTGCTGGCGCAGGCGCTCAAGTCGGTCGACGCGCGCGGAGTGATCGACCTCGCGCTGTTGAAAGCGAATCACGCACCGCTCGAAGACTTCGTCTCGTCACTCGCCGCGGTCTCGCCCGAGTCGGCGCCGCAACGTTTTGAATCGGTGGAAGCGCGGCTCGCGTACTGGCTCAACGCGTACCACGCGATGGTGCTGGCCGAATTGCTCGACGCGCGGGGCACGCAGGCGTCGAGCGCGAGCGCATACCTCGACGCGGTGCCGATCGGTGGCACGCGCATGACGCGCTTCGCGATCTCCAGGAACTACTTCGAGAGCTGCGGCGACGCGCGCGTGTGGCTGACGTTGTTCGACGGCACGAAGAGCTCAGGCGTGTTGGATGGCGCGCCGTTCGACACCGAGACGTTGAACGCGCAGCTCGATGACGCCGCGCGGAGGTTCGTGCGCAAGAACGTGAGCATCGCAAGCGCCACGGTGACGCTGCCTGAAGTGTTCCGCGCGCATCGCGAGGAGTTCCTCGCCGCGCTCCCCGAACAGCGGAAGAACGTGCTGCAGATCGTCTGGGCGTTTCTGCCCGACGCATGTGAGGCGGGCGCGCCGGGCTGCGCGACGCGCGGTGAGCTGGACCGCGCGTGTGGGAACACGTTCGAGAAGTGTCAGGTGGTGTTCGCGCCGCGCGACGCGACGCTGGCCGTGAAGAACTGAGTGACTGAAGAGAACGCGTCCGCGCGCCGCCAACGCGCTCCCGCCACGCCCCGTACATCGGGAAGTGAGACCTTCATCGCGGCGCGGGGTCTCTCCGTCTCGGAGACAACGCACTTGCGACGAAGCCGGTCGCGGTGAGCACCGCTTCATCCACCGCGCGGGGCGCGCGGAGCTCGAGCCAGTAGGCCGCGAACAACGTCGCGCCCCAGCTCAGGTACGCCAGCAACTCGGTGTCACCGGCGCGAACGCGACCGGCCCGTTGCCCACGGCGGAGCGCCGGCTCGGCGTTCGTCACCATGCGATGCAGCGCTTTGCGCGCGCGGCCGGACACCTCGGCGTCTGCGCTCGCTTCGGTCTGCAGCAACAACCGCGTGAGATCGATCCACCCGCGGGCGCGAGACAGCACGGCGGTGATTCGGCGATCGAGCTCGCGGCCGAATTCACGGCCCAGCAGCGCGCGCTCTCCCGCCGGGGCCAGCGAGAAGCGCACCGCGTCGACGCAACTCAAGAAGCAATCGGCCTTGCCCTTGAAGTGCCGATAGAACGTCACGCGCGCGACGCCTGAGGCTCGGAGCAGCTCCCGCAGCTCCACACCTTCGTACCCGCGCTCCAGAAACAACGGCACGGCGGCGCGCAACACCTGATCACGCACGGGATCATTCGAGACCGGCTCATCAGCGAGCGGCGTGCGCCGGTGATGACGAAGCCGCTCGCGGATCTCCTCGAGTGAATGCCCGTCGCGCCGCAGCTTCGTGATGTCGCGCAGACACGCGAGATGCGCGTCGCCATACACATGCAGCTTCGGACCCTTGCGTTCCGGCGGCGGGAGAAGACCGAGGTTCCGATAGTGATGAATCGTCGAACGGTCGATTCCCGAGGCAATCACGAGCTCCGCCATCTTCATGGCGACATTTTGTACTGCACAAAATCTCGCACACCGAGCCTCGTGGTGGTGCACCCTGTCTACGCATCGAAAGAAACTGCTACGTGACTCCGTGTGCGCACGACCCTCATTCTCGGCCTCGCTTTCAGCGCCTGCGGCACCACGCTGGTCTCACCCGATTCCGGTGAACCGCAAGAGACCGAAGACGCGGGCACGATCATCGACGCGGGAGTGGAACTCGATGACGCAGGCGTCGTCACTGTCGTCGTCGATGCCGGTACTCCGACGCCGCGCTGCACGGTGACTCCCGACGCCGTCACCTGCCCCGCCCTCATCACCAACCTCACCGCCGGTCTCGCGAGCCGCGAGGTGTATTGGCAGACGCCGGTCACGCCGCCGCCGGCGAATGGCTACCCGGTCGTCGTCATGTACCAGGGCAGCTTCTTCGGGCCGTCGACCACCTGGGGCACGGTTTCGAAAGACACGCTCTTCGGCGGTTACCAACAGGCGCGGCTGCAGGCGTTGCTGCTCGAGAAGGGCTTCGTGGTCATCGCGCCGAGCGCGGCGGCGGGCCTCGCGTGGCAGACCAACACCGGCGCCCCGTGGGACTTCACCACCGATTCGAAGATCATCTCCGCGCTGTTCGACGCGATGTCGCGCGGCGACTTCGGCCACCTCGATTCGACGCGCTGGTACGCGACCGGCATCTCGAGCGGCGGCTACATGACCAGCCGCATGGCGCTCAGCTACGCGGGCCGTTTCCGCGCGCTGGCCATCGAGTCCGCGAGCTGGGCGACGTGTGCCGGCGCGCTCTGCATTCTCCCGCCGTCGTTGCCGAGCGATCACCCGCCGACGTTGTTCCTCCACGGCCGGCTCGACCTCACGGTGCCGCTCTTCACCGCGCAGAACTACTTCGACAAGCTGCGCGACGAGGGCTTCACCACCGAGCTCGTCATCGACGACGACGCGTCACACGAGTGGCTGTCCGTCGCGCCTGAGCGCGTCACCGCCTGGTTCGAGAATCACTGATGCCCTCGCTGCGAATCGGTGAGGTCGAGCTCCACTACGTCGAAGCCGGGAGCGGCACGCCCATCGTGTTTCTCCATGGCCTCGGGAGCCATGTCGGCGACTGGCAGTTTCAGCTCGAACACTTCTCGAAGGACTTCCGCTGCCTCGCGTTCGATCTCCCCGGCGCGGGGAAGTCGGTCGACCACGCGCACCCCCTCGGGCCGTTCTCGCTGGCTGAACACGCGCGCGTCATCGCCGCCGCGCTGCGTGAACTGAAACTCGAGCGCGTTCATCTCGTCGGCTTGTCGATGGGCGCGATGACGTCGCTGCAGCTCGCGCTCGACGCGCCGGAGCTCTTCCGCTCCGTGACGATGGTGAACGCGCTCGCCTCGATGCTTCCGCGCAACTTCAAGGAACGAATGCTGCTCGCCGTGCGCAAGGTCATCACGCTGACGCTCGGGCCGAAGGGCATCGCGCGCGTGGTCGCGCCGAAGTTGTTCCCGAAAGCGGAACACGAAGCGCTGCGACGACAGTTCAGCGCGCACCTCGCGACCATCGACCCGCGCGTGTACGTCGAACAATCGCGCGCCCTCGAAGGGTGGACCGTCGAGTCGCGGCTCGGCGAGCTCGAGGTGCCGCTCACCCTCCTCTGCGCCGACGGCGACTACACGCCCATCAGCCGCAAACACGAGCTCGCCGCGAAGGTTCCGGGCGCGAAGGTCATCGTGATTCCCGACACGCATCACGCGGTGCCGGTGGAAGCGCCCGACGCGTTCAACGCCGCGCTCCGCTCGGTGCTGACCGCAAACTGACAACTGTTTGTCTATTCTGACATTCGTCAGATACGGTCCTCCGCATGCGCATCGCGGTCACCGGAGCGAGTGGTCACGTCGGCGGCAACCTCGTTCGCGCGTTGCTCGATCGCGGCGCTCACGTTCGCGTGCTCATGCGGCCCGGCGAGGTCGCCAGGTCGCTCGATGGCCTCGAGCTCGAACGCGTCGAAGGCGACGTGCGCGACCTCGAGTCGCTGCGGCGGTGCTTCGCCGGCGTCGACACCGTCTTCCACCTCGCGGCGATGATTTCGATTTCGGGAGATCGCGGCGGGCTCGTCAGCAGCGTCAACGTTCAAGGCCCGGCGAACTCCGCGCGCGCGGCGCTCGAATCAGGCGTGCGGCGCTTCGTGCATTGCTCGTCGGTGCACGCCTTCAACCTGTATCGCGGAGGCGTCATCGACGAAGGCAGCCACCGCTCCGAAGGCGCGGGAATGGGCGCGTATGACTGTTCGAAGTGGCGCGGCGAGCAGGAGGTTCAGCGCATCATCGCGCGGGGCCTCGATGGCGTCATCGTCAACCCGACCGGCATCATCGGGCCGCACGACTACACGCCGTCACGCATGGGCCGCGCGTTGATGAACCTGCGCCATCGGAGGATGCCGTCGTTGGTGCCCGGCGGTTTCGATTGGGTCGACGTCCGTGACGTCGTCGCGGGGCTGCTCGCGGCCGCTGAACACGGCGAGCGCGGGCACAACTATCTGCTCAGCGGTCATTGGAAGACGGTGCACGACATCGCGCACGCGGTGGAAGCAGCGACGGGCGCGAAGGCTCCACGCATGACGACGCCGCTGTGGGCGGCCCGCGCGGCGGCGCCATTCGCCGAGCTGTTCGGGCGAATCACCGGCAAGGATCATGTTCACGTCGTTGTCGCAAACGACGCGAC
>JBEHYH010000444.1:0-5460 GCA_048498275.1 Myxococcota bacterium | reverse complement strand
TGAACGGCCCGCCCGTCGTCGCGAGAATCGCGGGCCGGCCGAAGATGCCCGACCAGTGGAACGAACCGGTGGTGGTCGACAGCTCGATCATGATCGCGTCGGCGTCGGTCGCCGCCGAGCTCCACATCAGGTTCGGAGCGAGCAACCGCCGCGGGAACACGGTGCCGTCGTACGGGTAGAGCATCGAGAGCGCGCCGCCTCCGGTGCCGCTCTGGAGCAACGTGATGGTCGGCTGATCAGTCACCGCCACGCCGAGGCCTTCGCCGCCGACTCCGCCCACGCCGCCGCCCGACGTCAGGTCGCCGACCCCCGTGGGGATCTGCCCGTCGTCACCCGTGCCCGCGCCGTTCTGCGTCGACTCGAGCTTCACGATGATGGTGCGCTCGACGATCTCTGAATTGAGCGCCGCGCGCAGCGTGATGGTGCCGCCCGCGTTGCCGGTCGGCGTGAAGACTGTCGTCGGCGCCGGGCCCTGCGCTACCGAACCGACGCTCGCCGACGTCACGTTCCACGTCACGTTCGCGGGCAACCCGTCCTTCGTCGCGGAGTAATTCAACGTCGGCGTCTGCGCGCCGGCCTGCACGGTGATGGTCTGCGGCGCCTCGGGGATCACCTGAAGCCCCATGGGCACGACGAAGCCACCGCCGGTGCCGCTGCCTCCGCCGGTGTGTCCACCACCGCCGCCGCTGCCACCGCCGGTCTTGCCACCGTCGCTCCCGCCATCGGTACCGCCGAGCGACAAGGTGTTGGAACACGCGCAGCCGACCGCACCGGCGCAGAACAGGGTCATCAGGAACGCGCGAATCACGGCGCCCAAGTTACGGAGCCATCACCGAGCCTACAAGGCATCAACTGCGCTCGTGTAGATTTCGAGAATGTCCACGCGATTGATGCTGGTGATGCTGGCGTTCGCCGGTGTCGCGCGCGCTGAAGCTCCGAAGAAGTTCGATCGCACCGCGTGGCTCGCTGACTACCGCGCGCTCAAGGCCGCGCTCGAGTCGACGTATTCGCACCTCGCGTGGTTCGGTTCGCCCGAAGGCGGTGTCGACCTGCCCGCGCTCGATGCGCACACTGAACGCGCGCTGCGCGAGGCGCGGTCAGACCTCGAAGCGACCGCAGCGTTCGATGCGTTCATCAACGCGTTTCACGATGGGCATCTGGTGAGAAAGCCGGCCTCGTCACCGACGCCTTCGCTGCCTGAACCTCCGAAACCGTCGAGCTGGGGCGATGCGAACACCGCGTGCGCCGCGCTCGGGTACGTGCCCGCGACGCGCGTGAACTTCTCGCTGCCGTTCGAGACGCTGACCTCGTTCACGCTCACCAGCGATGGTCTGGGCGACGCGTTCCGCTCCGGCGTCATCGGCACCGTCGGCATCGTGCGCATTCCGCGATTTCGGGCGAACGAGTTCCCCGGCGTTTGTGCATCAGCGTTCAAACGCGTGAAGCGCGACGGAGGCGTTCGCGCCGAAGACCTCGCGGACGTCATCGATGAAGTGTGGCTCGAGACGCTCGCGGCGCGACTGCGCGCGTTCAAGAAACTGGGCGTGGCGACCGTGCTCGTCGATCTCGGCGGCAACGGCGGAGGCAACGACCTCGGCGACTGGGCCACGCGCGCGTTCACCTCGAAGTCGATGACCTCCGCTCCGCTGCTGGTCGCGACGGGCGATGCGGGTTCGCCGTATCTCGAGCATCAAGTCGAAGGGCTCCGCACAGCGCTCGACGCGGGCGTGAACGAGGTCGCGCGTTCGATGCTCGAAGCCCAACGCGCGCGCTTCGAAGAGCGCCTCACCACCAGGCCGTGCTCGATGAACTGGGTGTGGAGGGAACGGCGGGCCTGGGGTTCGTCGCCGTGCACGCGGCTCACGAACTCCGGCTTCTTCAGCGGGCCGCTGGGGTCGCTCGATGCCGGTCTCGTCGATGCGCGTTCAGCGGCGACGCTCTACTGGGCGAGCATCGCGGAATCGGTGCGCGGCGCGTGGAACGGTGAGGTCTTCATTCTCACCAACGATCAGACCGCGTCGTCCGCGGAGGCGTTCACCACGTTGCTCCGCGACTCCGGCGTCGCGCGCACCGTCGGCGTTCACACGCTCGGCGCCGGCTGCGGTTTCATGAACGACGTCGCGCCCATCGTGCTGCCGAATTCGCACCTCACGTTTTCCATGCCGAACTGCGTGCGTCTGCGCGCCGATGGCACTGATGACGTCGCCGGAGTGACGCCAGACCTTCCCGTGCTCCCGCTGCCGGGTGAGAGCCCGCGCGCACGTGCGGCCCGCGTGCTGGAGACGATCTCGAAGCGTCAGTGAAGGTCTTCGCTGCGCGACAGCATGCCCGCGTGACCGAGCAACTTGCGCTCGAGCTTTTCCATCTTCCGCGCGTCGGCCGGCTTCAGATGATCGTGCCCGAGCAGATGCAGCAGGCCGTGCGCGAGGTAGAGCGCGAGCTCGCGCTCGAAGGTCGAATCGAATTCCTTCGCGGCGCGGCGCGCGGTGTCGAGCGAGATGACGATGTCGCCCAGCGGTCGCGGCCCCGGCCCGGGGAACTCCCCCGCGGGGAACGAGAGCACGTCGGTCGCCGCGTCGATGCCGAAGTACTGCTTCTTCAGCACGCGAATCGCGGGGTCACGCACCAGTGAAAGCGAGAGCTCCGCTTCAGGCAGCTTCAACACGCGCGCGAATGACCGCGCCAATTCGGTGAGCCGCTTCGCCTGTTTCGAACGCGAGGTGGTGATGACGTGCAGCGGCTTCTTCACTTCACCACCGTGAGGTTCTTCACCACTTCGCGCTCCGGAGGCTTGCCGCCGCCGACCGCGCCCGCCGGGTACTGCGGCCGCGCGTGGTAGATGCCCTCGAGCGTGCGCGTGAACGACTCCGCGATCAGGTGCAGGTCTTTGAGCGTCAACTCACACTCATCGAGCTGCCCTTCGGAAAAGACGAGGTTGATCATCTTCTGCACCAGCGCGCGCAGCTTGTCGGTGGTCGGCTCCGGCATCGATCGACTCGCCGCTTCACACGCGTCGGCGATCATCAGCAGCGCCGTCTCGCGCGATCGCGGCTTCGGCCCCGGGTAGCGGAACATCGCTTCGTCGAGCGGCTTCGCGTCGGCGCGGCCTTCGAGCTCCTTCTGCGCTTTGTGGAAGAAGTAGCCGACCAGCCGCGTACCGTGATGCTCGGGGATGCCGTCGGCCACGCGCTGCGGGAGCTTGTACTCGCGCGCCATCTCAAGGCCCTCGGTCACATGGCGCTTGATGATCACCGCGCTCATCGCCGGCGCGAGCGTGTCGTGTGGGTTCTCGGCCTTCTGATTCTCACCGAAGTACGCCGGGTTCCGGCCCTTGCCGATGTCGTGGTAGTACGCGCAGCTCCGCGCGAGCAGCGGGTTGGCGCCGATCGCCTCGGCCGCCGCTTCGACCAGCGAGCCCATGACGATGCTGTGGTGGTAGGTGCCGGGCGCGTTGAGCACCAGCTCCTTGAGCGCCGGGTGATTCAGGTTCGCGAGCTCGAGCAGCTTCACGTCCGACGCGTAGCCGAAGACACCTTCCGCCAGCGGCGTCAGCGCCAGCACCAGCGCCGGCAACACGAACGCGCCGCCGATGAACGCGAAGACGCCGCACACCAACGCCTCCACGCCGATGCCCTTCGCGGCGGCGAGCTGCACGAAGATCACCAGCCCGAACGACACGCCGCCCGTCACGAAGCCCGCGCGGAACAGACCAGCGCGGTCTTTCGCCCGCGAGATGCGGTCGGCCGCGACCATCGACGACACCATCGCCAGCAGACAGAACGACAGCGAGTTCCCCAGCAGAATGCCCGCCAGCGCCGAGGAGATGATGGCGAAGAACAACGCGCTCGATTCTGACAACACGAAGCGCACCAGCATCGCGCCCGCCGCCACGGGGAACACGTAGTGCAGCGCTTCGATGGGTATCAGCGGGTAGCGGTCGTGCACGGCGTCGGCGACCAGCACCCAGATGTGCAGCGCCCCGAGCAACCCCGCCGCCAGCAGCCCCATGAACATCGCGTCGCGGCTGGTGGGTCTGAACTGCTTGAGCGCGGCCGAGAAGAACAGCCACGCGCCCGCCACCAGCAACGCCACGATGCCCGCGCCGCCGAGCTGCAACTGCAGCAGGTCGAGCTCGCTGGTCTGCGCGCGGATGCTCCGCGTCACCAGCACGTGCGTGCTCGTCAGCAGCTCACCATCACCGATGATGCGCTGCCCCTTCTTGATGGAGATGACGACCGGCTTCACCGACTCCCAGGCGGCCTTGCGGCGCGCCTCGGTCTCGGCGGTGTTGACGGTGAGATTCGCCCGGAGCTGCTTGCGCGCGAAGCGCAGCACCGCGCGGCGCACCGGCATCGGCGCGTCGGCCAGCAGGTTGCCCGGCACCGACGCGAACCGATCGAGCTCCGAGGCCGCCTCGCGGAGGTCGACGATGGCCGGCGCTTCGGTGGTCATCTCGAACTCGCTGGTGCCGCCGACCACGCGCACCGTGATGCCGTTGGTGTCGACGCGCGAGAGCTCTTCACGGGCGATGATGATCTTCGACCGGTACGCCAGCTCGATGAGCGTGAGCGCCGCGTGCTCCATCTCCGAGGAGAAGCGGCCGGCCGCCATGACCTCGAAGTCTTCGTCGTCGGGGAGCACCGCGTTCTCTTCGAAGTCTTTCCGCGCTTCGCGGAGCGCGGTGAGCAGCTCGGCGTCGTCTTTCGCGCCGTTCGACTTCTTCACGCCGGCGTCGGCCTTCGCGATGAAGGGCTCGGCGATCTCCCGCATGGTGGCGAACGCCTCGCCGACCCCGCGCTTCACGCGCGACTCGGTCTGCGGCGAATAGTCGAACACGGGGCGAACCCTCGCCCGCGCCTCTTCACGGCGGCGTTGGCTCTGCGCGTCATCAGACACGTCGAAGTCGCGGCTGGCCTTGAACCCCGCCAACGACGACGCGCGGAACGGCTTGCCGATGTCTTCGTCCGTCAGCTCGGGGATTCGCTGACCCGAGAGCCCCGGCGTCAGCAGGAACGCCGCGACGATCGAAATGCCGGCCAGGACCGCTCCCAATGCCACCGAACGCGGGAGCACCGGCAGGCGGGCCCACACCGGCCGTGGGCTATGGGGGGCGTCGGCCATTGCGGTCGGGCACCCTATGTCTGGGCGTTCAACCGTTCAAGGCGGTCAACTACTTGAAACGACAGATTTTTTTGAAACGGCGTGGAACCCTGCGTAATCGCTTGCGCACCGGGTGGGTCAATTGCCGGGCGACGCCGTGCTGGTGAAGAGGAAGATCTTCTGACCGGCGCGCGCGACCCCGAAGTGCTGCTTGAGCGGGCGCTTCTCGTTGGCCACGAAGGCCTTGAGCCCCGGGTAGAGCGTCATCAGGGTGGTGATGATCTCCGCGAGGTCGGCGGCGGGGGGAACACCCAGTTCAATCTTCGAACGCCCTTCGTAGGCTGCCTGTAGGGTACGGGG
>JBEHYH010000443.1:0-5472 GCA_048498275.1 Myxococcota bacterium | reverse complement strand
TCAGAGCGAAAGCACGGGCGTCGACGCAGAAGTGCAGTGCACCGAAGCAAAAGCACGGGGGGTCGGACCACACGCGTATCGCCCCGTTACGAAAGCGAGCTTCCCCGAAGCAAAAGCGTGGGTGGTTGGAGCAAAAGCGTAGCGCCCCGTTACAAAAGCGAGCTTCCCCGAGGCAAAAGCGCGGGTGGTTGGAGCAAAAGCGTAGCGCCCCGTTACAAAAGCGGACTCCCCCGAAGCAAAAGCGCGGTGCCTGGGAGCAAAGACACGCTCCCGAGCCCGCCCTCAGGCCGGCGAGGGAGCCATCAGCGGCCACGGGTGCGCTTCTTCGAGCTGGAGCGCGAGCTCGAGCAGCGTGCGCTCACGGCCGAAATCAGCGCCGAACTGAATGCCGATGGGCAGGTTCTCTGCGGTGCGCGACAACGGCAGCGACATCGCCGGAGCGCCGGTCACGTTGTACGGCTAGGTGAAGGGCACGAACTCGGTGAGCCGCTTGCGCGCTTCCCAGTGCTCGAGCTCCGCGGGGATGTGGCCGAGCTTCGGCGGCAGCGTGCCCAGCACCGGCGAGATGACGACGTCGTATTTCTGCAGCACCGGCTTCCAGGTGCGCTCGTACAGCTTGCGCAACCGCAGCGCCGCGCCGACGCCCTTCATCGGGTGCTTGCTGAACTCCTTCGCGAGTGTCTGCGTCCACGGGTCGAGCAGGGCGGTCTTGAACCCGCGCTGCGCGAAGTACGGCATCGTGTTGCCCTGCAGGAACGCGGTGAACTCCCAGAAGAGCAGAAAGTCTTCTTCGAACTGTTGATGCGACGGGTTCGAAATCTCCTCGACCGAATGGCCGAGGTCGGCGCACTGCTTCGCCGCGTCGCGAACACCCTGCGCGACCTGCTCGTCGACCTTCGTGAAGAGCGCGTTGGTGAAGAACCCCATGCGCAGCGGTTTCTGCGGCTTGCGCCCTTCGGGGATCATCGACGGCATCTTTCTCGGAGCGGCCTTCGACACCGCGTCCCAGAAGGCCACCGTGTCGCGCACCGTGCGGCTCACGCAGCCGTGCACCGCGATGTTCACCGGCAACAGCGGCGAGCCTTCCATGTCGAAGCGCGCGCGCGTGGGCTTGAGCCCGACGAGGCCGCAGGCAGCCGCGGGGATGCGAATCGACCCGCCGCCATCGCTCGCGAGCGCCAACGGCAACACGCCCGAAGCAACGAGCGCCGCCGCGCCGCCTGAAGAACCGCCGGTGCTGCGCGTGGTGTCCCACGGGTTGCGCACCGGCTCGAAGCCGAGCGCCTCGGTCACCGCGGTGAGCCCGAGCTCCGGGGTCGCGGTCTTGCCCAGCGACACGAAGCCCAGCTTGTCGAAGTTCTTGACCCACGGGTCGCTCTTCGGCGCCGGGTTGGGGCTGTGACCGCGAGAACCGAACGTGGTGCGCGTGCCCTGCTGCTGCGAGAGGTCCTTGATCGCCGACGGCACGCCCGAGAACGCGCCGCTCTTCGGTGACGCGGCCTCGTTCAACGCGCGCTCGAAGGTCGGGGTATAGAACGCGTTGAGCGCCTTCTTCGCCTCCGCGCGCTTGATCGCCGCCTCGACGACTTCCTTCGACGAGACTTCTCTTTTTGCGATGCGCTGTGCGGTCTCCACCGCGTCCCACGTGCCGAGGTCGCTCATGGGTTTGCTTCAATACGTCAGGAAGAATTCGGCGCCACGTCTTCGAACGCGTCGGTACAAAAAAGTCGCGTCGGTTCGTGATGTGTCGCTGACACGCTCACGTCAACGCAGACGGTTCAGCGACCAACGCCGACGCCTCCGGCTGTTCACCGGAATGGATAGCTCAGACAGGTAGAGCAACGGATTGATACTCCGTGGGCCGAAGGTTCGAATCCTTCTCCACTCACCCGGGAAACCGCTGGGCGAGCAGATGAATACGCGGCGCTCGAGCCGCCAGACGCGTCGCCTCCTGAAGATGCCAACGCTTCGCCAGCCGCCCGCACCGGGCCCGCGATTCGTTCGCCCTGATGGACGCTTCGTGGAGGCGATTCGAACGCGCGACGCAGCACGGTCGCAACGCGCGTTTGTCCGTGAGCCCGGTGGGTTCCCACCATTTTTCTCGAAGTGCATCACCCGCAGCAAAAAGAAGGAGGCAATGCCATGAAGATCGAGATCCAGACCAACGAGCGCGCGTTCCTTTTGAAGGACGGCCGCCCGGTTCAGTACCTCACGCCGGGCATCCACGAGGTGTGGAGCCTGTTCAACGCGATGCGCGTCGAGAAGGTGTCGACGGTGAACCTGCTCGCCGAGCTCGATGAGCAGCGCCTCAAGCTGGTGCCGGCTGAAGACCTCATGGTGCTCACGCTGGCGGAGCACGAGCGCGCGATCGTCACCCGTCGCGGCAAGGCGGCGCTGTGGCTCAACGCGGGCGTCCACCAGGTGTGGACGGTGGACCGCCTCGTCGATCGCACGACCGGCGCGGTGACTCCGTTGGTGAAGGCCGAAGTGGTCGACACCAGCGCCATCGAAGCGAAGCTGCTCAACGCCGACGTCGCCGCGCTGGCGAAGCTGCGTGACTACGCGGAGGTCATCGTGCCGGAAGGCTCGGTGGCCGCGCGCTACGTCAACGGTCAGCTCGACGCGGTGCTGCCCGCGGGCCGTCACGCCGCGTGGAACACCCTGCGGACGGTGACGTTCAGCGTGATCGACCTCCGTGAGCGCGTGCTCGCGGTGACCGGTCAGGAGGTCATGACGAAGGACCGGGTGACGCTGCGCTTGAACCTGAGCGCGACGTTCCGCGTGAAGGACGCGCGCCGCCTCGCGGTCGTGGCGCGTGCTCCGGACGACGTCGTGTACCTCTCGATGCAGCTCGCGGCGCGTGAGGCGGTGACCACGCGCACCCTCGACGAGTTGCTGCAGGCCCGCGAAGAGCTGGCCGCGGTGATGTCGCCGGCGGTGCGGCAGCGTGCCGAGGTGGTCGGTCTCGAGCTCATCGAGCTCGGCGTGAAGGACGTGATTCTGCCGGGCGAGATGAAGGAGCTGCTGAACAAGGTGATCCAGGCGCAGAAGGAAGCCGAGGCGAACGTGATTCTCCGCCGTGAAGAGACGGCGGCGACGCGCAGCCTCGCGCAGACGGCGAAGGTCCTGGCCGAGAACCCGCTGCTCGTGCGCCTCAAGGAACTCGAGGCCTACAAGGAGCTCGCGGCGAAGGTCGGTCAGGTGCACCTGGTGTTGGGCGACGGGGCGCTCGAGAAGTTCCAGTTGAAGATGTGATGGAAGCCGGAGCGGCGTGTCGTCGCTCCGGTTTTCTGTTTTGGGATGTGACAAATCGTCAAATTCACCCGCGTGAATCAGAAAATTCCGGCGCCCGTAATTCGCCGCCATGTGGATCTCACTGGCAGTGGTGGTGCTGTCGCAGGTTCCTGAATGTCATCAGTCGGGCGGAGACGTGGCGTGTGGGTATTACTGCCGCGCCGAGCTCGATGAAGTGCAATGCGCCAAAACTCCTCAAGGCATCTGCACCCGGCTCGAACGTTCGCTGGTGTGCTGGGACCCGCCCGACGAAGTGCGGCTGCATTCGCCGACGTCGAAGCCGGTGTGCAAAGCGAAGCCCGATGACGTGCAGTGCGGTTATTCGTGTCTCACGTCACAGACGCGAATCGCGTGCGCGCAGACTCCGTGGGGCGTGTGTGGCATGCGCCATGACGAGGTCGAATGTTGGGACCCGTCGCCGGCGGTCATTCACACCTTTGCGCCGACGAATGAGCTCACCGGCGCGAAATGCGTGACGACTGATCGAGGCATCGTGTGCGGGTGGGACTGCAAGACCTCGTACCGTGAGACGAAGTGCGCGCAGACCCCGAAGGGCACCTGCACCGTGAATCGCGGGAAGTTGACCTGCTTCGACCCTCCGCTCGCGCCGGTGATTCACACGCCGTGACGGCCGGCTCCGGCGCTGAAACGCGCGGCGCCGGAGACGCCTTCTTTCTCGAGCGCCTTCAAACCGCCGTTGAACTCACGCAGCAGCAGTTCGGGGAGCTCACCTTCGAACGCGCCAGAGGCGCTCGCGCGGTCGGCCAGCATGCAGAGCTGCGGCAACGCCGCGAGTTCATGCGCGAGCTTCTCGGCTTCGGCGCGCGCCGTGCCCTTCGCGACGACGCGATTCACGAGGCCGAAGTCGAGCGCTTCCTGCGCGCTCACCGCGCGGCCGGTGAGAATCAGATCGAGCGCGCGTGAAAGCCCGATGAGCCGAGGCAGTCGAATCGTGCCTCCGTCGATCAACGGCACGCCCCAGCGGCGGCAGAAAACGCCGAGCGTCGAATCGTCTTCGGCGACGCGTAGATCGCACCACAACGCGAGCTCGAGGCCGCCGGCCACCGCGAACCCGGAAATCGCGGCGATGACGGGTTTGCTCAGACGCATGCGAGTTGGCCCCATCGGCCCCGCGCCGTCAGCCGTGAGCGCGTTCTGCCGTTCGGTGCCGATCGCCTTCAAGTCAGCGCCCGCGCAGAACGTGCCTCCGTCACCGAAGAGCACCGCGACGCGCGCCTCGCTGTCTCGTTCAAATTCTTCGAACGCGTGGAGCAGGGCGCTCGCCGTCGGCCCATCGACGGCGTTTCGCGCTTCAGGCCGATGCACGATGACTGTCGTCACCGGGCCGTTCTTTTCGATGCGCACGTTCATGGGCCCAGTTTGCCCTTGCTCCCACCGGAGCGCTTCAACCACCATCGCGGCACATGCTGACCGTTTCGTTGAATGTGGGCCGGTTGATCGAGATTCGCGCGCAAGGGCAGGTGACGCTCGAGGACTTCACGGCATTTCGTACGCAGTTCACCGAGCTGCTGATGAAGGCCGGCAGGAAGATCGTGAACGTGTCCGACCTTCGGGAGATCGGCGTGCTCGGGCCCGAGGTCTTCGCGGCGCTCTCGCGCATGGCGCAGACCGACAACGCGATGATCGAACGCGCGGCGTATTTCACGTCGCCCGCGTCTCCGGCGTCGATGCAGTTCGATCAACTGATTCGCGACCTCAAGCACCCGCAGCGCGGCGTGTTTCAGCGGCTGCCTGATCTCGAAAAATGGGTGGCTGCTTCGCTCTCGAAAGAAGAGCTCGCGCGGGCGCACCAGTTCCTCAACGGCTAAGGAATCTCTCCGCTCGCGACGTCGACGAAGATGTCTTTGCCCGCGAGCCCTGCTTCGAAGTCGGCGTTGCCGAAGAAGAACCGCGCGCGCCAGAACTTCGCCGTCGGCAAGTGAGAGACGCGCGCCTCACCATCGCGCAGCGTGTCGTCGAACTTCGGAGCCCACAGGCCCTTCGTCAGTTCGATCTTGGCGCCGATGCGCGCCGAACCTTTCACCGTCGCGCACGCGGCGTCGTCACACACCTCGATGATCAACCTCCGGAACACGTCGCCGGTTGGAAAGCGATGGCCGGTGCCGAGCGCTCAATTTCTTTAGGCTGAGTAAGGGCGGCAGAACCGCGATTCTAATG
>JBEHYH010000442.1:0-5473 GCA_048498275.1 Myxococcota bacterium | reverse complement strand
GCCTTCACCGCCGCGTCCGCGGCCTCGACCATGCCCACGAAGCCCTTGGTCTCAATCATTCCCAGTGCGTCAGCCATCTTGCGTTACCTCTTGTGAGTGGAAACTGCGGTGAAAGTTATTTCGAAGCTTCGCGGCCGGTGACCGACTTGAGCGCGGCGAGCGCGGCCTCGGCGGCGGAGTCGATTTCGGCTTCGGTGCCCGCGAGATACAGACGGCCGAACGCGCCGACCGGGTTCACGTCGATCAGCTTCACGTTCGCGGCCTTCTCGGCCTCGTTCGCGGCGAGCGCGGCGTACGCGGCCGGCTCGGTCTCGATGATCAGCAGCGATTCGCCGGGGACGATCAGCGAACCAAAACGGATCTTGTCGAGGATCATCGCGTGCATCGGCTCGATCGCGCGGATGATGGTGTTCGAGACGATCTTCGGCTTGAGGCGATCGGTCTCCTGCACACCGAGCTCCTTCAAGATGGCTTCGCCCGCGGTGCGGACCTCGCCCTTGTCTTCGTTGTGGAGCTCCAACATGCCGTAGGCGCGCTCGACGACCAGCGTCGCGGGCTGCACCTTGGTGTTCTTGAGCGCGGTGTCCATCACGCGGTGAATCGCCATGCCGGGCGCGATCTCCACGAAGAGCGACGCCACATACGGCACGGGGAAATAGCCGCGGCAGGTGGTTGAGATGTGCGCCGCGAGCTGCGGCTGAAGGCTGTCGAGGAAGACGTACGTGCGGAGCGACGTAGACAATTGGTCTCCAGAAAATGCTGCGAGGGCGCGCGGTTTGTAGAACCCGCTGCCGACGTTGACAAGCAACTCGTGGGCGACGAAACGCGCAGCACTCATGTTGAGCGCCATCTTGTGCAGCGCGTTGCTTTTCGCGGTTGACGAAGCCGAGACGCTCGACGACGGCCCACCGGAGCCGCTGGTGCCGTTCTACGTGCCGCGCTCGGTGACCCTCGGGTTCTTCTACGCCATCGGTCATGAACAGGTCTCGCCGCACTTCCGCCTCCAGTGGGAAGGCATGGTCGTCGATCAACCGCACAACGCGCTCGGCTGGTTCGTGAACTTCGGCAGCGGTTTCGGCGCGAACCCGCCCACGCCGATGACCTCGCACTTTCAACACGCGGCGATCGCCGGCGTGATCTTCGCCAGCGATCGGCCGGTGTTTCACTGGGGGTTTCAGGTCGGCTTCGGCGGCGTCTGGTACCGCGCGTTCTATCTGCCCGACTCGTTCCGTCCTGAGAGTTACGTGCTGCCGTACGTCGAGGGCCGCGTGCAGGCCGGCGTGAAGGTGCACCCGCACGTGCGCATCGCGCTCTACGTCGGGTACGGCTCGCCGGTGATCTTCCCGCCGGGGCGCGTCGGAGCGGTGTTCATCGGCGGGCTCGACTTCGGCGTGGTGGTCGACTGGCGATGAACTTCGTCGACCTTCATCTGCACCTGCTGCCGGGCATCGATGACGGCGCGAAGACCATCGCCGATTCGCTGGAGATGGCGCGGGTGCTGACGAAGCTGGGGTTCACGCGCGCGGCTCCGTCGCCGCATGCACGTGATGAATATGCGTCGGGAGACGCGAGCGTCTGCACGGAGAAATTGAAGGACGTGCGCGGGGAGCTCGAACGCGCGGGCATCGCGCTCGAGCTGCACGCCAACGCGGAGAACTTCTTTCTCGAACCGACGTTGTTCCCTTCGCTGTCGCGCACGCTCGGCACCGGCAAGGTGCTGCTCGTGGAGGCGCCGTATCAAGGCCCGCTGCCGATGCTGGGCGATCTGATCTTCCGCATGAAGTTGAAGGGCGTGACGCCGCTCATCGCGCACCCGGAACGCTGCTTCGAATTCGAAGGCAAGACGCGCGCGGCCGATGCGGCCGGGCAGGGCGCGCTGCTGCAGCTCGACATCGGTTCGCTCATTGGCCGCTACGGCAAGACCGCCGAGAAGCTCGCGCGGAAGTTTCTCGACGCTGGTTTGTATGCGGTGGCGGCGACTGATCTCCATTCGCCGGTGGGGGCTGAAAAGTGGCTGAGCGAAGCACTCAGGGCGCTCGAGAAAGCGGTGGGCGCCAGAGCGGCGTCGCAACTGCTGAGCGAACGCCCCGCGAAGCTGCTTTCTGGTGTCGTCGATTGAAGTTAAGGGAGCGGCACCGTGGGTAAGTGGATCAAGTTCGGCGTCAGCCTCCTCGTCACCGTGGTGTGTCTCTGGTGGACCTTCAAGGACACGCAGCTCGACCCGATTCTCAATTCGGTGAAGTCGGCGAACTGGGCCGGCACCATGCCGCTGTACCTGCTGTCGCTGGTCGCGATTCACATCTTCCGCACGCTGCGCTGGGGCAACCTGCTGTCGCCGCTCGAGAAGGTGCCGTTCAAGCAGCTCAATGAAGCGTCGGCGATCGGCTTCATGATGCTGCTGATTCTCCCGTTTCGCCTCGGCGAGTTCGCGCGCCCGGTGTTGATCGCGCAGCGCTCGAACATCAAGCGCTCCGCGGCGATGACCTCGGTGGTGCTCGAACGCATCATCGACGGCTTGATCATCGCGACGATGTTGTGGGTGTTGATGTTCTTCATCCCGCCCGATGCGCCCGACATCAACCGCATCCGCGCGGGGGCGACGGCGATGTTCGTGGTGTTTGGCGGCGGCTTCCTGTTTCTGCTCGCCGCGCGCTGGCGTCATGATCTGGTCGTCTCGCTGATGCGCAAGACCGCGGGCCGCATCGCCGCCGGCCCCACCGAGAAGATCATCGGCATCGTCGATAATTTCGTGGGCGCGTTGAAGCAGTTGCCCGACGCGAAGAACCTCTCGCTCTTCTTCCTGTGGACCACGCTGTACTGGTTCTTGAACGGCGTGGGCTGCATGTACCTGGCGAACGCGTTCGACTGCTCCGGAGCGGCCGCCGGCACCACCTGCTACCCGCTGCACATCACGCTGTTTCAGGGCTACTTCGTGTTGTGCGTGATGATCGTGGGCATGTTGATCCCCGCGGCTCCGGGTTCGGCGGGCACCGCGCAGTACTTCTTGAAGCTCGGCCTGTCGGTGTTCGTGACCGCCGAGGTCGCCAACTCGTCGGGCGTCGCGTACGCGAACGTGGTGTGGCTGATTCAGATCATCCAGCAGGTATCGTTCGGCGTGATCTTCCTCATCGCGTCGCACGCGAGCTTCAGCGACATCGCCGGCAAGCTCAGCGCCGAACAGAAAGACCCGGCTGCGTGATCATCGCATCGTGGGTCGTGATCGTGGCGGTGATCGGCTCGTGGATGCCGCTGCGCCGCCAACTCGACCCGCGCGCGCATGACATCGTCGTCGCCGTGGTGCTGTTGGCGGTCTCGTTTCTCAACGCGGGCATGACGATCGCCGAGCTCGCGGTGAGTTCCGTCGCCGGTACGATCGGCACCGCCTGCGGCTGGAGAGCCTTGAGAGGAACCTCGACATGAACGGAGTTGGAATCGATTGGGTCGCCGTGGTGATTCTCGGCGCAGCGTGGCTGTTCTCGACCGTGAAGACGGTACCACTCAAGGTGCGCAACGGGGTGTTCGCGCTCGCGTGCTTCGGCATCGCCGGCTACCGCCTCGCCATGGGCGCGCAGGGCGTGAGTCTGATCTTCGTGGCCGTCGCCGCGATCATCGGCGCGCAGTACGCGTGGCGCGCGCTGCGCAACTGATTCACTTCTTCCGGCCGAAGATGATCAACGCGACGCCAACCGCGATCGCGCCAATGCCGACGGCCTTCGGCACCGCGAACCCGTCGACCTCGCCTTCGATGCGGAGGCTGCCGACCTTCACGACGTCTTCCTTGTGCTTGATGGGGATCATGCCCAACGTCAGGCCGACCGCGCCGAGCGCGATGAGGATGATGCCAACAATGGTCTTCGCGTTCATCGTTTCTCCAGGAGCTTGAGCCAGGTGTCGGCCGGTTTGTCTTTCTGAGCCAGACGCATCGTGCGGCGCTGCGTCGCTTCTTCCGCGGCGTGCTGCTCGACGTCGTTCTCGATGAGCAACGGCGGCACCGGGAGCTTCTTACCGTCTTTGTCCAACGCGACGAACGTGAGCAGCGCGCTGGTCGTGAGCTGGCGCTCTCCGGTGAGCGGATTTTCGGCGTGCACGGTGACGCCGATCTCCATCGAGGTCTTGAACGCGGCCACCACGCGCGCGCGCATGATCACCTGAAAGCCGATCTTGATCGGCGCGTGAAAATGGAGGTCGTCCATCGACGCGGTGACGACCTGCTGCCGCGCGTGCCGTTGCGCGGAGACCGCGGCGGCGATGTCGATCCACCCCATGACCGAACCACCGAACGCCGCTCCGAGCGCGTTGGCGTCACCGGGGAGGAGCAACTGCGTCATCTCGACGACTGAATCTTCACCGCGGCGGGGTTCGAGCGACATGGGAACCGACGTCTACGCGAAATCGTTCAAGCCCGTCGTTCGTTCATGTGCGCGATGAGAACGCTCTGCCTGGTCGTGGCCTTTTCGGGGTGTCTGCACGCGACGCGTGCCGCGCGTGAACCCGTTGCGGGCGAACGCGTGCTGACCGTGGTGACGTGGAACGTGAACTACGGCCTCGCCTGGAGCGGCTCCGAAGCGCTCGAAGAAGCGACACGCGACGCCGACCTCGTGCTGCTGCAGGAAACGAACGCCGGTTGGGAAACGACGAGCAGCGAACGACTGCGCGAGCGTTTTCCATACCAACACTGGCTCGATGACGAGGCCGCGGGCGGGCAGGCGATTCTGTCGAAGCGGCCGTTCACGTTCGAAGTGCTGCCGGCTGAACATGGCTGGTTCCCCGCGATGCGCATCGAGGTCGGAGGAGTGCAGGTGCTCAACGTGCATCTCCACCCGCCGATCTCAGACAGCGGCTCGGTGGTCAGCGGGTACTTCAACACCGGCCCGACGCGTCGCGCGGAGCTGCGTGGCTTCTTCGCCGCGCTCGACCCGCGGTTGCCGACCCTGGTGGTGGGCGACTTCAACGAAGGCACTTCGGGCGAAGCGATCTCGTGGGCGGCGAATCAGAAGTTCCGCAGCGCGCTCCCTGAGTTCGCGCCGACGGCAGATACGTGGCACTGGCCGGTGTCGCGCGTGCTGGAGCTCCATGCGCAGTTCGACCATCTGCTCTACGGGCCGGGGCTCGCGCCGTTGAAGGCCGAAGTTCTCCGCATCGGCCGCAGCGATCATTTCCCCGTTCGTGCGGTGTTCACGCGCGGCACCTTCTCGCTGCCTCCGCCGCCGCGCGGAGGCTCGTTGTCATTGACCAGTATTCAGTGAGAGCGTGAACTACGAGTCGGATGCGTTCGGCTGGTTCCGCCGCGAGGACAAGGGTTTGCGAGCGAAGTGAAGGTGTGCTCTCTCAGCGTTGGTCGGCTTACTCCCGACGAGCGAGCGGTGAACGCCCGGAGCGACGAACGACCCCGGCAATCCTGAACGTTAGCGCGCGAGGAAGTCGCTGACTTGATCGAGGAACTGCGCGCGACCGCGCCCGTTGCGGATGTCGA
>JBEHYH010000441.1:0-5496 GCA_048498275.1 Myxococcota bacterium | reverse complement strand
CCGCAAAGAGGTGGTGAGCAGCGTCGCCAGCGAAAAGGGTCACGAGCAAGCGTGACACTACGTCAAGTGACCATATGTCTCGCGGTTGCGATGGTGGATGGAGGAAACGTATCTTCCAGGGAAGAAAATGGCGCTCAACATCAAAGATGCCGAGGCTGACGCTCTCGCTCGCAAGCTCGCGGACCGTACCGGAGAATCGCTCACGGAAGCGGTGCTGAATGCGCTGCGCGAGCGACTGGCACGCACTGAGAAAACGCGCCCCGACAGTCTGGCGCGAGAACTCGCCACGATTCGCAAACGTGCTTCGAAGTTGAAGGTGAGAGACACGCGAACCGCCGAAGAGATCATCGGCTACGCCGATTCGGGAGCGCCGAGCTGATGGTCATCGACACCTCCGCCATCGTCGCGGTGCTGTGCGACGAGCCCGAAGCAGAGAAGTTCGAGCAGGCGCTCATCGCAGACCCGGTTCGACTCGTCTCGGCAGGCACGTTGCTCGAAGCGGGCATCGTCATCGAAGCGAAGCTCGGCGAAGCCGGAGGTGGCGAACTCGATCTCTGGTTGCACAAGTTGAAGGCAGAGATCGCGCCGGTCACCGATGAACAGGTCACGCTGGCGCGCGATGCGTTCAGGCGCTTCGGGAAAGGCAGGAGCAAAGCGGGCCTCAACTTCGGCGACTGCTTCGCCTACGCGCTGGCAGTCGAACGGGGCGAACCGCTGCTCTTCAAGGGCGACGACTTCGCGAAGACCGACGTCACTCGCGTGCCTTGATACAAGCCGCGCATGACGAAGCTGATGATCATTCTGGGAAGTGTTCGTGAAGGTCGCACCGGGTTGCCCATCGCGCAGTGGGCGAAAGCAAAGGCCGAAGCTGATGGGCGCTTCGAGATTGATTGGGTCGATCTCAAAGAGCTCGCGCTGCCGTTCATGGATGAGCCGAATCACCCGCGCCTCAAGAAATACACCAAGGACCACACCAAAGCCTGGAGCGCGCGCGTCGAAGCGGCCGACGCGTTCATCTTTGCGTTCCCCGAGTACAACTACAGCTACGCGCCGGCGATCAAGAACGCGCTCGACTACGTGTTCGAAGAGTGGGCGCGCAAGCCGGTGGCGTTCATCAACTGGGGCGGCAATTCAGGCGGCACGCGCGCGCAGGCGGCGCTGCGCATCGTCGTCACCGCGCTCGGCATGATCAGCACGCGCGGCAGTGTCGAGATCAACTTTCCTCAGAAGCAGATCGTCGACGGCGTGTTCACGCCGAATGAGCAGCAGGCGAACGTGCTGAAGACGCAGCTCGATGAGCTCGCGACCTTCCGCAAGCCTTGAACGCAGTTGACAGTCAACGACACGTCGACGACGGAGGCGCGCTCATGAGCCGCCGCATTGCTGCCGTCGTCGATACCACCGTCATCCTCGACATCTATTCAGGTTCGAACATCTTCGTCGCCGCCGCAGCTGGCGACGCGAAAGACCTCGAGTCGCGCCGTTTGCGCACCCGTGAGGCACTGCTGCTGGCGTGGCATTTCCACTCCTACAAATGGGTGACGCTGAGCGTTCGAAACGAGGCGACTCAGAAGATCAGAGACGTGCAGACGGCAGACGACGACCACGTGCGGCTGTCGCTCCGCTTTCAGAAAGATCTGCTGTTGAGCGGGTGGTCCGACGAAACCCAGGACGACGACGAAACGGGCGGGAGCGCGACCGACGCGCAGCTCGTGGAGCTGGCGCTGGCCAACGACGTTCCTCTGTTCAGTCGAGAGGGGCTGCGAGCCGACGGGACGATCAACGAGAAAAAGGGCTGCGAAAGAAGGCGAGAGCGCGCGGTGTGGAGGTGACCGCGCCGAGCCAATTCCTCGAGACCACCAGCGTCGACGCGAGCATCCGCGCGTTCTTGTCGCGGTTCGATGAAGTCGCTCCGGCGTTCATCGCTTCGCAGCCAGACACCGAAGCCGCTCGCAACGCGTTGCTCTATCGCCGTGCGTTCCTCGAGTTCGTGCTGCGCGGAGATCTCACGCCCAGCCGAAATCTCCCCGAGCGCCCGCGTTGGATGCTCGCCAGCAGCTACGGCACTTCGAGCGCGACCAACTGACGCGTCGAGGTGCCCGGGAGCGCGACGCGGAAGAGCGCGACGGCTCCCGGCTTGAGCGCCTTGAGCGCGCCCGTGAGCTCATCGCGGCTGTTGATGGGTTTGCGATTGAGCTCGACGATCGCCATGCCGCGCATGAAGCCCGCTTCATCGGCCGCGGAGCCCGGCGTCACACCGATGACCAGCGCCGAGTTCTTCGGCATCCCCGCGCCCTCCGCGAGCCGCGGGTCCATGTCTTGAAACGAGATGCCGAGCTTGTGGCTGTCTTCGCCGGGCGTGGCCGCCGGCCGCGTGTCGCCGATGTTCTCGAGGTCGGGGCGAATGCCGAGCTTCACCTTCACCTCTACCGGCTTGCCTCCGCGCACCACCGCGAGCGTCACCGTCGCGTCAGGCCGCTTCAACGCGATCGTGCGCGTGAGCGAACCCGACGAGACCACCTTCTCGCCATCGATCGACGTCACGACATCTTCGTCTCGCAGACCGGCTTTCTGCGCGGGGCTGCCGGCGTTCACCGACGTCACCAGCGCTCCTTCTTTCTGGGCCACGCCGAGGGCCTTCGCGAGCGCGGGGCTCAGGTCTTGAATGCCCACGCCGAGCCAGCCGCGCGTCACCGTGCCCGTCTTCTCGAGCTGCGGAATGATCGCCTTGATCACGTTCGACGGCACCGCGAAGCCGATGCCGGTGCCCGACTGCACGATGGCGGTGTTCATGCCGATCACATCACCCTTCAGATTGAACAGCGGGCCACCGGAGTTGCCGGGGTTGATCGCCGCGTCGGTCTGCAAAAACTGATCGTACCGAGACGCGCCGATCTGCCGATCACTCGCCGAGATGATGCCTGCTGAAACGCTCTGCGAGAGTCCGAACGGGTTGCCGATGGCGACGACCCAGTCGCCGATGCGCATCGCTCCGGAGTCGCCCAGCTTCACCGCCGGCAGCGCCGCCGTCACGCCCTTCAACTTCACCAGCGCGACGTCGGTCAGCGGGTCACGCCCCAGAATTTCACCGTCGAACGCGCGCCCGTCATCGAGCCGAACCTTGAGCGTCACCGCTCCTTCGACGACGTGGTTGTTGGTCAACACCAGCCCCTTGCTGTCGACGATGAACCCTGAACCCATGCCTTGATTCAGCGGCGTCTCGGGGCCCCCGCCACCGCGCCGTGAGAAGCGCTGCAGCAGCGCCAGGTTCTCTTCCGACGGGCGCTTGGCGATGTCGATGGCCACCACCGCGCCCTTCACCGATTCAATGAGCGGCGAGAGCGACTGCAACTGCGGGGCGGGAATGGTCTGAGCGAATGAAACCGATGAGGCGACAAAGACGGCGAGAAGGAGCGTTCTCATAGACGTTGGTAACCAAACAGAACGCGTCACGCGGTCCAAGATTTCCAAGTAGTGTTCGGGCGTTGTTTTCCCGGCCGAAGAAAGCTGCCTGAACCTCCGAATGACCCGCCTGAACTGGTTGCTGATGCTCGCGGCGCTGACGCTGCTGGCGTGCCCTCCGCCCGTGAATCTGCCCGATGGAGGCGACGACACCACCATCGTCGTGCCCAGGGGCGGCAGCGGTACGTACATCCGCTCCGCCTGTTCGCTCATCGTGCCCGCGGGCGCGTTCGACGACGAGACCGTCATCACCGTCACCCGCGTCACCGCGAACATTCCGCCCGTGCCCGACCGCACGCGCGTCAGCGACGGCTGCCGGCTCTCTCCCGCCGCGCTCAAGGTGAACGTGCCGCTGACCGTCATCATGACGTGGGACGCGGGCGCCATTCCTCCCGGGGTCGACGTGCAGACGCTCGACATCCGCCGTCAGCAGGGCACCGAGGCGTACGCCCAACTGCCCGGCACGCAGGTCTCGCTCGCCGACGGCATCATTCCGTTCGATCGCGTGACGGCGCAGAGCAACAAGCTCGGCATCTTCTGGGTCACCAGCCCGAGTCAGCCCAACGTCGATCACGTCGAGCTCGACCCCGCGTCGTTGAACCTGAACGTCGGTGAGACGGGCCAGTTCACCGCGCACGTCATCGCGCCGAACGGCTCCGAGGTGAGCGTGCCTGTCCAGTGGAGCGCCGCGCCTCCCCGCGTCGCGTCGGTCGATGGAGGCAGCGTCACCGCGCTCGACCCCGGCACCGCCACCATCACCGTCACCATTCCCGGCACCGCTCCGCCGCAGACCGCGACCGCGAAGGTCTACGTGCACGGCGACACCATCGGCCCCGTGTCGTTCGAAACGCAGAACCCGTTCCCCACCAACAACGATCTCCGCGGCGGCACGTTCTCGCCGCTGGGCGCGGTGTACGCGGGCGGCAACGGCACGATTCTCGTCGAGAACGCCGGCGCCTTCACCCGCGCGGCGTCCTTCCCGCTCGTCACATTCAACGCGGTCGCCGGTACGTCGCTGAGCAACGCGGTCGCCGCCGGTCAGTTGCTCACGCCGCAGGGGCCGCAGGGTTTGTTCGTCGAACTGAAGAACGGCGCTCCCGCGGCGCGCACGTTCACCACGCTGCAGATCTCGAACCTCACGCAACTGTACTTCGACGGCGCGCACGGCCTCGCCATCGGCGGCAACGGCGACAACAACGCGCTCATGTATACCGACGCCGGCTGGCAGCTCACCGGCAACCCCACCTGGCAGAACGTGCTCTCGGTGGCCGGCGATGCGACCGGCGCATTCACCATTCTCGGTGATCACGGCGGCCTCTACCGATGGAACCCGCTCACCCAAGTGTGGGACTCGCTGTGGGACACCGACCTCACCGTGATCCTCAACGCCGGCAAGGTGATCGACACTACCGGCGAGGCGTACGCCGTCGGCGGCAATCGCCTCTGGCACTTCGACGGCACCACGTGGGTGTCTGAAAACCTGCCGGTCAGCCCGAAGTTCTCCACCATCAACGCGCTCGGTGTGTTCGACGGCTCGGTGTTCATCGGCGGTGAAGGCGACGCGCCCGTCGACGGCCGCGGAGTGGTGTTGATGCGCGCCCTGGCCGACACCACGTGGACCTCGTTCGAGCTCCGAGGGCAGCAGGTGCCGCTCAACTTCTTCGCGTCAGGCACCGAGGCGCGGCTCATCGGCACGCTCGGCGCGGTGTGGAAATGGAACTCCGCGACGCACAACTTCGCGGAGCTCTCGAAGGGCTTTCAGGGCGACGTGGCCGACCTCGCGGTGACCGCGACCGACACCTTCGCCGCCGTGAACGAGTGCGTCGACGCGAAGTGCACCGCCCGCGCGGGCGTCGTGATGCATCGGGGGCCGAATGGCTTCGAGCCGCTCGGCTCGCTGGGTTCGGTGCCGCCCACCGTGGCGATCGTCGCGCGCGCCGACGACGAGGTTGTGGTGTCGACCACCGGCGGCGTGTGGACGTGGGACGGCAGCGCGTGGAGCACCCTGCCCGTCGACCCCGCGCAGACCGTGGT
>JBEHYH010000440.1:0-5501 GCA_048498275.1 Myxococcota bacterium | reverse complement strand
CCTCTACATCAACTCGCCGGGCGGCTCGGTCACCGCGGGCATGGCGATCTACGACACCATGAAGTTCATCGAGTGTGCCATCGCCACGTACGCGCTGGTGATTGACGCGGTACGCGTACCGCCATCAGCCTACAGCACTTCGCAGTCGAGCGTGAGCGTGCGCGGCCCGAGCGACTTGAGATCGATCGACGCGCGCAGCGCGCGCCCGATGAGGCGCTGAATTTCCTGCGTGCGGCCGGACTGCTTGCCCTGCGCCGCTTCGCGCTTCATGCGGTCATGCGTCGCGCGCGGCAGCATTCCGTATTCGGCCGTCACCCAGCCCGCGCCCGTGCCGTACACGTGCGGAGGCACCTTCTCTTCGACCGACGCCGTGCACTGAACCTTGGTGTCACCGAACTCCACGAGGCACGAGCCTTCCGCGTGCTTGTTGATGTTCGGAGTCAGCGTGACGGGTCGAGTCTCAAGAAGTCCACGGTTGTACGAGCGCATGCAGCGCGTTTACTCCGTCTTCTTGCCGTCGCGCGTTTCGATTTGAGTGAGGAACTGCCTCGCCCCGGCGGTGATCGCGCGCGCGAGCTTCGACTGGTACTCGACGTCGTTGAGCTGTCTGCCTTCTTCGGGGTGCGAGACGAAGCCGACCTCGACCAGCACCGCCGGCGCCTCGAGGCCCATCAACACGTAGAACGGCGCCTGCTGCACGCCGCGGTCCTGCGCGCCGGTCTCGGCGATCAACGACTCATGCACCGCGTACGCGAGGCGCGATGAATCTGAATGCGTCTCCGACTTCTGGAGGTCGGCGAGGATGAACGAGAGCGTGTCGCCGGCGTTGCCCCTGGGCTGCGTGCCCGTTTCGGCGTTCTCGCGCGCCGCGACCTTCTTCGCGTCTTCACCCGAGGCCGAGGCCGACAGGAAATACGTCTCGATGCCCTGATTGATGCGCCGCTGTTTCTCGGTCGGCATCGAGTTGGCGTGAATCGAGATGAACAGGTCGGGCTTCTTCGCGTTGGCGAGGTCCACCCGCTCCGAGAGGTGCACCAGCGCGTCTCTCTCGCGCGTGAGCACCACCGTGGCCTTGAGCTCCTTCTCGAGCTGCGCCTTCACCTTCTTCGCGATGGTGAGGCAGAGCTCCTTCTCGACGAGCCCGCCAGCGCCGGTCGCGCCACCTTGCGTGCCGCCATGACCCGGGTCGATCACGATCACCGGCCCGGCATTCAACGCGAGGAGCAGCAGCGGCAGCACGGCGAGAAGTCTACCTCGCCGGTGAGCTCACGCGAGGGAGACGCCCGGCTTGCCCTTCACCAGCGCGCCGATGAGCCACGACTCGACGCCCTTCTTGTGCAGCGCGGCGCCCAGCTTCGTCGCCTCGCCTTCAGGCACCGCGACCAGCAGCGCACCGCTGGAGTCGGCGTCGAAGAGCACCTGCGCGATCGGCTCCGGCAGCCCTTCAGGCAGCATCACGCCGTTCACCTGAGGCACGCCGTCGTGCGTGCGCACGCCCTGCTCCGACAGTTCGGGCACCCCGGCGAGCAGCGGCACGCGCTCGAGCTCGATGACGACGAGCTTCTTCGCCGCGACGGACAGTTCGGCGGCCGCGCCGAGCAACCCCAGCGCGCCGAGCTCGACGGTCTTGAGGCCGCGCTTCACGAATTCGGAGGCCTCGACCTCGTTCGACTCGCCGCTGAGCGCCTTGAGCTCGCGGGCGAGTTTCTTCGAGGCAAGTTTCTGCTGCACCGCGATCTTCGCGATGCCGCTCCCGATGGGTCTGGTCAGAAGAAGAACGTCACTCACGCGGCGCGCACGTAGCCGCGCTCGAGCAGGCTGGCAACCGTCGTGGCGATGACGACGTCGTCTTGCACGGCGTTGTCGTACGCGCCCTGCAGGGTGCCCCAGTTGATGACCAGTTGGAGCACGTCGAGTTCTTCAGGCTGCAGGTCTCTCAACTGCGCCTGCATCGGCACCGAGAGCGTCAGCGTCTGGTCGGCGGGCGGCAGTTGGCCTTCGACGCGCTTCAATTCGTCGAGCTGGCGGAGCGCGTCCATCAACAGGTGGTCGGTGCTCTTCTCGAGCTCGGTGATGAACGACTCGTCGGAGGGCGGGCGCAGTTCGAAGTCGCCGGTTTCCCAGGTGACGATGCGGTTGAAGCTCTTCTCGGGGCCGAGGTCGTGATTCTCGTCGATGACCGCGTAGTAGATCTTGCCCTGACGCAGGTAGATGCGGCCTTCGTGCTGGTTGGTGACGACCAGCACGCCGTTCTTCTTCGAGGTGCCGAACAATTGCAGCAGGTCGGGGAGCGGGACTTCTTCGATCTTCCCCGTCATCGCGGTCTTGGTCTGCTTCTGGCTCTGCACCGCGGCGACCTGCTCAAGGTTCTGCTTCACCTGCGACTCGGTGAGGTCGGGCGAGTTCGCGCCGGCCTTCACCAGCTTGAGAATGGAGGTGCCGACCAGGATGCGATCGTTCTCCTTCAAGCGGTGCTGCTTGACCTTCTCGCCGTTGACGAAGGTGCCGTTGGTCGAGCCGAGATCTTCGATGGTGATCTTGCCGTTGGTGATCGTGATCTTCGCGTGCTTGCGCGAGACCATGTCTTCGACGAGCACGATGTCGAGCTCACTCGAGCGGCCGATGATCAGTTGCTTGTCTCCCTTCAGGGGGAACTCGCCGCCCTGATACTTCCCGGAGATGAACTTGAGGGCATACCCGTCAGACATCGCAACTCCCATGAACGCGCTTGTGGGCGCTGACACCGAAAGCATCACTCAACCGCGCCACCGTTTGCAGCCTCTTTGTTCGCACCGATGTCGCGGACCAGATTCAAGTACATCTCCGCGCTCTTGTTGCCGGGGCTGCGGCCCAGCACATCTTCCCACACGGCGATCGCGTCGGCCTTGCGGCCCGCGGCGAACAACGTGATGCCGTAGTGGATGCGCCCGGGCAGATAGTTCGGGTTCTGGCGGAGGATCTCTTCCGACTCCTTGAGGCTCTCGTCGTGCAGCTTCATGTCGCGCAGCACGTTGGCCAGCTTGAGGCGGATGTCGACGAACGTGGGCCCCAGCTCGAGCGCGCGGCGGTATTCGACGACCGCGGCCTCCAACATGTCGGTCGACGCGAAGACGTCGGCGATGTCGGCGTACATGTTCGAGATCTTCCCCTTCACGTAGGGGTCCATCTTCTGGGGGTTGCTGTGCTGCCGCGCGAGCGCCGCCGAGTACACCTGCTTGGCTTCGGCGTAGCGGCCCATGTCGTTGTAGATGATCGCGAGGTTCAGCGCGGCGTCGGTGTACGCGGGGTTCAACCGGAGCGCGGCCTCGAACGCCCGCTGCGCGCGCGCGAACTGACCCTGCAGATGGTAGATGACGCCGAGCATGTTGTAGACGTCGGCGAACGACTGGTTCTGCTCGACGACCTGCGTGAGGTAGCCCTCAGCGTCCTGGTACTGCTTCTTCTCGAAGTACCCACGGCCCAGCGTCAGCAACTGCTTCAGTGCATCATCCATTCGCGCGCCTTGAGTGAGATGAAGGCGCGTACCCTACATGAGACCGCCGGGGAAGCTAAAGCCTCCATCGCCGTCTTCGTGGAGCGACAAGCGTTTGGTGGCCTTCTCGTCGATGGGGCGATCGGGTGACGAGCCGGTGAGCCGGTAGTCTTCGGCGATCTCGATCTCCTCGCGCTCGCTGCGAACGAACCACGCCTGACTTTCCCAATGGCGATGCGTGATGTCTTTGAGCGTGTCGCCGGTGTCGAGCGCTCTTCGGCGGGCGTCGAGCGCTTCGACGATCTGCACCAGGCGCGGCGCGTCGCTGCTGACCGGGCTCCAGTCGAGGCGATCGGCGGCGTACACCGCGCGCTCCAGCCCGAGCGACGAGACCCTGGTCACGCTCGAATCGGCGCGGCGGAACTCACCCGTGAAGTCCAGCGTGGAGATCACCGTGGCGCGCGTGCCCGCCGAGTCGACCGTCACCGAGATGCGTTGATACTGGAGATGACTGCTCACCAGCGTGCCCGCATCGGTCTCGATGCGCAGGCCGTCGCGCTCGAGCTCCTTCAGGCGCGTGATGATCTCGCCGTCGGGCCCCGCGGCCGAGAAGAGAAAGCGCTGCCCCAACGCACCACCGACGAGCACCAGACACACGGTGGCTCCGGCGAACGCGAGCAGCCGCTGGAAGTCGCGGTTCATGTGCCAGCGTCGGGCGGGTTCTCCGGCGGAGGCGGCGCCGTCTTCTTGCCCTCGAGTGACGCGATGAGCGCCTTCGCGCGTCTGGTCTCGGACGATTCGGTGTGACCCGCGACGTAGCGCTCGAGCGCGGCGCGCGCGTTGTCGGGGTCATCGAGCTTCATGTACGCCTCGTACAACCCGAAGGAGACCTTCTCGTCGTACCCGACGCCCGGGTAGTTCTTCTCGATGCCGTTGAGCCGGGTGATCACCCCGCGCCACTTCTGGCGCAGCGGGTGAGCGTAGAAGTCGGCGACGTAGTACTCGTGCGCCGCGAGGCGGGCCTTCACGTCATCGAGCGTCTTCTGCGCTTCGCCGCGATAGCTGCTCTTCGGGTACAGGCGAATGAAGTCGCTGAGCGCCACGTTGGCGTTGCGCACCTCGACCTGCTCCTTCTCCGCCGACGCGGGGAAGAGGAAGAAGTCAGAGGGGATCTCTTTGTAGTGCGAGAACGCTGCGCGGAACGCCGCGTAGTCGACGCGCGGGTGCGTCGGGTGGAGCTTCACGAAGTTCGAGTAGCGATCGCGCGCCTCGACGAACTTGTCCTGCGCGAAGTCACAGTCGCCGAGGCCGAGCTCCGCTTCGGTCGCGGCGTCGACGTACGGGTACTTGGTGCGCACGTGCTCGAAGTACGTCTCGGCCTCGGTGAAGTTCTTGGCCTTCATCGCCTTGAACGCGCGCGCGAGGTTGTCTTCGGCGTTCGTCGCGAACACGACCGTGTCGGTGCCGAAGAACGACGACACCGACGCGCAGCCGGTGAGCGCAAACACGATGGTGACCACTCGGAGCTTCATGGGCGCGCTCCCTTTACCCATTTCCGAAGCGATTGCAGAGGTCTTCCGAGAAACCGCGGCTGGCCAGAAACCGCGCGGCCTTCACGCCGTCGAGGTGGCGCTTCTTGACGAGGACCTCTGCAGCAACGTTCTCGTTCCATTCGAGCTCGACGATCGCGTCGGCGATCGCTTGCGTCGCGGTGTTCTCGTCGAGGCCCTTCGCAGTGAGCCGGGCGTGGAGCACGTCACCCGCCCAGCCGTCGCGCAGCGAGGCCACCGCCAACCGTCTGGCGACGCGCGTGTCGTCGAGGTAACCGAGCTCGCTCGCACGCGTGATGGCCGCGTCGATGTCGGCGGCCGCGAAATCGCGCTTCTCGAGATCGGCGCGCGCCTGCGCCTTCGTCTTCTCGCGGCCGGCGAGCAATTTCGTGAGTTGGGTCAACGCGTCCACGTCGAAAGCGTGTAGCTGAAACCTCGTGGCGCCGTCGAATGACTCGCGCTACTTGCTGCCGCCATGC
>JBEHYH010000439.1:0-5502 GCA_048498275.1 Myxococcota bacterium | reverse complement strand
ATCTCGGGCACATCTGCAACGCGTCGAAGGTGGGCGCCGAGCTGCAACGCGCGGCGCTCCCGATTTCGAGAACGCTGCGGCGCGTGGCCGGTGACGCCGCGGAGTCACTCGCGCTCACCGGCGGTGAAGACTACGTGCTGCTCATCACCGTGCCGGAGCGCCGACGCGCGGCCTTCGAGCGCGCCGCAGCTTCTGCGCGGCTGGCGGCGCATCGCATCGGCGTCATCACGCGCGGCGCCGGGGTCGCGCTCGACGGGAAAAACCTCGAGGGACCGCTGGGGTTTCAACATCGTTGAGCGGTCGTGAATCGTTTTCGCAGCGGCCCGGCTCTCACCCGGTGCCATGAAAATCAACGAAGCCCCGTGGGACCGCATCGCCCGGGTGGTGCTGGGTATCGCGCTGTTGTCGCTCACCGTCATCGGCCCGAAGTCGCTCTGGGGCCTCGCCGGCCTGGTGCCGCTCCTCACCGGAGCCGTCGGGTTCTGCCCGCTGTACCGGCTGTTCGGGTTCAGCACCGCGCGCAACAAGGCCGGGCCATAGCGAAACGGAGCGCGTCAGACGCAGTGGAGTAACCTCGCGCGCCATGCGACCCATTCTGTTCGGAGTCGGGCTGGCGCTGCTGACATGCGCTCCACCCGCGGGCAGCGGCACGGGAGGCGGCAGCGGTACAACCGGTGGCGGCGCGAGTTCTGGCGGCGGCTCCGCGACGGGCGGAGGAAGCGCGCCGACCGGCGGCGGCAGTGCAGCGACAGGCGGCGGTTCGACCTCCACCGGAGGCGGTAGCGCAGCGACGGGCGGTGGCGCGCCGAGCGAGCCGCTCAGCCCGTTCATCGTCGTCGATCAGTTCGGGTACCGCCCGACGGCTGAAAAAGTCGCCGTGATCCGCAACCCCATCACCGGCTTCGACAACGGCACGCACTTCACACCGGGCGGCGCCTACGCGCTCGTCGACGCGGCGAGCGGCACCGTCGTGAAGCAAGGCGCTCCCACGCAATGGAACTCGGGGAACACCGACAATTCCTCGGGCGACAAGGCGTGGTGGTTCGACTTCACCAGCGTGAACACTCCGGGCACCTACTACGTGCGCGACGAAACGAATCACGTGCGGTCGGCCGTCTTCCGCATCGCTGATGACGTGTACCTGCCGGTGCTCGTGCAGGCGGTGCGAATGCTCTACTACCAGCGCGACGGCACCTCGAAGCCCGCACAATACGCCGGCGCCGAA
Source organism: Myxococcota bacterium (assembly GCA_048498275.1). Taxonomy (GTDB): domain Bacteria; phylum Myxococcota; class Myxococcia; order Myxococcales; family Myxococcaceae; genus Archangium_A. The sequence continues at coordinate 4,277 of JBEHYH010000439.1, read as the reverse complement.
TGGGCCGACGCCACCGCGCACACCACCACCTGCACGCTGTATTCGAATCAGTCCGCTCCGAAAGATCTGCACGGCGGCTGGTTCGATGCGGGAGATCAGAACGAGTACACGAACTGGGCCGCGAGCTACGTCATCGAGCTGCTGCGCGCGTACACGGAGCACCCGGCGGCGTTCGGTGATGACACCAACATCCCCGAATCGGGCAACGGCGTCGCCGACCTGCTCGACGAAGTGAAATGGGAACTCGACTGGCTCGAGCGCATGCAAGACGGCGCGACCGGTGGCGGCGTGTTGAGCATCGTCGGGCATGAAGGAGGCAGCCCTCCGTCGTCAGACAACCACGCGTGCGAGTACGGCCCGGCGACGACGTCAGCGTCGCTCACGACCGCGGCGGCCTTCGCGTATGCCTCGAAGGTGCTGGCGAACGCGCCCGGGTTCGCGACGGCGTACCCCGGTTACGCGGCCGACCTTTCGAGCCGCGCGCAGAACGCGTGGGCGTGGGCCGGCTCGAACCCGGGCGTCACCTTCTACAACACCGGCAACGTCGCCGCGGGCGAGCAGGAGGTCGACGACAACGGCCGCGTGATGAAGAAGCTGCAGGCCGCGGTGTTCCTCTACGAGCTCACCGGCACGCAGACGTATCGCGACTTCTTCGACGCGAACTACCAGCAGGCGACGCTCATCTCGTCGACCTTCACCGACCCGTCGTACCTCGAGCTGCAAGACACGCTGCTCGAGTACACGCGCGCGGCCAACGCGACGGCGAACGTGGCGAACAACATCAAGAACATCTTCAAGAACGCCGTCGCGGGGAATGATCACCTCGGCGGGTACCTGAACGCGCGCGACCCGTACCGCGCGTACATCAACGGCTACTACTGGGGCTCGAATCAGGTGAAGGCGATGGAGGGAAACCTCTACCAGGACGTCATCGGCTTCTCGATCGACCCCACGAAGAACGCCGACGCCGCGCGCGGCTCCGAGCAGTTCGTTCATTCCGTGCATGGCGTGAACCCGCTGCAGCTCGTCTACCTGACGCGAATGGAGGCGTTCGGCTCGACGAAGTCGATCACGCGCATGTACCACACGTGGTTCGGCCACGGCACGCAGTGGGACGCGCTCGGCGTCTCGCAGTTCGGCCCTCCGCCCGGGTACCTCTCCGGTGGCCCCAACCCGGGCTACGCGTGGGACGGGTGCTGCCCGAACAACTGCGGCCAGGGCAACAGTTGCGGCGCCGCGCAGCTCTCACCGCCGGTGGGCCAGCCTGATCAGAAGTCGTATCTCGACTTCAACGACAGTTGGCCGCTCAACTCGTGGTCGGTCACCGAGCCGTCGGTCGGCTACCAGACGCACTACATCCGTCTCCTCTCGAAATTCGTGAACTGATCATGATCCTCGCGCTCGTTGCTTCGCTGTCTCTGACCACCACGCTCGATGACCTCAAGCTGCAGATGAAGCCGTTCGAATGGTACGCCGGCTACACCGTCGCACGCGGGCTCGAGGAGCCGTTCATCGGCAAATGGAACCTCCCCAACCTGACGCTCCCGCCGCTCACGCCACAGGAAAAAGCCGACCTGACCCGCGCGGCGCTGACGCAGGTGAAGACCTTCGTCATGAGCCCCGCGGGCCGCGAACAGTGGCTGCGCGCGCTGGAGGGCACCCCGGGCGACCTCGCCGAGCGCTCCGCCGGCTTCGCCGCCGACGTCGCGTACTGGTCGACGCTGGCGAAGGAACGCAAGCCGCCGAATTCGAGAGACGCGCAGCGCCGCGACAGGGCCATCAACAAACAGCGCGCGTTCGCCGGCGAGCGGCCGCGGCTCGAGCGCGAAGCCGCGACCATGAAGCTGGCGAAGGAACAACACGATGAAGCGATGTTCGTCGCGCAGCTCAAGGAACGGCTCGCCTATTTCCTCGCCGAGACGAAGAGCATGCCCTTCGACGCGAAGCTCACCGAGGCCGACGGTAAGAAGTACTTCGCTGACGCGAAGCTCGAGGCAAAACCCAACTGGTGGAAGTTCTGCTTCCGCGCCGGGCCGGAGGCGACGAACGCCGCGCGCGAGTTCGTCACGCAATGGCTCGGGGAGCTCAACGAGCCCAGCGCCAGGCTGAGCGACGACAAGTAGACCGTCAGTCCTTCACCTGAAACGTCATGCCGGCGGCGACGAGGCGTTCGCGCAGCACGCGGCCCATCGCGGTCGCGGGCGTCAGCACTCCCGCGGCCTTCGGCAGCTTCGCTTCGTCGAGCGCGAGGCACAGCGCCGCCTGCCCGAGAATCAGCGACGTGAGCTTGTAACCGGGGTCGCCTTCGCCGGTGATCTCCAGCGTCTTGCGTTCACCCTTCTCGCTCTCACCGAAGAGGTGAACCTTGAGCCGGCCCTTCTCGCGCGTCTCTTCGCTCGGGCCTTCGCCGGGTTTCGGCAACGCCTTCGCGACGAGCGCGCGCGTCGGCTTGAATATCAACGACGCCATGAACGCGCCGAGCCCGCCGGTGAGAATCGCCGCCTGCGCCGCGCTCTTCATCGCGGAGACCTCGGAATAACGAAGTTGTCTGCCCCACGCGTAGTCGAGCAGCGCGTTCGAGCGGCGCACCACGCGCGTGTTCACCGACGCCATCACGAACGGCGCCACCCAGCGGCCGACGAAGTCATCGAAGTGGAACGAGAAGATGTCTGACTGCTTGCCGAGGTCGGGCTCCTTCGAGCGGTCGGGCGAGAGCGAGTACGGGTCGGCCATCATGCGCCGCAGGTCGCGGTTGCCCTCGCCCTGCTCGATGCCGGTCATCAGCGAATCGATGGTGCCTCCGCTGAAGCCACCCTTCAGCGTCATCACCGCGTAGGTCGCGCGCTTCATCGGCCCGAGCACCTCGTGGAGCGCCTGCACGCCGATGTCTGACGGAATCGAATCGAAGCCGCAGGTGTGCACGATGCGCGCGCCGCTCTGTTTCGCGGTCTCGTGCCACGCGTCGATCGACGAGCGCATGAACTGCGTTTCACCGGTGAGGTCACAGTAGTGCGTACCCGCCTTCGCGCACGCTTCGACGAGCGGCAGGCCGTACTTCGCGTACGGGCCGACGGTGGTGCACACCACGCGCGTCTGCTCCGCGAGCGCCTTGAGCGACGCCGGGTCACCCGAGTCGGCGACGAGAAGGGGGAAGTCGAAGCCGAGCCCCGCGAGCTTCGCCTGATTGCGCCCGGCGAGCGCGATGCGCGTGCCCGTCGGGGCGAACCGGCGCAGATAGTCAGCGACGAGGCGACCGGTGAAACCACTTGCGCCAAACAGAACGATGTCGAAGCGGCGAGCCATGCCCTCGTCGTTGCACAAATCAGGGGGTGTTTCCGCTACAGAGCGCGCATGGCTCGCATCAAGAAAGTCCTCGTCGCGAATCGTGGCGAAATCGCCCTTCGCGTCATGCGCACCTGCAAGGAGCTCGGCCTCAAGACGGTCGCCGTGTTCTCCGAAGCAGACCGCTCCGCGCCCCACGTTCGCTACGCCGATGAAGCGGTCTGCGTCGGCAAGGCCGCGAGCCGCGAGAGCTACCTCGTCATCGACAACATCCTCGACGCGGCGAAGAAGACCGGCGCCGACGCGATTCACCCCGGCTACGGCTTTCTGTCTGAGAACGCGTCGTTCGTGCGCGCGTGCGACAAGGCCGGCCTCACCTTCATCGGCCCTCCCGCCAGCGCGATGGACGCGATGGGCGAGAAGACGATGGCGCGCCGGAACATGATCGCCGCCGGAGTGCCGGTCGTGCCCGGCACCGACAAGCCGTTCGAGAACTTCGAGCAGGCGAAGACCTTCGCCGCGAAGATCGGCTTCCCCGTGATGTTGAAGGCCGCGGGCGGCGGCGGCGGCAAGGGCATGCGCCGCGTCGACAAGATGGAGGATCTCGAGAGCGCGTGGCGCAACGCGAAGAGCGAAGCGTTGAACGCGTTCAACAACGACGCGGTCTACATGGAGAAGTTCCTCGACCAGCCGCACCACGTCGAGATTCAGGTCTTCGGCGACACCTTCGGAAACGTCATTCACCTGAACGAGCGCGAGTGCAGCGCGCAGCGGCGCAACCAGAAGGTCGTCGAAGAATCGCCCTCGCCCATTCTCACTCCTGAGATTCGCGCGGCGATGGGTGAGGTCGCGGTGAAGGCCGCGAAGGCCGTCGGCTACGTCGGCGCTGGCACGTGCGAGTTCCTCGTCGACTCCTCGCGCAACTTCTACTTCCTCGAGATGAACACGCGGCTGCAGGTCGAACACCCGGTGACGGAATGGACGCACGGGCTCGA
>JBEHYH010000438.1:0-5510 GCA_048498275.1 Myxococcota bacterium | reverse complement strand
CGGGGAGTGCCCATTCCGGGAGCGTCCCGGCGGTGGCACTCTCAGGGAGTGGCCATTCCGGGAGCCTCCCGGCGCGCGAGCAGCTTGGCCGACGTCGCGATGATGAATGCAGAAGACGAACGAGATGCATCTCGCGCGTCGGCTCCTCGCTTCGGGCAAACATCTCAAGCTGTCGCACGAAGCTGGTGAGCGCAGTGCTCTTGTCGCAGGCACGAGCAATCGCAGGGCGTCGCTGGCGCGCGTGGAACCGCACCTCCGGCGAAGCCGCTGGGCGGGGGACGACGACGGGAGGGAGCTCCGCGAGCGTGAAACAGTTCGCCTCCAGCTTGCGACGTTGGCCGCGAAACCGAGCGCCGGTGCGCGACGAACTCGACGCTGATCAGCGAACTGATCACCTCAAAAGAAAAGCGCCGCCGGTGAAACTCCACCGTGCGGCGCTTGCGATGAACCGTCGAGCTGATCAGTTCAGGTACATCACGTTGTCGTACAGCTTGCGGAAGTCGGCGAGCGAGAGCTTGAACACGCCGTCGTTCGCGCCGTTGCCCGCGGGCTCCGACTCGCCCCAAGGGTTGCGGAGCGTCACGTACTTCGTGCCGTTCGTCTCTTCGTAGCCGAGCACCGAGTACGAGTGGTCGCCGTACACGCCGGTGTTCGCGTAGTTCACCGGGCCGCCGTCATCGTGCGTGCCCGCAGAGACCGGCTTCTTCGCGTCGAGCGCCTTCTTGATGGTGCTCCACACGCGGTCATCACCGGAGTTGGTGCTGATCTGGCTGCCGGTGCCGCCCATGATGGCCTCGAACACGTCGTTCGACGCGCCGCCGTTGCCGATGGCGTTGTAGCTGCCCTTCCACTGCGCGTACGCCTTCTCGAGGAGCGGGAACCACATCTCCATGGTCTTCGGGTCGGTCGAGCCCTTCGAGCTGCCGTAGAGCGGGCCGCCGTAGCTGCGCACGTACAAGTCGCCGTCGACCTTGATCTGCACGTCCTTGTCCTTGCCGCTCGACCAGTCGTGGTCCTTGAAGGTGACGGTGTACGTGCCGTCGCCGTTCGACTTGATGACGTCCTTGAAGATCTCCGGGCGCACGTTGGCGATCGAGGCGATGGCGGAGGGGAAGTAGCAGTCCCCGAGCTGCCCCTGCTGCACGTCGTCGAACTTCGCGCCGTCGACGAAGAGGGGGCCGGTGAAGTTCTTCTTGCCGTACTTCGGCGTGCCGTCCGCGTTCATCTCGTCCTTGTGGAGCGCGGGGTCCTTGATGATGTCGCCGCCGACGGTGCCGCCGGAGACGGTGACGTTGCCGACCGAAGTGGTGAACGCGGTGTTGTTCACGCCGTCGGACGCGGCCACCGAGAAGCTGTCGCCGCCCTGGCCCTTGAGCTTCACGCCCTTGGGGAACGTGCCGTCTTTGTCGAGCGTGATGACCTGCTTTTCACCGGTGCGAACGTTGGTGAACTGGAGCTTGGCGTTGGGCTCCGAGATCTGCCGCCCTTCGTTGATGTTCTCGACGTCGACACCGCCGCTCGCCGAAGGCTTGAGCCCGATGCGGAACAGCGCGACTTCGGCGTTGCGCGTGTCTTTGGTCTCGGCCGTGTTGGCCTTCACGTCCATCCAGTCAGACGTGGTGCCGTCGGCGTACCGCGCGCGGAGGCGGATCACGTCGCCTTCCTTCATCGTCATGTCGCCGCTCAGCTTCGCGCCCGAGAAGTGACCCGTGGCGTCGGCCTTGCCGATCGTGAAGGTGTCATCGGTGTGGTACCGGCCGGTCGGCGACGCCGACAGGTTGATGGCTTCAATCGTCGCGCCCGCCTTGGTCACGCCGGCGAGCCCGTTGGTCTGATCACCAGTGACCGAAAGACCGGTCGTCGTGGGCGGCTGTGGAGCGGGCGTCGTACCCAGCACGCCTTCGAGCAGCGCCTTCGCGTTCGCCTCGAGCGGCACCGTCGAAACGATCGTCGCGAGGTCCTTCTTCTCGCTCGCCGACAGACCCTTCTTCGCCAGCTCAATCTTCGCGTCGAGCGTCATGCCCGGCTTCTTGAGCTCCGTCGCGACCTTGCTCGCCGACCAACCCGAGCGGTCACCGACCTGCGCGAGAATGTCGAGCGCCTGCTGCTCACCCAGCTTCGCCGACGGGTTGCTGCTGAGCTGCGACTGAAACGACGTGACGATGGACGCGATCTTCTTGTCAGAAATGGTCGGCATGGGTTGGAGACCTGTTGGGGTTGATCAGGGGTTCACTTCAGAAACATCACGTTTTCGTAGAGCTTGCGGAAGTCGGCGAGCTTCAGCTTGAAGACGCCGTCGTCGGCGCCGTTGCCCGCGGGCTCGGAGTCGCCCCACGGGTTGCGCAGAATCACCAGCTTCTCGCCGTTCTTCTCTTCGTAACCGAGCACGGAATACGCGTGGTCGCCGTACACGCCGGTGTTCGTGTAGTTCACCGGGCCGTTGTCTTCGTGCGTGCCCGCCGCGACGGGCTTCTTCGCGTCGATGGCCTTCTTGATGGCGCTCCACACCTTCGCGTCGCCGACGTCGGTGCCGATCTGCTCGCCGGTGCCACCGAGCACGGCTTCGAACACGTCGCTCGCCACGCCGCCGTTGCCGATGGCGTTGTAGCTGGTGTGCATCTTCGCCCAGGCCTTCTCGAGGAGCGGGAACCACAGCTCCATCGACTTGGGGTCCTTCGCGCCCGCCGAGCGGCCGTACGCGGCTTCACCGTTGCGCGTGTAGAGGTCTCCATCGACCTTCACGGTCTGCGTGGTGACTTCCTTCGTGTACCAATCGACCTTCTTGAACGTGACGGAGTACGTGCCGTCGCCGTTCGCCTTGATCATGTTCTTGAGCGCGTCGGGGTTCTGCTGCGCGATGGCCGCGATCGCCGCGGGGAAGTAGCAGTCGCCGAGGTAGCCCTGCTGCACGTCTTCGGTCTTCACGCCGTTGACGAAGAGCGGGCCCGAGAAGTTGGCCTTGTCGAACTTTGGCGTGCCGTCGGTGTTGATGTCGTCTTTGTGCAGCGCGGGGTCTTTCAAGTCGACCTTCGGCTTGTCGACGCCATCGAGCTTCGGGCCCGACGCGGGCGTCACGCTGCCGAAGCTGTCGACCACCCCCTGCAGCAGCTTCTTCGCCACCGGCTCCATCGGGAGCGTCTTCAGAATCGTCGCGAGGTCGGCCTTCTCACCCGCCGACAGACCCTTCGTCGCCAGCTCAATCTGCTGCGCGACGGTGAGGCCCGGCTTGCTGAGCGCGTCGAGCGTCTTCGCCGACGACCACCCCGCGCGGTCACCCGCCTCGGACAGGATCTGCAGCGCCTGCTTTTCGGTGAGCTTCAACTCCGGGTCACGAGCACGCTTCGACTCGAACGCGGAGACGATGGAAGCGATCTTGCGGTCAGTGATGGAGGGCATCGGGTAGCCAGTTGTCGCACATGTGCGCACCAAGTTGCGTAGGGGCTGTAAATTGTGCCTCAAACGTTGAGAAAACAACAAGTTGGGTTGTTCCGAAGCGCCTCGCGGGCCGAATGTCTCCAGTGGAGACTTTTGGCGGACGATTTCACGGCCCAGCGCGTTGTCGTGGGCTATGGATCGCGCGCGTTTCGTTCCGTTCTCACCCCTCACTCTCTCTTTCTTGGAGTCCTGAAATGAGCTTCCGCATTCGCAAGGCCTGCGTGATCGGCGCTGGCGTCATGGGCAGCGGCATCGCCGCGCACCTGGCCAACGCCGGCATCCCCGTTCTGTTGCTCGACATCGTGCTGCCGGGTTCGGCGCCGAATGAACGCAACAAGCTGGCAGCAGGTGCGGTCGCGAACCTGCGCAAGCAAAAACCCGCTCCGTTGATGACCGAGAAGGCGCTCTCGCTCATCGAGATCGGCAACATCGAAGACGACCTGAAGCGCGTCGGCGAGTGCGACTGGGTCGTCGAAGTCATCAAGGAAGACCTCAAGCTCAAGAACGCGCTCTTCGCGAAGCTGGAGCCGCTGATTCATGGCGCGACCATCGTCAGCTCCAACACGTCAGGCATGAGCATCGCCGGCATGACCGAGGGCCGCAGCGACGACTTCAAGGCGCGCTTCCTCGTCACGCACTTCTTCAACCCCGTTCGCTACATGAAGCTCCTGGAGCTCGTGCCCGGCGAGAAGACCAGCGCTGCAGTCCTCGCGGCCTTCGCCGAATTCGGTGAGCGCACGCTCGGCAAGGGCATCGTCTACGGCAAGGACACCACCAACTTCATCGCGAACCGCATCGGCACGTACGGGATGATGAAGACGATGCAGTTGATGCCGAAGTACGACGTCACCATCGAGGAGGTCGACAAGATCTTCGGCCCTCCGATGGGCCGCCCGAAGTCGGCCGTCTTCCGCACGGCGGACATCGTCGGTCTCGACACGTTCCTGCACGTGACGAACAACTGCTACGACTCGCTGACCAAGGACCCGCAGCGCGAGGTCTTCAAGGCGCCTGACTGGCTCAAGTCGATGGTCGAGAAGAAGATCCTCGGCGACAAGACGGGCTCCGGTTTCTACAAGAAGGAAAAGGGCAGCAAGGACATCGCCGTCCTCGACCTGAAGACCTTCGAATATCGCGCGCAGAACAAGGTGCGCTTCGACAGCCTCGGTGCGGCGCGTGACGAAGAGACGCTCGCCGGCAAGGTGCGCGCCGTTCTGTTCGGTAAAGACAAGGCGGCGCAGTTCGCTGAGGAAGTCACGCTGCGCACGCTCGCGTACTCGGCCGACCTGCTCGGTGAGATCGCCGACGACGTGGTGAACATCGATCGCGCCATGCGCTGGGGCTACGCGTGGGAACAGGGCCCCTTCGAGACGTGGGACGTCTACGGCGTCGCCAAGGGCGTCGCGCGCATGAAGGAGCTCGGCATCGGCGTCGCGAAGTGGGTCGAGGACATGCTCGCCTCGGGCCGCACGTCGTTCTACGGCCAGGAAACGAAGTTCGACACGTTCTGGAACGTCGGCAGCAAGTCGGCGAACTACGTGCCGACCATCGGCCGGCAGATCACCGTCGACGGTCTGCGCCGCGGCGGCAAGCTGATCAAGGGCAACGACTCCGCGTCGCTGTTCGATGCGGGCGATGGCATCGGCCTCCTCGCGTTCCACTCGAAGATGAACTCGGTTGATCAGAACGTCATCGAGCTCATGCACGAGTCGATCGACTACGCCGAACGTCACCTGCGCGGCCTCGTCATCGGCAACGACGACACCACCGCGTTCTCGGCGGGCGCGAACATCGGAGCGCTCCTCTGGGCCGCGAAGGAAGGCCAGTGGGAAGACATCAAGAAGCTCATCGGCGGCTTCCAGCAGGCGAATCAGCGCAGCCGCTACTCGACGATCCCCGTCGTCACCGCGCCCTTCCAGCTCACGCTGGGCGGCGGCTGTGAAGTGACCATGGGCGGCAACGCGCAGGTCGCGGCGGCGGAGACGTACATCGGCCTCGTGGAGTTCGGCGTGGGTCTGATTCCCGGCGGCGGCGAGGGGATCTTTTTCGAAATCGGCGGCGAGCGGAATCTCGCC
>JBEHYH010000437.1:0-5543 GCA_048498275.1 Myxococcota bacterium | reverse complement strand
GGCTCAGCGCGTGGTCTTGATGTTCGGGTTCTGCTTCGGCGCGACGGCCTTCTTCTTCAGCGTCAACGAGAGCGTCGCTCCGCTCATGTCGGTGAGCTGCCCTTCGGCATTCTCGTAGCCATCGGCTGAAACACGAACGGCGACGGGCAGTTTCGCCGCTTCGATGCGCGCGTCGAACGGAGTCGTCCCCACCTTCACGCCGGCAAGTTCGACTGACGCGCCCGGAGGATCCGACTCGATGCGGAACGCCTTCGGGGCCGGCGCAGCGGGCGGTTCGGGCTGCTTCACCGGCGGCGTGACGACGACGGGCGGAGGCGGTTGCTGCGCCACCTCCGGCGTTCGCGTGAAGAACCAGAGGAGCCCGCCGGCAATCGCGAGCACCAGCAGCCCCACGCCCGCGATGAGGCCCGACGGCGCGCCACGCACTGGAGGCGCCACCGCCTGCGTCATCGGGCCTTCTTTGCTGCGGTCGGCAACGGTCGCCTCCGCGGGCTTCACGCGCGGCATGCCGCCGACATCGAGGTCGGTCAGGCCCGAATCTTCTTCGAAGAAGCTCGGCGACGATTCCTTCTCGATGCGCTCGGCGTACAGCTCGCCCATGAACGCCGCGAGGTGACCCGACGACGAGGGGATTCCGTTCGCGACCGCGAACTCTTCGAGCGCCATCCGCAACTGCGCGGCGTCGCTGAACCGGTCTTCGCGCTTCTTCGCCAACGCCTTGAGCACGATGGCGTCGAGACCCGCGGGCGACGAGGGCTCCACTTGAGAGGGCGCCGCGACCACGCACTCGCGCACCAGGCGCTGCGTCGCGATGTCGTTCTCGCCCTTGAAGAGCCGGCGGCCGGTGAGCTGCTCCCACAGCACGATGCCCAGCGCGAACACGTCACTGCGCGCGTCGAGGTCGAGCCCCTCGGCCTGCTCCGGAGACATGTACGGGAACTTGCCCTTCAAGATGCCGGTCGCCGTGTGCTGCGCGCGGCCCGCGGCCTTGGCGACGCCGAAGTCGATGAGCTTCACCGAACCATCGAAGCCGATGAGCACGTTCTGAGGGCTGACGTCGCGGTGCACGAGGTTGAGCGGCACGCCCTTCGCGTCTTTCGCTTTGTGCGCGAAATCGAGACCCGCGGCGGCGTCAGCGATGACGCGCAACACCACCCCGATGGGGATGCCCGTCTCCACCGCCGCTGCGCGCTTCTCGAGACGCCGCAGGTCTTCGCCGGCGACGTATTCCATCTCGATGTAGTGCACGCCCGCTTCGACGCCGAACTCGTTGATGCGCGCGATGTTCGGGTGGTCGAGGCGCATGGTGATCTTCGCCTCGTCGCGGAACATGGCGAAGAACTCTTCGTCCTCCACGAGGTGCGGGAGGATGCGCTTGAGCACCACGAGTTTCTCGAAATCGCCTTCACCCTTTTTCGCCAGCAACACCTGCCCCATGCCACCGGAGGCGATCTTCTTGAGGAGGGTGTACCGGCCGAAGGGAATGCCCATGAAGCTCGTCGCGCAGTGTACCCTCGTCTGACATGGACGTAGGGCACTTCTTCAGCACGGCCGCGGAGGCGTACTTCTTCATCACCTCGCTCGTGCTCGCGCTGACGGCGGCGCGCGCCCGCGCAGAAGACGACGTGGAGCTGCCGACGCGGCTGTTCCGCGCCACCCAGCGGCTCGCGATGTTCGTCGGGCTCCCGATGTTGCTGGGCTGTCTGTGGTGGCTCTTCAGTCAGCGTCAGGGCCACGGCAACTCGGGCATCATGTCGGGGGAGACGGCCTTCGTGCTGCTCTTCGTTCTCGGCGCGCTCGGGCTGCTGTTGGTGTGGGTCTGCACCGTGTGCCTCGCCTTTCTGGCGGCCGCGCTGGTGCGCAACGCCAGGCCCATGACCGCGGGGCTCATCACGTTCTTCTTCGTGCAGTTCGCGCCGGCGCTGGGGTTGCTGCTCTTCGTCGTGCAGCGCCCGGTGCGTTAACTCTTGAGCTTGTAGCCGCGCGCCAGCATCACCCACGCGATGGCGGTCGCGGACACGGCGACTCCGAGCAGCAGCCCGAGCCCGAGCGGCGAGCCCTGCGGCAGCCCCAACATGCCCGCGCGCAGGCCTTCGACCATGTGCACCACGGGGTTGAAGAGCGAGATGGTGCGGAACGGTTCGGGCAGATGTTCGACCGAATAGAAAACGCCGCCGAGGAACGTGAGCGGCATCATCAGGAAGGTGGGGAAGAAGTTGATCTGCTCGAACTTCTCCGCCCAGATGGCCGCGATGAGGCCGAGCACCGAGAACACGTAGGCCGAGAGCAGCAGAAACACGATGGTCTCGCCGGGGTTGAAGAGCGGCGCGCCGGTGAAGAACAGCGCGACGAGCCAGGTGAGCACGCCGACCAGCAGCCCGCGCGTCATCGCTCCCGAGACGAAACCGGTGAGCAGCTCCGCCGGCCCCACGGGAGCCACCATCAGGTCGACCAGCGTGCCCTGAATCTTCATGATGAAGAACGACGACGAGGCGTTGAGGAACGCGTTGTTGGCGATGCCGAGGAACACCAGGCCCGGCACGATGAACTGCATGTAGGGCACACCGTCGATTTCGCGCGTCGAACCGCCGACGGTGTACGCGAAGACCACGAAGTAGAGCGCGGTGCTGATCAACGGCTGCAGCACCGTCTGGCCGGGCACGCGCAGAAAACGGCGCACCTCCTTCATGAAGAGCGTCTGGGTCGCGACGAGATTCATGACGCACCTCCGGGTTTGCTGGTCGCCTTCTCGGCGGCCGACTCTCCGCTTCGCTTCAAGTCGTCACGCTCGCCCGCAGAAGCGGCGGTCGAGTTCCCTGCGAGGGCTGTGTTGCCGTTCAACACCCGCAGCAGAATGTCTTCGAGTTTCGCGGGCGCCATCGAGACGTCATTCACCGGCAGACCACTCGCGAACGCCGCGGCCAGCACCGACGCCGCCGGCTGTGTGCCGTGACGCTCGATGAAGTCGAAGCGCAGGCCGTCAGCCGACAACGTGCCCTGCACCTGCTCAGGCAACTTCGTCACCACCGACGAGAAGCGCACCGTCAACACGCGCTCGCCGAGGCGGCGCATCAGCGCAGACTTCTCCTCGAGGAGCAGCAGCCTGCCCTTGTTGATGATGCCCACGCGGTCAGCGAGCTCTTCGGCTTCTTCGAGGTAGTGCGTGGTGAGCACCACCGTCGTGCCTTCGCTGCGCAGCTTGCGAACGTACGCCCACAAATCACGGCGCAGCTCGACGTCGACACCGGCGGTCGGCTCGTCGAGGAACACCAGCTTCGGCCGGTGCACGAGCGCCTTGGCGATCAGCAGGCGCCGCTTCATGCCGCCCGACAGCGCGCGCGTCGGCACGTTGGCCTTGTCAGACAAAGACATCGCCGCGAGCACTTCATCGATGCGCTGGTCGTCGCGCTTCTGCCCGAAATACCCCTGCTGGATGCTGAGCATCTCGCGCACGTTGAAGAAGGGGTCGAAGTTGATCTCCTGCGGCACCAGCCCCACGTGAAAGCGCGGTGAGATGGAGTCCTTGTCCAGATCGGTGCCGAACAACTTCACGGTGCCGCTGGTCTTCTTCACCAGGCCGCACACTGCGCCGATGAGCGTGGTCTTGCCGGCGCCGTTGGGCCCGAGCAGCGCGAAGATTTCGCCGGGCTCGATGCGCAACGAGACGCCGTCGAGCGCGCGGTGTTTGGGGTACTGCTTGACGAGGGAATCGACCTCCAGCACCGAAGTCATGCGCCGCGTCTGACACAACCGCGGCGCGCTTCAACTGCCCTTACAGCTTGATGATTTCGCCGTTGTGCCGCGACCGCCCTTCTTGAAGAGGGGCGTGAAGCTGCTCGCCGCCGCGTTGATGCAGCGATGATCTCCGAGTTGAATCGCACGCCTCACCGCGCGCGAACAGACCTCAGATGCGTGAGATGAGAATCGCGGACGCGAGCCCGAGCAGCCCTGCGAACCCGCGCGTGAGCCGCGACGCGGGGATGATGCGCGCGAGCTCTGCTCCACCGAATGCACCGAGCAGAAACCCCGCGGCGATGGGCGCCACGATGCTCCACTCGAACGTCGAGCTCTGCGCGTAGACGAGCACGCCCGGCAACGCGACCGGCGGTAGCATCATGATGAGGCTCGCGAGCTGCGCCTGTTTCTGACCGAGGCCCAGCCCGCGCCGCAGCACGGGAATCAGCACGATGGCGCCGCCGATGCCGAGCAGGCCCGAAGAGAACCCTGCGCCGATTCCCGCGACGAACGCGAGGGGCACCCAACGAGCCGGAAGTGCGTCAATCATCGCGTCATTTTCTGCGTCATTTTTTCGCCGCCAGAGCGAGACCGCCAACGCCAGGAGCAGCAGCGCGAACAGCCCCCGAAGCACGCGGAGGTCGATGGCGTGCGCGCCCAGACTGCCGAACGGAACCCCCAATGAAAACCCGATGATGCAGACGAGCGCGAGCCTCCAGAGCGGCTTCACGCCCGCCTTGATGTACCGCCAGACCGCGGGCGCTCCGACCGGCGGGAGCAGCGCCGCGAGCCCCAACCCCTGTGCGTCAATCTGCGTCAAACCCAGCGTCAAACTCAGGAGGGGGACGAGCACGATGTTGCCACCGACGCCGAAGAAACCCGACAGCAGGCCGCCGCCAACGCCAGCCAGTGCCGCCGCGACGAGTTGCCACGCTGTCATGCCCGGCCGTTTGCCCGGCGCGCTCGACTGACGCAATACTCCGCGCCGATCGCCTCATCAGCCTGCGGCATCTGACCCATCTCATGAACGCGCTGGTCTTCGCTCTCGTGCTGTCTGCCGCGCCGGCGAGCGAAGAAAAGCCGCTCGACCTGACGCCGCCGAAGTTCACGCCCTCGGAGAGCCGCTTCGACAAGTTCCTCTCGTCGCTCTCGGGCTCCACCAAGAAAGAAGCGCCGGCGTTGACGCGGCTCGCGGGTAACGCGCTGCTCTGGGGCGGCCTGCGGACCTCGACCGACACGCAGTTGGCTGCGCTCTCGCGCGTCGACACCACCTGGCGCGTCTACATGCGCGACGAGTTCACGCTCTCGGCGATGCCCATCGTCGGTGCGTTCACCCGGCTCGTCGAAGGCCAGTTGTCGGCGTTCGATCAGACGGCCTACGGGCTCGCGCTCGGCGCTCAACTGGGAGGCGCTGCTTTGCTTGCAGCCTCGCTGTTGAATGTCGACTTCGCGCGACAGGTCGGGGACGGCCTCCAGCTCACCTCGATGAGTGTGAATGCGAATGGTTACGGGGCGACCGTGCGGGTTGGCGGCACGTTCTAGAAACGCGCGGTATCTGCGGTTTCCCTACATAGAAACTCTCTGGAGCGTCTTGGCGATGATGTGACCATGACGCTCAAAATCCAACCTCGATCATCCATCCCGACCGCGCAGCCTTCTTCGCCCACCACCGCGCCGAAGCGTCCTGTGCCCACGGCGCGGGCTGACGGCTTCGAAGCGACGTCGTCGACGGGCCGCGCGCTCCCCACGCCTCCGCCGCCTTTGGTTGAGATTCGGAATAGCGACATCCATCAAATCCTTGGCGACGC
>JBEHYH010000436.1:0-5567 GCA_048498275.1 Myxococcota bacterium | reverse complement strand
GGACGTACGCAGTGCCCAAGGATTCTTCGAGCAATGAAGCTGATGCGCATCTTGCCGTTGCTGCTCGCCTCGCTCCCGGCGTGGGCGCAGTACGTGGCCACTCCGCTCGCCGGGGTCGGTTACCCGGCCCTGACGAGCGCGACGCAGGTTCCGCTGGCGGCTCCCGGTTCGAACGACCCGAAAGACAAGGGCCGCTACACGCTGCCGCTGGGCTTCGACTTTCCGTTCTACAACCGCACCTATTCGCAGGTGACGGTGACCGCGAACGGCGTGCTGTTTCTCGAGCCGTCGTCGGGAGCGAACACCTCGGCTGATTTCCCGTCGAACGTGGCGATCCCCAACGGCTCCGAGCCGAACGGCGTCATCGCGCCGCTGTGGGACGATCTCATCGGCAGCAATCAGACGAGCATCGTGCAGCGGCAGGCGGTGACGGGCAGCAACGGGCAGGGCCTCGCGATCGAATTCAAAGACTGGAGCCGTTGGCCCGCGGGCTTCTTCCTCACGTTTCAGGTGCGGCTCTGGGCGAACGGCGTCGTCGAGTTCTTCTACGGCTCGATGACCGGCATGGGGCCGACGCCGGTGACGGCGACGGTCGGCGTCGAGTCGCCGTCGGGCACCGCGGGCACGCGCGGGCTCACCAACTGCACCAATGATTGTTCGCTCTCCAGCTTCGACCCGACCGGGAGTGGCACGCCGATCTCCTACATCCGCTTCGGGCCGCCGGCTGGCTACGACCTGCAGGCGATGTCATTGACCGTGAACTCGATCGCGCCCTCGGGGAGCGAGCTCGCGGTGACGACCACGTTCGGTCTGCGCAACTTCGGCACGGTTCAGGCGCCGGCGTTCGACTACGGCCTGTACCTGTCGGAAGACACCATCTTCGACCCGCTGGTCGACGTGCAGTTGACGCCCGCGCCCGCGACGCACGCCGCGCTCAACGCGCTCGCCGCCGACACGGTCGCGCTCAATGGCAGCACCCCCTTGCCCGATGGCGGCTCGTTCTATCTGCTCGCGGTCATCGGTCAGGACGGCGGCGAGACCAACGCGTTCAACAACGTGATCGCCTCGACGGTGCCGTACACGGCGGGCGTCGATCTGATCGCCGAGAACGTGACGCCTCCGACCGTGACCGGGCCGGGCGACACCGCCACCGTGCAGGTGCGCTTCAGCAACCAGGGCATCGAAGCGGCGGGCGCGGTCGGCGTGAAGCTCTGGGCGTCGTACGACGCGGAGCTCTCGAGCAACGACTGGCTGCTCACCACGCAGGACATCACCGTCTCCGGCGGTCAGCAGATCACGCAGGGGTTGAGCTTCCTCATCCCCAACAGTGCGGTGGCGGGTGAGTACTACGTGCTGATGCAGCTCGATGACGGGCCCGATGCGGGCGCGATCACCGAGTTGAACGAGACCAACAACGTCATCAGCTCGTCGACGCGCATGCAGGTGCGTCAGGCTGATCTCGTGGTGACGCAGGTGCGGGTGATGCGCTCCACGCCGCCGATCGACGACGTCGACCATGTGTTCCTCGGTGAGGAGGCGCGCTTCGAAGCGCTGGTCGCGAACATCGGCGGTGCGGTCGCGCCCGACGTCATCGTGTCCTTCTATCTGTCGGAGAACGAGTCGCTCTTCGCCGCGGGTGACCCGCGTCTGGGTCAGGTGGTCGCGGGCTCGTTCGGCCCCGACGAGTCGCGCTGGGTGGTGCTGCCGTCGGCGCTGGTGCCCTCGCAGCGTCTGAACGGCACGGCGTTGCCCGTGCAGCCGTATTTCTTTTTCGCCGCCGCGGTGAGCGCGGGGTTGATGGAGACCGATCAGTTCAACAACTTCACGCACGCGCCTCCGGTGATCGGCCGTCTGCCCGCGGCGGACTACACGCCCATCGAGATGGTCGCGCCGTCACGCGCCGGCGGCGGTGAGATCGTGCCCGTCACCCGCACCTTCGCGAACGTCGGCAATCGCCCCGGCGCGCCGGTGAAGTACCGGTATTACCTGTCGGCCAACAACACCATCACCACCGATGACCTGCAGCTCAAGCGCGTGCTCTCGAATGGCGAAGTACTCGAGGGCTCGGTGACGTTGAACGTCGGGCAGACCGACACCGCGACCGAGCTGGTGCGCCTGCCGCCCGACGTCGCGCAGGCGAGCTACTTCATCGGCGTGCTGGTCGATTCGTCGAACGAGGTCGACGAGGCCGATGAAGAGAACAATGGGCTCCCGTCGGCGCTGGTGCAGGTCTTCCCCGCGACGCTGGGCCTCGCCAACACGGTGTTGCCTGATGCGGTCGTCGGGTTGCCGTACTCGGTGCAGCTCGAAGGCAAGGGCGGCAACGGCAACTACACCATCACGCTGGCCGACCCTGATTCACTCCCGGCGGGCCTGACCTTGTCGTCGAGCGGCGTCATCAGCGGGGTGCCGACCGAGCCTGCGGCGGGGCCGATCATCGTCACCGTCACCTCGAACGAACGCTCCACCACCGCGGCGGTCACCCTTCGCGTCACCGGAGCGACGGGCTCTCTGCAGTTGCAGGCCACTCCGCTGCCGGCGCCGATTTTCAACGTCGCGTACCGGGCCCGCCTCGGCGCCGTCGGAGGCGCGGGCAACTACCAGTTCGCGCTCCTCGACGGGCTGCTGCCCACCGGCCTGAGCCTCGCGGCCGACGGCACGATCACCGGCACGCCCTCCGACCCGCTCGGCACACAGCGCGTGTTCCTGGTGCGGTGCTCTGATCTCGCGGGCAACACCGACACGCGCAGCTTCACCATGACGGTGATCGACAGCGCGCCGTTCAGCATCATCACGCCGCAGCTCCCCGACGGTCAGACCGGCGCGCAGTACCTCGCGGTGGTCGCCGCGGCCGATCGGCTCGGGGCCGCGGTGTCGCTGCCGGTTCGCTGGCGGGTGATCGAGGGCGCGCTCCCGCAGGGCGTGGTCATCGAAGCGTCAGCCCAGGCGAGCGCGTTCATCTCCGGCACGCCGGAGCTCCCGGGCCTCTACCAGTTCACCATCGAGGCGACCGACGCCCAGGGCCGCATCGCCGCGCACAACTTCGTCGTCACCATCTTCAGCTCCGGCGTCACCGCGCGCGCCGACGGCACCCGCATCGTCAAACCCGGTGGCGACGTGCGCGTGAACTTCACCGGCACCAACCTGCCCGCGGGCGTGAAGTGGTTCTTGCGCAGCGGGCAGTTGCCGCCGGGCGTGACCTTCAGCGACGACGGTGTGATCTCAGGCACCGTGCCGGGTGACGCACCGACGAAGCTGCACACCTTCTCGGTCGCCGTCGGGCTGGGCCCCGCGGAGCCGCTGTCGGAGGTCTGGTGGACCATCGAAGTGAACCCGGTCATCCCCGGGAAAAATGGGTGTGGCGCGACGGGCCCTGAAGTGCTGATTCTCGGGGCGTTGGGCCTGTTTTTCCGCCGTCGGCGCCGCTAAGCCGTTGATCTGATGGAAAATCAAGGCATCCTCCCGATGACGTATGGAGCGATGCGAAGGTCGCTCCGATACTCCATCACACCTCACGCAGTACCCCTCCAAAGGAGCACCCCATGGCGAAGCAGAACAAGAAGGCGATGCTGAAGAAGGCCCGCGGTCAAGGCATGACGGAATACATCATCATCGTGGCGCTCATCGCGATCGCGGCCATCGGCGTGATCACGCTCTTCGGCGACAACATCAAGGCGCTCTTCGGCATGTCGGCCGACGCGCTCGCCGGCAGCACGTCGGTTTCGAAGCGTACGGTCAGCTCGCGCGGCAGCGCGCTCGAGAAGAAGGGCCTCTCGAACTTCAGCCAGGAAAACAACGCCGAGTAAGCGACACGTTTCCGGTGACCAGCGCCGTGCCTCTTCGCAGGGGCACGGCGTTTTGTTTTTCTCCCGAGGTTTGATGCTCCGCCGCCGAACCACGCAGGTGATCGCCGGAGTGGTCGCCTTGCTGGTGCTCCTGATCGTCTTCTACCGGTTCGCCTTCGATGGCGAGGTGCTGGTGTCGCGGGAGCTGTTCCGCCTCTTCATCCCCGAGAGTGCGTTGCTGCGCGACGCCCTGGTGCGCTTCGAGTGGCCGCTGTGGAACCCCTACGTGCGCATGGGTCAGCCGTTCGCCGCTTCGATGCAGGCGCAGGCCTTCTACCCGCCGCGTGTGCTGATGGTGGCGCTCTTCGGCCCCGCGGTGGGGATGACAGCGCTCCACGTGTTTCACGTCGGGCTCGCGGCCGCCGGCGTGTGGTGGCTCGTGAGCGGTTGGGTACGCCGGTCGTCGGTCGCCTGGGTGAGCGGTGCCGCGTTCGCCCTGACGCCGATGTTCACGCAGCTCTCGTCGCAGCCCAACGTGGTGAGCGCCGCGGCCTGGAGCGGCTTTCTGCTCGCCGCCGCCGTGCGCGGCCACGCGCGCGCCTTCGGTGCGTTTCTGGGGTTGTCGCTGCTGGCGGCTTCCCCCGAGACGACGCTGTGGCAGTTGTTGCTGGTCGCCTTGCTGGGCCGGCGCGAATGGCGGTTGTTGGGAGGCGCGCTGTCGGGCATCGGGCTCGCCGCTCCGATGCTGTTGCCCGCCGCGGAGCTCGCGCTGCAGTCAGTGCGCGGCACCGCGGGGTTCAGCTCGGGCACCTGGTCGATGTCGTGGCCGCAGGTGGTGGCGTCGTGGTGGCCGATGTTCGACCGCCCTCGCGATGACTACTGGCGCGGTGACGACCAATGGTTCGTCACGCAGGTCTTTCTCGGCACGTTGCCCGTCGTGCTGGCGGTGGCGGGCGTCGCCGGCGGCCGTCGTGAGGCGCGCCTGCTGGGGTTGGGCGGGCTGAGCCTGCTGCTGTTCTCGCTGGGCGTTCATTTCGCGCCGGTGCGATGGCTGCTCGAGCTCCCTCCGTTCAACTGGTTCAGATTTCCCGCCAAGGCGTGGGTCGGCGTCGCGTTCTGTGTCGCCGCGTTGACGGGGCCGGGGCTCGAGGTCGTGGTGCGCGCGGCGCGCCGTTTTCGACCGAAGCCGTGGTGGGTGCTGGCGCCCGTGGCGATCGTGCTGGCGCTGCAGGCCGCGAGCCGCGCGCTGCTGCACGCGCCTCCGTTGCGTGCTGGTGCGCTCGAATACGCGTGGTGGCCGTTGCTCGCTCTGGGCGGTGCCGCGACGTGTCTGTTTCTCGTGCCGCCGGGAGCGCGCCGCACCCGGTGGCTGGCGTGGGCGTGGTGCACCTGCTGCCTCGTCGAGCTGGTGATCGCGCGGCGGGTGCTGACCACCGTCGAACCCGACGAGGTCGCCGATCACACGCGCGCTTCGCTCGCCGCGTCGCTGCTGCCCCGGCCGTTCACCGGCCGCATCAGCGCGGGCATCGTCGGAGGCACCGACGACTTTCCTCCCGACGGCAGTTCGTTCACCGCGGGCAGCCGCGACTGGCTGGTGCCCACCCGCTTCATCGAAGAGCAACTCGAGTCCGTCGATGGGTATGGCGCTCCGGAGCCCGCGCGCTTCGAGCGACTGCGCCGCGGGCGCGCACGCGGGTTCTTCGACCTCGCCGGGGTCACGCATTTTCTCGTCGAGAAGGAGCCTCCCTTCGAGGATCTCACGAAAGTGGCTGATCTCCCGGC
>JBEHYH010000435.1:0-5617 GCA_048498275.1 Myxococcota bacterium | reverse complement strand
CCACCGGGAAGGTTGGCGCGCGCCGCAGGCCATTCCGTGAGGTCCGGGCCGGCGTACGCGTAGAGCTTCACGTCGTAGCGAACGTCCGACGGGTTGGAGCAGGGGTCAGCGCCCGCTTCGGTGAGGTCTTCCACCTTGAAGATCACCGGGCCACGCGACGTGCTCGACCAGCTCGAGAAGCCGGCGACGTTGCTGCACGTGCCCGCCGAGAGCGCCGCGCAGTGCTGATCGCTGTCGCTGCACCACGAGCCATAGCCGCAGACATCAGGCTGACCGGAGGTCAGCGTCGCGGTGCACGCCAGCGGGCCAGGAGGCGTACCCGGAGCGTCGCTGCAGGTCATCGTCTGGTAGTTGCAGAACGGCTTCGTCGCGTCAGCCGCCGCGCACACCGCGTCGTCCGTATGCGGGGTGCAGGTCGCCGGAACCCACGCCGTCGCCTGGCACTTGCCCGAGTCTTGATTGCAGTACGGCGTCGAGGTGCCGGCGCCATTGCCGTTGCACGTCGTGTCGGAGTCACAGCGGCAGAACGTCGCCGTCGAGTTCTTCACCGAGGCACAGACCGGCGTGCTCGCGGGACAACCGTTCGGCACGTCCGAGGCGTTACACGTCTCCTGGCACTCATTGGTGCCGAGGTTACATGCGAAGCCGACGGCGCAATTGTCATCACTGCTGCAAGATGCGCCCTCAGTTCCACCGTCCGACCCGCCTCCAAGCCCGCCGCAGCCGACGGCGAAGGCCATCGCGGCGGTCGAAAAGAGCAGACCCAGCTTCATGTTTTTCATGTCGAAACCCCTCAGAACTACGTTGTTTTTGGCGTGCTACCCAAACGACAAATCATCAGACCTGCCGCCACTGACTCGAACGCCAGCGCGGCAAGGCATGATGACCTCCAGCAATCTACGGGCCGGACCCCGCGCGCAACTACACGGGCTTCGGCAACCGCGATTCAGAACTTAAACGGAAATGAGACAGGTTCGCCCTGCTTTTTGTGCTTCGGGAACGTCCACGTCTTGATGAGATCGCCGATGCATTTCGCGATGGGCGTGCCTTTGAATTCTTCAGAGGTCACGCTGATGTTCGATGTCCTGCCGTTGGTCTGAATCTGCCATTTCATGACCAACTTGCCCGAGAGGCTCGGGTCAGCGGCCTTCTGCTTCTGCACGCAGCTCGCGAGGTCGGGTTTGTGCGACGAGACGCCTTCGATGATGTCGGAGTTCTCGAGCGACTCCTTCACGTCGGCGCCACCGCCCGGAGGAGGCGGCACGTACTTGGCCGTCTCCTTCTTCGGCGGAGCGTCTTCATTCTTCGCGCTCGATTTCTTTCCGTCCCCAAACAGGGTGTCGAAGTCGTCACCACTGCCCTGCTTCGTATTCTTCTGAGGAGGCGGTTCCGGATCAGGGTCGGAGGCCTTCGCGGAGGAACCACCGCTATTCCGGCTGCCAGAGGACTTGGACTTCGGCTGCACAGCGACAGGTGCCGGAAGCGGGTTCTGAGCAGGCGTCGGCGCGGGAGGATTCGCGGCGGCGACCGCGACGGGTGCCGCAACGCCCGCGTCTTCGGTCGCAGGCGCCGCGGCGACCGGCGTCGGCACCGCAACAGGCGTCGGAGTCGGCGTGGGGGTCTGAACCGGCTGCTGCACGACGACCGGCGTCGGCGGCGGCTGCTGAACGACGACCTGCTGCGGCTGGCGCGTCGCGAGCCACACCACGAGGCCGACGAGCGTGAGGAGCACGATCGCGCCGGCTCCGATGGCGACCATCTGCGTGTTGTTGTTCGACGGCGGGCGGTACTGCGAAACGGCAGGCGCGCTGTAGGTCGCGCCCGGGTTCTGCAGGTACGGGTTCACCGGAGGAGCTGCGGGCGCCACGGGGCGAGGCGCCGGCGCGACGGGCGCGGGTTTCTCCTCCATCGGGAGGTCGAGCAGGCCACCACCGACCGGCGCTTCAGGCTCTTCAGCCGGCGGAGGGGGCGCTTTCGCGGGCGGCTTGGAGAGCGCGTCCATCTCGTCTTTCACGAGCGAGGCGAGCGCTGAAGCGGCCGACGGCTTCCAACCACCGGCATCCGGTTCAGGGTTCGAAGCCGAGGCCGACATCGGCACCTGCATCTCCGACTGCACGGTCTGCACGAGGCCGCCGGTGCTGAAGGCCGACTGCACGGGCACGCTGACGACGGCCGGCTGGCCACCACCGCCGGTGAACGTCGCGGCCTGCTGCACGATGACCGGCTTGGGCGGCTTCGGCGCAAGGACACTCGCCAACGCCTTCACGGTGCTGACGGGGATCCAGTCGTCGAAGCCGGCGCGCCAGCACAGCGAATCGGGAGAGATCTCGCCGTCGTCCCAATGCTTCTTGATGGTCTCGAGCGTGAGCGGGCCGGTCTGCTTCTCGTTGATGGCCACGTACCAATCGGTCTGCGGCACCTCACCGGGGGCTTCCTCCTTCTCTTCTTCCTTCGCTCCCGATTCTTCAGCGAGCTTGCGGAGGCTCTCGCCATCGATGACGCGCGTCGAATCATGGAGCGACGGAGCGCCGACGGGGTTCGGGCCGGTCTTGAGCACCTGGTCGAACACCGCGCCGATTTCGTCTTCGTCAGCGCCGAAGAAGCTCTCGCCCGCGACCGGGTCTTTCGTCGAAGGCATCAACTGCGTCGCATCATCGTTCGACAGCGTGGCGTCAGCGCCGGCGAGCGGCGTCTGCATCACCTGTGTGGCGAGCGCGTCATCAGGGTCATTCGACTGCTCCGCCGGGCCACCCTTCGCCGCATCGGTGCGCTTGACGAGAATGACGTAGCCGCACTTGCGGCACCGTACCTTGACCCCCTTCGGGCCGACCTTCTCGTCATTGATCATGTACTGCGCGCGGCAGCTCTCACAGACGAAGCGCATTGTGGGCGTTTCCAATCGGGAAATGCGTGTAACTCGTTGAAAGTTTTAGGTTTGAAGTAGCGACTGGTCAAGACAACGACGCCAGAGAGTCCCCCGGAGTTCCAGGGGAGCGGTCTGAACGTCGCCGGCTGGATCAGGAAATGGGGCCTGAGCGCCCGAAATCACCGGCGAATCTGCACCTCGACGTTGGTGCCGACGGCCGTGCGGAGCGCGTGGAGGTCGTCACCGAGCGCGAACACCAGCAAGTCGCGGATCTTGCTTCGCGGTTGCACGCGGAAGCTGGCGCCCGTCTCCGCGAGCACCATGCGCTTGACCGGTTCGATCTCGCCGGCGACGAACGCGCCCGCGCGGGTGGCGGTGAGCTCGGCGCCTTCGAGGTAGTTGCGCAGATCGTTCGGCGTCGCGACCTTCACGTATTCACGCGTCACCCGGGCGAGCGCGTCGCGGGCCTGGGGCGTGAGGTGCTTCTCGAGCGCGCGGCGTTCGGTGTCGATGGCGCGCGGGTCGGCCGTGAAGCGGAAGCGATCGACCGACAACGAAATCGCTGACTGAAGAACAGCCTCGAGACGTTCGGCTGACAGCCGCTGCGTGAGCGCGAGCTCCGGCCGCAGCAACGTCATGGTGCGCGCGAGCAGGTAGTAGACGGCGCGTTGATCGGTCTCACCGAAGAACTTGCCGCCGAAACGCAGCGCCACGGGGTCGGTGTGCAGAATCTCGATGCCCACCATCGGGTCGGGCGCGGGTTCGTTGGTGCGCTTCGCCATGCGCTCACGCGTCGTGGTGAGGAACGGCGAGAACACCTGCACCTGCTCCATGCCGAGCAGCCGCGAGACCGTGCGGTAGTGGTGGAGCTGGTATTCCTGCGCGGTCGCCACGTCGACGAAGTGCTTCTTGGGCACGATGCCGTAGCGCGTGAAGTCCTCCTTGTAGAGCGCTCCGGCCTGCTCGAAGAGAATCGCGAGCAGATCGCTCAACGGCCCGCGCACCTTCGGGTGGAAGAGATGCTCCGTCCACAGACGGTCGGTCATCTGCCGCTGCGGTACCTCGCGCTTCTTCGCGTACGGAGCCAGCTTCGCGAGGATCTCCTTCTCGCCCGTACCGGGGTCGCCGATCAGACCCGCGGACACCTGCGAGGCGAGCCATGCGGCGTCGTAGTCTTTGCGTTTGGCGGCGAGCTCCGCGAGCGCTCCGGCGATGCGGCCCGGGTTGCTGGTCTGCGGCAGCGCGCGGCGCCACGCATCGACGGCTTCCTGTTCGTAGCCCGCCTGCGTCTGCGCGAGCCCCGCGTACAGCTCCTGAATGTCGACGTCTTCGGGCAGACCTGAAGCGACGACCTTGTAGACCTGCACCGCGGCTTCGGGCGATTTGAGCGCGTTCAGATACAGGTCACCGAGCGCCTTCCAGAACTGCATGCGAATGGCGTGCGTGTCGGGCGACTTGGGGATGCGCGCGATCATCTGCTTGTAGTTCTCGTCGAGCTGCTGCCACTTCTTGTTGCGGCCCAGCATCGCCTCGAGCGCGGAGAACGCGTCGACGAAACGCCAATCGGCATCGAGCGCCGAATTGAAGCAGTGCACCGCCTTGTCGACGTCCATCATGTCGTCGCGGTTGATCTCACCGAGCGCGAACCACACCCGCTTGGCGCGATTCGGGTCGGCCTGGAGAGCAGGCACCTGCAGCATCTTCTCCAGCATCTCGGCGGCCTTCGCGCCCTGCTTCGTCTCCCGGTACAGGACATACAGAGCGTCCATCACGTCGAGCGCGTCTTGCCGAATGCGATGCGCCGCGAGGTACGCGTCGATCGCGATGTACGGGTCAGACAGCTTGTCGCGCGCCTGCGCACCGAGCGCGACGCCGGCCTCGAACTTCGCTTCGCCGTCGAGCACCTCGAGCAACTTCTGACGGAACTCGACGGCCTTGTCGTAGCGGCCGCCCTGCTCCGCCAACGCCACCATCGAGCGCAACGACGGCTCGTGCGACGGGTCGATCGCGAGCGCCTTCTCGAAGTGATTCTGCGCGCGGTCGAACTGGCGCAGGTTCATGTGGATGTCGCCGAGCGTCCAATAGATCTCCGCGACCTCGAGGTCGGTGAGCTCGCCGCGGTGGTGCACCAGAATCGACTGGTACACGCGCTGCGCTTCTTCGTAGCGGCGCGCCTTCACCAACAGGTTGCCGTAGCCCTCGAGCACCGGGAGATACGTCGCGTCGAGTTGATACGCGCGCTCGTAGGCGCCGAGCGCCTTGTCGGTGTGCCCGTTCTTTTCGCTGACGTAGCCGAGGCGGTACTGACGCCGGCACAGCTCGCGCGAGAGTTCGGTGTCGTCTTGATTCTGTGCGTAGCGCTGCGAGAGGCCCGCGGTGACGACGTCGAGCATCAGCTCCGCGCGTTCCCACTTCTCGATCGACGTGTAGATGTCGGCCAGCGGCGCGGCGGCTTCGACCGAATCAGGCTTCAGCTTGAACGCTTCTTCGTAGGCGCTCACCGCCTGATCGCGATCTTCCTTGCCCTCGTAATATTTGCCGACGTTGGTCCACGCGACAGAACGCTCGATGGGGTCTTCGGTCTGACGCGCCTCTTCGAGAATCGCGCGCTCGTAGCTCTCTGAATCGCCGGCCTGCTCGTAGAGGCCCTTGAGCGCGCGAATCGCCGGCAGATACGCGGAGTCGATGCGCAGCGCCTCCATGGTTCGGTGATCCGACGCAGCAGCAGCGCCAGCAAGCCGACGAGCACGA
>JBEHYH010000434.1:0-5638 GCA_048498275.1 Myxococcota bacterium | reverse complement strand
CTTCGCGCCGCTCGCCCAGGGCCTCGAGATCAACCCGAAGTGGGTCGACGAGTGCGCGCTCCGTAACGTTCGCACAGCGCGCCGTAGCGGCGCAGCGTCGCCACCAACCGGCCCGCGACCTCTTTCGAGATCATGCCCGACTTGAAGAGGCCTTCACCCGGGCGGACCGGGTCACGCTCGGTGTGCAGCGTCTCGAGCGAACCATCGGGCAACACGCGCGCGAGCTCGAGGCGCACGGCGTTGGTGCCGACGTCGATGGCTCCAAGAATGTCGTCATTCAGATCGCGGGAAGCACGGCGGGCCATGAGGCCGCGCACGTTACCTTGCCGAGTCGATCCCATATGCGAAGAAGGTACGGGGAAAAATGAACGTGGCTGAAACCGCCGGCAGTGTCAGCAGTCCCAACAGTGACAAACATCTCTTCTTGAATCGCGAGCTGTCGTGGCTGGCCTTCAACGATCGCGTGCTCTCGGAGGCGCGCAACAACACGCTGCCCATCCACGAGCGCAACAAGTTCCTTTCCATCGTTTCCAGCAACCTCGACGAGTTCTTCATGGTGCGCGTCGCCGGTATCCGCCAGCAGTTGCAGGGCGGCATCGCCGAGCTGCCCGCCGACGGCATGCTGCCGGGTGAACAGCTCGCCGCGATCTCCGAGCGCACCCACAAGATGGTCGAGGAGCAATACGCGGTGTGGAACCGCGAGCTGGTGC
This sequence comes from Myxococcota bacterium, assembly GCA_048498275.1. Classification (GTDB taxonomy): domain Bacteria; phylum Myxococcota; class Myxococcia; order Myxococcales; family Myxococcaceae; genus Archangium_A. Next base: position 4,928 of record JBEHYH010000434.1, on the reverse strand, counting down.
CGCTCCTCGCCGCCAACGGGCTGCAGGTGCTCTCGCGTGAGTCGCTCAGCAATGAACAGAAGACCGCCGCCAGGAGCTGGTTCCAGTCGAACGTCTTCCCCGCGTTGACGCCGCTCGCCGTCGATCCCGGCCACCCGTTCCCCCACCTGCGCAACAAGTCGCTGAACGTCGCCATCGTGGTGCGCCGCAGCGGCCAGCGGAGGAAGAAGGAGCTCGGAGAGTCTTCGCTCGCCGTGGTGCAGGTGCCGGCGGTGCTGCCGCGGCTGGTGCCCCTGCCTTCGACGGCCGGCAGCGCGTTCCTGCTCCTCGAAGAGCTCATCGCGCTGCAGGCGGCCGACCTCTTCCCCGGGTTCGCGGTCGAGCAGACCTGCGCGTTCCGTCTGACGCGCAACTGGGACCTCGATATCGACGAAGAAGAATCGCAAGACCTCCTGGCGTCGATGCAGCAGGAGCTGCGGCGCCGTGATCGTGGCGCGGTGGTGCGCCTCGAGCTCGACGCGTCGGCGTCACCGGCCCTCGAATCGCAGCTCATGGGCGCGCTCAAGCTGCAGGCCAACGACGTGTATCGCGTCACCGGCCCGCTCCAACTGCAGGATCTCACGGCGATCGCCGACGCCGATCAGCGCCCGGAAAACCGCGTCGAGCCGCTGGTCCCCGCGATCCCCCAGGCGATCGCCAACGCCGACTCGATGATTCAGCTCGTCAGTCAGAAAGACGTGCTGTTGCACCACCCGTATGAATCCTTCGACCCGGTCGTGCGCTTTCTCGAAGAAGCGGCCGACGACCCGAACGTGCTGGCGATCAAACAGACGCTGTACCGCACCACCGGTGACTCGCCGGTCGCGCGGGCGCTGGTGCGCGCGTCTGAAAACGGCAAGCAGGTCGCGGTGCTGGTCGAGCTCAAGGCGCGCCTCGATGAAGCCAACAACATCGCCTGGGCGCGCCGCATGGAAGAGAACGGCGTGCACGTGGTCTACGGCCTCATCGGCCTGAAGACGCACTGCAAGGTGACGCTCGTCGTGCGCCGCGAAGGCAACGGCATCCGCCGGTACGTGCATCTGGGCACCGGTAACTACAATTCCGCGACCGCGCGCACGTACACCGATCTCTCGCTCTTCACCGCGCGCACCGAGATCGCCGACGACGTCAGCGCCCTCTTCAACCTGCTCACCGGCTACTCGACGCAACCGAATTGGAAGCGCCTCGCCGTCGCACCGACCACGCTTCAGAACAAGGTGCTGGAGCTCATCGATCGCGAAGCGCAGCGCGCGAAGAAAGGCGAGCCCGCGCGCATTCAGGCCAAGATGAACGCGCTGGTCGACCCGGTCGTCATCCGCGCGCTGTACGCCGCGAGTCAGGCGGGCGTCGAAATCGATCTCCTGGTGCGCGGCATCTGCTGTCTCAGACCCGGCGTGCCCGGCATGTCGGAAAAAATACGCGTGGTGTCGGTGGTCGACCGTTTTCTCGAACACACCCGCGCCTTCGCCTTCGGAGTCGGCCCGCAGACCGATGTCTTCATGTCGTCAGCCGACTGGATGCCGCGCAACTTCCACCGGCGCGTCGAGGTGATGACGCCCATCGAAGAGCCCACGCTCAAGCAGCGGGTGCTCGATGAAGTGCTCGGGCTCGGCCTGCGTGACAACGTCAAGGCGCGGCAGCTCCAGAGCGACGGCACCTACACGCCCGTGCCGCTGCAGCTCGACGGGCAGACCGTGCGCAGTCAGATGGTGGCCCTCGAGCTCGCGCGCAAAGCGGGGCAACTCCCCGCGGAGCCGGTGATCAGACATGTAGCCGCCATGACGGGCGGCGCCGCGTCTTGAAATCAGCGCCTCAAGGTGCGACACCAGAGCCACCATGGGCCTCAAGTGGACCGAGATTCTGCTGATTCTTTTCGCGCTGATGCTGCTGTTCGGAGCGTCGCGTCTGCCCCAGCTCGGCTCATCGCTGGGCTCGGCCATCCGCAACTTCAAGAAGGGCTTCGCGGGCGAAGTCGGCGACGAGAAGGCCGACGACAAGAAGCTCGCGGGCGGCGCCGCTGACAGCATCACCGCCAGCGACAAAGCCAAGCAGGGCTGACCGTCAGGCGCTGATTACAGCGCCTTGTCGATCTGCTTCTCGAGTTCCTTCGCCCAGCCCTTGATGCGTCGAGCTTCGGGCGGGTCGTAGGCACTCGAACCATTCAACGCCTTGCCGATCTCTTCCTTCGCGGCCTTGGCGTCGCCGTCCTTCAGCAACGTCTCCGCGAGGTAGTAGTGGTACCGGAGCCCGTTGGGGAACGCGCCGATCGCCTTCTCGAGCCATTCCTTCGACTTCTTCAGGTCACGCTTCGGCCAGGGGAGCTCGAAGTGGTACCGGCCGCGCGTGCCGAAGCAGCCGTAGACGTTGAACGTCTCGTCGGCTTTGCAGGCCGCGTTCAGGTTGTCGAGGAACTTGCCCTCGAGGCCCTCGCCGAGCGCCGCGAGAATGCCGACCGCCTGCGAGTACGCGCCGATGTTCACCGTCACGAAATAGTGCCCTTCGACGCCCGCATTGTTCGCGTCGACGGCCTTCTTGGCGAAGTTCCACCCTTCCTTCGCGAGCTGTTTGCGCAGGTTCGCGTCGGTCACACCGTCGGCGTTCCACCAGCGCGTGCGCGCGGCGCGCCAGAGCAACCCGTAGTCGTTGGGGAACGCCTGCAGCCCTTCGCCTGACGCGTTGTTGATCTTCTCCAGCACGCCCGCTTCGTCGCGCTTCATCCACAACGCGTCGATGGTGGCCGCGTAGCTGGCCGCATCGGCCTTCGCGGCCTCCGGAGCCGGCGCGGCGTCTTCGGCGAAAGCAGGCAGCGACAGCATCAGCGCGACGAGCAGAGTTCTCATGGGCGGGCATGCTGCCAGCGCGCGATGCATTGAACAAACGACAAAGCCCTCGCCGGGAACTCGACCGCTGCTTCTGCGGGCGAGCGTGACGATTCGCAGCGACGCGAAGAATCGGCCGCCGCGAAGGCGACGAATAAAAAAAGCCCACACGCTTTGAACGTGTGGGCTTCAACTTCGAAACTCCGAACTATTTACGCCGCTTCGGCTTCGACGAAATCGCCGCCGTCATTCATCGACGCGAGGTACCGCGCGAGGAACGTCTTGGTCTTCAGCTCGACCTGACGAACGCGCTCGCGAGAGACACCCCAGCGCGCGCCGAGCTCTTCGAGAGTGCGCGGCTTGTCCTGCGTCAGACGCTCCTGGAGGATGTCCCAGCCGAGATCGCCGATGCGCTTCTTCACGCGCTGCAGCGCCTCGCTGACCTCTTCATCACGCTCCATCGCGATGTACGTCTGGTCGGGCGTCGCGCCACCATCTTCGAGGCGCTCCACGTAGCTGCTGTCTTCTTCGTCACCGATCGGCGCGTCGAGTGAGAAGTCGGCCATGTTGACCCGCTCATGCTCGCCACCGCGAACCTGGCTGCGGTTGTCCTTCAGGTACCGGGTGATGTACGCGCGGATCCACCAGACGGCGTAGGTCGCGAAGCGCACCTGCTTCTTCGAATCGAAGTGCTCGATGGCCTTCATGAGGCCCACGTTGCCTTCTTGCACGAGGTCGTCGAGGCGGTGACCACGGTGCGCGAACTTGCGCGCCACCGAGACCACGAAGGGCAGGTTCGCCCGGGCCAGTTCATTCTTCGCCGACTCATCACCTTTGCGAGCGCGGCGGCTCAATTCGTATTCTTCTTCGCGGGTCAGCTGCTTGTGGCCGCCCAGGCCTCGGAGGTAGCTCGAAATCCCATCTCGTTCAGTCGCTTTCATTGGCGTCTCCTTTGTTTGAACGCCAACAAGATGCGGTTGCGCGAATTCGGTTTCGGATTATTCGCGGGGGAAAAGCTTCCCCGGGTTGAACAGGCAGGCCGGGTCGAGCATCGCCTTGAGCTGCTTCTGAAGTGCGATGAGCGGAGCTGATTGCTCCAGCGCAACGAACTGTTGCTTGGTCAAACCGACCCCGTGTTCGCCGGAGATGGTGCCGCCCAAAGCGACAGTTTCCCTCATGATTTCAGCGAGAGCGGCATCGACCTGCGGGCGTTCGTGCGGCCCCGCGTAGAGCACGTTGGTGTGGAGATTTCCGTCACCTGCGTGGCCGTAGGTCGCCACCGTCAGATTGAGTTTCGAGCCAATCATTTTGAAGCGCTCGATCGCCTCGGGGATCTTCGAGCGCGGCACGACGATGTCTTCACTGAACTTGAACTTCTTCAGCGCGCGGAGCGCGGGAGACACCGCTTTGCGCGTCGCCCAGATGCGTTCACGTTGATCACGATCGACCGCGAGCTGCGCATCGAGCGAGCCGTGCTGTTTCGCGAGGCCCGCGACGCGATTGAGATCGGCGAACACGCCTTCGTCTGAACTGCCATCGAGCTCGACGATCAACACCGCCTTCGCGTCATCGTGAAAGGGAATGCCCTGCCCCTTGATCGCCATCAGCGCGACGTCATCGAGCAGCTCGAGACATTTGGGCAGCACGCCTCCCTGAAGAATCGCGTTCACGGCGCGCGCGGCGGCGGCGACCTCGATGAACGGCAGCAACGCCGTCATCACCACCGGCGGCTTCGGCAGCAGCTTCACGATGATCTCGGTCGCGACGCCGAGCGTGCCTTCGGAGCCGACGAACAGCGCGGTCAGGTCGTAGCCGACGACGCCCTTCATCGTCTGACGGCCGACGTGAATCAGCTCGCCGCTCGGGAGGACCCATTCGAGACCGAGCACATATTCGCGCGTGACTCCGTACTTCAGCGCGCTCGGCCCGCCGGCGTTGCAGGCGATGTTGCCGCCCAGCGTGCAGCTCGGCGCGGAGTTCGGATCGGGTGGACAGAACAGACCGAGCTCTTCGACCGCGCGCTGGAAGTCGGCGAGCACGACTCCGGGTTGCACCGTCGCGGTGAGATCGTCGGGCCGAATCGCGACGATG
>JBEHYH010000433.1:0-5643 GCA_048498275.1 Myxococcota bacterium | reverse complement strand
GAAACCTCCGCCTTGGTCCAGGTCGCGGATGTTGAGCTGGAAGGGAAGGCGCGCAGCGTCGACTACCCGGGCACGGGCACCGGCGGGCGCAGGAATCTCCCCGGGGAGCACGGGTTCCGCTTCTTCCCGGGCTTCTACAAGCACGTCACCGACACGATGAAGCGCATCCCCTACGGGAACAAGAACGTCTTCAACAACATCGTCGAAGCGAGCGGGATTTCGATGTCGCTCGCGAACAATCAGCCCGACATCACGGTGCCGCTGGCGAACTTCCCCATCACGCTCAACGACGTCATCGGCGGCATTCAGGCGGTGTTTCAACTCGCGCCGCAGCTCACGCCCGCGGAGATCACCCACTTCGGTCAACGCATGCTGCAGTTCATGACCAGTTGCGACGATCGCCGCATGGGTCAGTACGAGAACATGAGCTGGTGGAACTTCCTCGACGCTGATTCATATTCAGCGAACTACAAGAAGTTCCTCGCCGTCGGGCTCACGCGCAACCTCGTCGCGGCGCGCGCTGAAGAAGCGAACGCGCGCACGGTCGGGCTCATCGTCACGCAGCTCATCGCGAGTGGTCAGCCGCTCGACCGGCTGCTCAACGGCCCGACGAGCGACGTGTGGATCAACCCGTGGCTCTCGTATCTGCAGTCGAAGGGCGTCTCGTACAACACCAACTCGCTCGTCGAAGGCATCAACATGAGCAGCGGGCGCATCAGCTCGGTGTCGGTGCGGGTGAATGGCGTGCTCAAGACCATCACCGCCGATCACTACGTCTTCGCGATGCCGGTGGAGCGGCTGTTGCCGCTGCTCAACCCGAACGTGATGGCGGCCGACCCGTCGCTCGCGAACCTGTACCAACTGAGCACGTCGTGGATGAACGGCATCCAGCTCTATCTCGATCGCGACGTGCCGGTGGTGCCGGGCCACACCATCTACCTCGACTCGCCGTGGGCGCTGACCAGCGTGTCGCAGGCGCAGTTCTGGCCGAACTTCAACCTCGCCAACTTCGGCAACGGCAACGTGCGCGGCATTCTGTCGATCGACATCTCGAACTTCGACGTGCCCGGCATTCTCTACGGGCTGCCCGCGAGGCAGTGCACGAAGCAGCAGATCTACGACGAGGTCGTCGCGCAGATCACGCTCTCGCTCAACCACGCGGGGCACACGGTGCTCGACCCGAGTTGGATCGTCGACTGGTTCCTCGACCCGTCGCTGGTGTTCGGTGCGAGCGGCGGCCCGGTGAACGACGAAGCGCTGCTCATCAACACCGCGGGGAGCTGGAAGTACCGCCCGAAATCGGAGACGGCGATCCCCAACATGTATCTCGCGGCTGACTTCGTGAAGACCAACGTCGACCTCGCGACGATGGAAGGCGCGAACGAAGCGGCGCGCACGGCGACCAACGCGATCCTCGACCACGCGCTGAAGATCTTCACGCCGCGTTGTCAGTTGTGGGGCCTGCAGGAGCCGATCGTCTTCGCGCCAGGCAAGGCGACCGATCAACTGCGCTGGAATCTCGGGTTGCCACACCTCCTCGCCTGAAGAACACTCGTCGGGGACGGAGCGCGTTCGTTTCGACGTGCTCCGCGCCTCAGAACGAGAACGACTGGAAGGCCTGGCCGAGCGCGACCTGCAGCCCGATGTAGACGTCGTTCGAGATGCCGACCTGGTCTTTCCAGCGGTCGAGGTCTCGCGTGCGCACGTAGCGCAAGAACAGGTCGTACGTCGCGGTCAGCGAGAGGATCGAGAACAGCGGGAAGAAGAGACGGATGCGGCCACGCGTCTGCACCTGCGCCGGCCCGCCGATGTCGCGCGCGAAGACGTCGAGGTTGCTCTCGAGCTCCACCCAGCGTTCCCCGAGCTGCACGAGGCGCGTGGGTTTGAGCAACCAACCGCCGACCAGCACCCCGGCCGCGGGTGGCACGGGCGGCGTCAGGTCTTGCGCCCGGGCAAACACCTCCCAGGTCATGCCGCCACCGACGTAGACCGAGAACGTCGGCACGAACTCGAAGCGGAGACCCGCCTGCGGGAGCAATTGCAGATGTTGATACGTGCGCGTGTCGGGCTTCGTGAGCTCTGATTCCGCGTAGACGTCGGCGTAGGGCTTCGGCAGGTACCACTTCGGTGGGCCGAACAACGTGCGCGCGTAGGCGAGCGTGCGGCCGGTGAGCACGTCGACGTTGTTCTGAATGCCGCTGTTGGTGCCGTCGAGCCCGATGGTGCGCACGATGCCGTAGCGGAGCCGCGCGTCGTGGTCGATGGAGTACGCGGGGTGATCTCCGATGGCGCGGAACTCGGTCTCGCCGACCAGCGAGAGCGACTGACCGCGCGCCAACTGCGTGTCGGTGAAGATGGTGGTGTCGGGGTTGCTGACCGAGACGCTCGTGAGATCGAGCTGCAGCCGGTACGTCAGCACCCAGCGGGTGCGGCGCGCGGGGTCGACGGGCGTCGACACCACATTGCGTGAGCGCGTGACGCCGAGCCACCGCGTCACCAGGTCGCGCACCGTACCCCCCTCGACCAACTTGAATGGCGGCGCCGGCTTGCCGAACTCGTCGTTCAATTTGTCGACCACGAAGTCGGTGGTGACGAGCGTGTATTGCTGGTCGGAGTCGACCGCGCGGCCGTTGATCTTCCAGCCGCCGTCGTCCTTCACCGCGCCACGGAGGAAGTAGCCACGAGCGGTCGCGGCGCCCAGCAGCGCGGTCAGTTTCGAGCCCTTGAGCATCGTGGTGCGCAGCGTGTTGTCGAACGGCAACATCTGCATCAGGTCGAGCGGCGTGAGCGCGGTGCGCAGCGGCCAGGGCGCGTTGGGGCTGATGCTGGCGGCGTTGATCAGCGCCACCTCGGCGCGCGCGTGGTCTCGCAAGATGTCGAGCACCAGCGCCGCGGCGGCGTTGCGATCGAGCTCCTGCGGCAACTGGCCGCTCGCGAACGGCACGTCGTAGCGCTCACACAACGCGTGGTTGAGATCGCGCGCGAAGTCCTCCACGACCGGCGCGGCGCTGGTCGGCGAGGAGATGCTCAGCGTATGCGTGTGCGCGTGCACGTCGCGCAACTCGGCGACGACGACTTCGGCGGGACGCGCGGCGACGAGCAGCGTGTTCCCACCCGCGGTGACGGCAGAGCTGAAGCGATCGGCGACGCCCGACACGAAGATGAGGTCGGGGCTCGACGCGGCGTCGAGCGCCTTCGCGAGCGAGACGATGTCGTCGAGCTCCGCACCGGTCGCGGGGTCGTAGACGGCCACCACGCGACCAGCGCCGAGCGAGCGCGCGAGCCGGGTCGCCTCGCCGAGGGCTTCGGCCGGCGGCTTCAAGATGATGCCCTGCCCAGGCCCCTGTGCGAGCTCGCGCAACGCCGCGGGTGAAATCGCCGAGATGAAGGCCACCCGCCCCGCTGGCGTGTCGATGAGCAGCGGCGGCTCGCTCCCCGTCAACACCACGTCGCACAACGCGGTGGCGTCGCCTTCACACCAGAGGTTGGTGAGCACCGTGGGCACGCCGCGTTCACCGATGGCCCGCGTGAAGTCGATGAGCTTCTGCCGGCCTCCCGCGAGATCTCGACGGCCAAGCGCGCGCGCCTGAAGCCCCAGCGACGCGACGGCCTCAGCGAGCCGGCCGACGTCGGTCTCCACCGCGAGGCGGCCCATCGCCGAGGTGCCGAGCAGATCTCCCGCGTCGAAGAACAACGGCGGCGGGCCTTTACCGGCGGCACCCGCGAAGCGCGCGCTCAAACGTTCGAACGGTGATTCAGACACCGGGCGCTCACACGTGCTCGTCGCGAAACGGCCCACGAGCGCCTGAGAGATGCCGATGCGCAACGGCTTCGGGAGCGGTGGCACGACCGGCTTCACCTCGGGCGGCGCGGTGACGGGTTCTTCGCCGAGCTCGCGATCGACCTGCGCAGCCGTGGGCACGCCGCCGTCGCCGTTCTCCGTCGTCACCACGCCCGCGTCGGCGTCATCGATGTAGGGCAGACCACCGTCTTCCGACAGCGGAGGAAGCCCGCCATCGGGGAGCATCGCGAGCTCGGCTTCAGGCGCGGGTGTCTGCGCGAGGAGAAGGAGAAGCAGCAACACAACGCCTCAATAACGCGTCATTGCACGTAGAGCGCGCTCGACATCACCCATGGGCGCTCGAGACGGAAGAACTCCAGGTGCTGGTTCGCCCACGGCCGCAGATGTCTGGGCACCATGCGCACCTCGACGCGGTACGCGCCGGTGACGGTTGCCACGAATTCCAACTTCGCGTCCGACGTGCGCGCGACCTCGTCCCAACCTCCGTCTTTCGCTTTGTAGAGAATCATCGTCAGCGTCGGCTGCTCGCCGTTGGTGTCGAGGTTGCGAACGTGCGGCATCGTCGCAACCAACGTGGAGCCGGCCGTCGCGGTCTCGCCGAGCTCTTTGCTGGTCGAACCCTCGCGCGCGTAGAAATCGAACCCTTCCGCGTACCCGAGGAACTCGAACACGCCGAAGTTGCGGCCTTCACGGAGCGCGTCTTTCAAGTTCGCGTCGTCCCACGTGCCGTCTGATTTCGGGCGCACCAGCAGATGATTCGAAAACGCGGCCATCATGCGGCGGTAGCTGTCGATGCGTTCACCGTCGGCGAGCTTGTCGGGGAACGTGTTCTGGTGGCAGTCGCTGCCGAACGTCGTCACGCGATGCGCGCCGCGCGAGAGAACGGTGCCCCAGCGCTGCAGGTAGAGCGGGTCATCGAGCACGAACGACGCGAGGAACAGATCAGGGTGCGGCAGCTCCGCGTTCTTGCCGGCGTTCACGTAGTTGAAGAGCAGGTCAGCGGCGACGCCCGCGTTCTGGAGCGCGTTGCGGTGCAGATTGAACATCTCGAAGCCATCGAGATGCATGTCGGTGAGTTGATCCTCCGTCCAATCTTCGAGGTGCGGCACGAGCGTCACGCCGTTCGCCGCGCGGTACGCGTCGAGCTGCTCATTGTCCTGCCGGCCGTATTCGCGCGCGCCGAGATGACCTTCGAGACCGACGGGCATCGTCCCCGTCTCCGTGCCAGCCATCACCAGCGCCGTCGAACCTGAAGGGCATTTGAGCTTGTTCGCGACCGGGCCTCCGCCGCGCGAGATGAGCTCGTCACCCTTCGTCGAGTCGTACAGCAACACGTCGGGGAACTCGTTCGATTCGAAGCTGTCGCCATGATCGGTGAGGAAGAAGAAGTCGTGCTGCACCGCGCACGCACCGAAGCGGAAATCGGCGAGACACGGCTGGTTGTAGACGCCGTTCTCATCGTGCGGCGCGCCGTCGCACGCGTCGTGCGAATAGATGCTGTGCGCGTGAATGAGCCCGCGCAGCTCCACGAAGCCGCGCGCGTTCACGGCGTGCGTCTGCGACAACACCGTTCCCGGCGCCCACGGCGTCGGAGGTGTTTCTTCTTTCTTCACGGCGCACGCCGCGAAGGCGATCACCATGAACGCGCGAACCTTCACGCCTTCACCTGCTCTTCGGACAGCTTCCACACCTGCTCCGCGAGCCCGTCATCGAGCGCGAGCGCCGACGGCTTCTTCGCCTTGTTCTTCTCGAAATAGAGGCCGGTCTTGCCTTCGACCTCGGGCGAGCTCGCGAGCGCCGCCCAAGCGTAGCGCCTCGCGCGCGGCTTTCACGTCGCCGTG
>JBEHYH010000432.1:0-5651 GCA_048498275.1 Myxococcota bacterium | reverse complement strand
TTTCTCTGCGCAGATGGTTCGTCAAAACGGAGCGACCAAAAAATACGGTTTTCATGACGCCCTCACTTGGTGTGCGTGTCGACGGTGACGACCACCGACATGCCCGCGCGGAGCGACGCCTTCGGCGCCGAGGTCCACTTGATGCGCACGGGGACACGCTGCACGACCTTCACGAAGTTGCCTGACGCGTTGTCAGGCGGGAGCAGCGAGAAGCGCGCCCCCGTGCCACCCGACAGGCTCTCGACTTCGCCTTCGAACTTCTCGCCGCCGAACGCGTCGACTTCGATCTCCACCTTCTGACCCGCGCGCATGTTGCCGACCTGCGTCTCCTTGAAGTTGGCGACGACGTAGGTCTCCTGCGGCACCAGCGTGGCGACCGCGCTGCCCGGCGAGAGCAACTGGCCTTCGTGCACGCCCAGCTTGCTCACCACGCCGTCGTTGGGCGCGACGATGGACGCGTACGAGAGGTTCAGCTTCGCCAGCTCGAGCGCCGCTTCAGCGGTGGTGACGCGCGCGTCGGCGAGGTCGGCGTTCGCCTTCGCGGCGGCGATCTTCGCGTCGACGGGCACGTTCGAATCCAACATGCCGTTCGCTTCGGCGACGCGGCTCTGCGCGGCGCGGCGGCCTTCTTCAGCCGAACGCAGCGCGGCCTGCGCGGCGAGGTACGCGGCCTGCGCGGAGTCAGACGCCGCCTGCGCGTTGTCCAACGTGGCTTGCGGCACCGCGTTCGCCGCGAGCAGTTGCTTGGCGCGCTCGAGGTCGGTGGTGGTGCGGCGCACGTCAGCCTGCGCGCGAACCACCTGCGCGTTGGCCTGCGCGATCATCGCGTCGGCGTTGCTCACGCTCGCGATGGAGGTGCTGACCTGCGCGCGAGCGAGCGAGAGACCACCGCGCGCACCGGCTTCGGAGACATCAGACTGCGCGTGCGCGGCGACGGCCTGCGCCCTGGCGGCGGCGAGCTCACCTTCGGCCTGCTTCACGCGCGCGCGGAGATCGTTCGCGTCCAGCTCCAGGATGACGTCGCCCTTCTTCACGGCGGTGTTCTCCTTCACCTTCACCGACGCGATCTGCCCACCGACGCGCGCCGCGAGCGGCACCACGTCGGCTTCGACCTGCGCGTCGTCGGTGCTCTGGCTGCGGCCTCCGAAGAAGGTGATGGCGGCGTAGCCGGCGATGACGGCGGCGCCGACGCCCAGCGCGATGAAGACGCGCTTGCGGCCAGCGTTCGAACGGTTGACGGCTTCTGTTTCTTTGACGGCTTCGGTTTGCGTGGCGGTTGTGGCTGACATGATTCACTCCATTTCAATGTGGGCGGGGGCTGCGCCCGCGGTTTTCGGACGACGGAAGAGAAGAACGAGGGGAAGGATCGCGGCGAAGCACAGCGCGCCGACGAGGAAGAGGTGGTCGAACGCGACGACCATGCCCTGACGAGCGACACGGCCAGCCATCTGCATCGTGGCGAGGTTCTGCGCTCCGGCGAGGTCCATACCGCGCGCGACCAGACCGCCCGCGGTGCCATTGACGATGTTCTGCACTTCGACGCGTTCAGGCGAGACGTGCGCGCGAACGGCCGCGGTCGCCTGAATGCCGTAGCGCGAGAGCAGCGTGGCGAAGGCGGCGACACCGAGCGAGCTGCCGATCTGGCGAACGAGCGAGTTGAGGCCCGTCGCGTCGGCCATGCGTTCACGCGGAATGTTCGCGAGCGCCACGGTCTGCAGCGGCACCATCATCAAGCTCATGCCGATGCCCTGCAGAATCAGCGACGTCATGATGTTGCTGGCGCTGCTGTTGAGGTTGAGCGCGCCGAGCATGAACTGGCCGCCGGCGGCGATGATCACGCCGGTGCCCGCCATGATTGACGGAGGCATCTTTTGATACAGCCGCCCGGCGAAGGGCATGCACGCCATCATCACCAGGGTGCGCGGCATCAACGCGAGGCCTGATTGCGTGGCGGTGAAGCCGAGCATCTCCTGCATGAACAGCGGCAGGAGGAACATGCCGGCCATCATCACCGCGAACATGCCGGCCGCGGCGAAGGTGCCGGTGAGGAACGTGGTGTCTTTGAAGAGGCGAACGTTCACCGCGGGCGCGACGGCGGTCAGCTCGCGAATCACGAAGCCGATGAGCGAGAACACCGCGACGAGCGAGAGCGTGGTGATGAGCGGTGACTCGAACCAGTCGTCGGTCTGACCTTCTTCGAGCACGTACTGCACGCACATCAGGGTGACCCACAGGAGCGCGATGCCGAGCCAGTCCATGTGGCGGCGCTGCTTCTCCGCTTCCTTGCGCGCGACTTCACGCAGGCCTTCGTCTTCCTGCACGAAGCGGTTCACCATGAAGTACCCGAAGATGCCGACGGGCACGTTGATGAAGAAGATCCACGACCAGTGGAAGTTGTCGACGATGAAGCCGCCGAGCGTGGGGCCGAGCGCGGGGCCGACCATCACCGCCATGCCGAAGAGCGCCATCGCGGTGCCCTGTTCCTGCGGAGGGAAGGTCTGGCGCAGAATCGCCTGTTCCGTCGGCTGCAACGCGCCGGCGCCGAAGCCCTGAATCGCGCGGAAGACGATCAGTGACGGGAGGCTCCAGGCGATGCCGCACAACGCGGAGCCGACGACGAAGAGCACCAGACACGCGAGGTAGACGCGCTTCTGACCGAAGAGGCGGCCGAAGAAGCCGGTGAGCGGCATCACCATCACGGTGGCGATGGCGAAGCCCGTCGAGATCCACGTGATTTCCTGCACCGTCGCGCCGACCGCGCCGCGAATCTGCGAGAGCGCCACGTTGACGATCGACGCGTCGATGGCGCCCATCAGCGTGCCGAAGGTGACCGACAACGCCACCATCCACTTGTTGGGTTTCCTGGCGCTCATCTGGCGCCTTTCTTCGGCGCGAAGCCGTGCAGGAGTGTTTCGACGACGAACTGCGCCGCCTCTTCGGGAGGCAGCCGCTTCGGCTCGTCACCGCAGAAGATGAACATCGACTTCATGAGCCCTTCGAGCACCACGACCTGGAGGCCGTTGGGGTCGGCCGCCATCAGACCTTCGCGGCGGGCGCGCTCGAGCACCGGAGAGAACAGGTTGCTGACGCTGGTGCGGATCTGCGCGCGCTTCTTCGCGTCGGGCAACTGCTCGCTGTGGCGGATGATGAGGAAGATGCGGCCCCAGCCCACGCGCATCGCCGCGAGCATCGCGGTCAGTTGTTCCTTCACCGGCAATTCACGCGAGGCGAGCTCGGCGGCCTTCACGTCGGCCAGCATCGTCTCGCGGTGGCGCGTGATGAGGGAGTCGACCATCGCCTTGCGGTCGGCGAAGTGGTTGTAGAGCGTGCCGACGGCGACGCCGGCGCGGGCCGCGATGGTCTCCATCGGCGCCTGAAAGCCCTGCTCGAGGAGCACCTCTTGAGCAGCGTCCAGAATCGCCGCGGCAGCCGTCTCGCGGAGTCTTTCCTTTAAACGCTGAGGCCGTTTTCTTGTTTGTGAATCTGGATTCATTTTTCTGAGAGATAGTTACAACTACTGAAAGTCGCAATGCAGCGCGTGTGGAGAATCATGAAGGCGTGCATGAGCTGCGCTGCTGCTGACGCGGGTTCAGTGAATGAGTGCACGGCAAGTGGGCGGACTTGCTGAACAGCGTTTTCTGACCGGGGTCGTTCGCCTCGGAGCGCGCGCGCTCAGCCGCGTTTTGCCGCAGCGAGATCAGGCAGCCGGTTGATCAGTTCGCGCGATGCAGCCGCGCGTAGGCGCCTGCACGCGAAAGGAGCTCGGTGTGCGTGCCCTGTTCAACCACACGGCCGTTTTCCAGCACGACGATGACGTCGGCGCGCGCGATGGTCGACAGACGATGCGCGACCACGAGCACGGTGCGGCCGGCCATGAGCTCGGCGAGCCCCGCCTGCACCTCGGCTTCGCTCGCGGCGTCGAGCGCGCTGGTGGGCTCATCGAGCAGCAGCAGCTTCGGTTCACGCAGGAACGCGCGGGCGATGGCGAGGCGCTGCCGCTGACCGCCCGACAACCTCGAGCCGCGTTCACCGACCTCGTCATCGAGGCTCTTCACGAAGTCGGCGTGCGCGCGTTTCAGGGCGACGCGCATCGACTCGTCATTCGCATCGGGCCGGCCGAGACGCAGATTGTCGCGAACGGAGCCGGAGAGCAGCACCGGCTCCTGTGGCACCCACGCGAAGTGGGGCTCGTTGAGCGTCATCACGCCGCTCGTCGCGCGCGCGTGGCCGAGAATGAGGGACAGCGCCGACGACTTGCCCGCTCCCGAGGCGCCCACGAGCGCGACCGTCTGCCCGCGGGGCACTTCGAATGACACGTCACGCAGCGCTTCGCGGCCATCGCCGTACGTGAGCGAGACGTTGGTGAAGACGACCGCGGGCGCAGCGTCGCGCGCGATGGGTTTTGCAATCGGCTCCGCGACGGCGTCGAGAATCTCGAAGAGTCGTTCGGCGGCGCCGGCTCCGGCGGACAATTGCGAGAACGTGCCGGAGAGCGCCTTCACCGGTTGGTACATGAGCAACGCGGAGGCGAGGAAACTGACGAGACTCCCCGCGAGCCCGGGATTCGCCGCGATGGCGCGCGTGCCGAAGACGAGCGCGGCGGCGACTCCGATGACGCCGATGAACTCGGTGACGGGCGTGAAGGCGCCGCGAACGAACAACGAGTGCTTCATCGCCGCGAGGTACCGCTGCTGCTCTTCGTCGAAGCTGCGCAGCCCGCGCTCTTCGGCGCGATACGCCTGCACGACGGGCAGGTTGTGCAGTTGTTCCGACGCGAGCAACGAGAGCTGGCCGAGTGACGCCTGCGATTTGGTGGCCGCTCTTTTTGCCCACTTCGCGAACCGCGAAACCGGCAGCACCATCAGCGGAATCACCAGAAACACCACGAGCGCGAGTTTGAAGTCGGTGACGAAACACACCACCAGCAACGCGACGACCTGCAGCGTGTCTTTGGTCAGCGCCGACAACGCCTGGCCTGACGAGAACTCGAGCTGCGTCACGTCGCTCGTGAAGCGCGCGAGCAGCTCACCGGAATGCCGGCGCTCGAACCACGCGGGCGGCAACGCGAGCAGCCGCTCATACAAATCGTGTCGCAGCTTCGAGAGCGTGCCCTGCGACGCGCGGCCCATCAGGCCCGAATGCAGCCACGACGCGAGGCCCTTGAGCACCGCGACCCCGGCGATGGCGGCAGGCACGCCCCACACCAGGTCTTCGCGCGAGAGCACGAACGGCCCCCACCTCGCGTCACCCGACGTCAGCAACCCCTTGAGAAGCGGGCCGAGGAGCGATGCCCAGAGGGCTCCGGCGCCCGCCGAAATCAGCGCCAGCAAGACCGCGAGGGAAAGCGCGACTTTGTACGGAGCCGTCCTCCGGAAAACGCGCAGCCAGACACGCTTGTCCGGGCGGGCAGCGCGCGTTGCATTCGAGTCAGCATGCGTTAGATGGCTCGCGCCCATGGCTTCCAAGCGTGACTACTACGAAGTGTTGTCGGTCGAGCGGACCGCCGATGGTGAGATTCTGAAGAAGTCGTTTCGCAAGCTCGCGATGCAGTATCACCCCGACCGCAACCCGGGCGACGCGACCGCCGAAGAGAAGTTCAAGGAGGCGTCTGAAGCGTACGAGGTGCTCTCAGACCCCGACCGCCGCGCGCG
>JBEHYH010000431.1:0-5653 GCA_048498275.1 Myxococcota bacterium | reverse complement strand
TCATCATTCGCGGCGCCGAGTCGGCCGGCGACTCCGCGCGCGAATGATGAACGGCAACAACATCGCCTGGTACGCGGGCCGCGGCCCCGCCTTCAGCTTCTCCTCGGCCCAGAGCCGGAGCGCGTTCACCCACGCCCGCGGTCGCGCCGGCTCGACGGGCGGGACCGACGCCGGAAAACGCAGCCACACTTCCTCGCCGCCGCTGTTGCGCGCGGTCGCGCCGCGACGCACCAACAGGCGCCGTTCGAGCTCCGCGAGTGGGCCCTGCTGCGAACCGCCGAGCACCGCCTCGAGCGCTTCCACCGGCAACCGCCCACCCGCGCTCTGCAGACACGCCAGCACGCTGCGCTCGTTGTCATTCAAGGTCGCGTGGAGCTCGCGGAGCGCGGTCTCCAGCGTCACCGGCAACACGAACTCGCGCGAGACCAACTGCAGCAGTCGCGCCGTCAGCGGCAGCCCGCGCGCCAGCCGCCCGGTGCGGGAGAACGAAGCCTCGAGCGTCTCCGCGTCTGCCGGCGGGAGCGCGATTTCACGAAAGCGGCCCGACATGCGCAGCGACTTCACGCGCGCTTCGAACACCGTGCGCTCCTCGTCTCGCAGCGACAACACCACGAGCCCGGGGAACCGCGCGCTCTGCGCGAGCCAGTGCACGAGGCCCAACGATTCGGCGTCGAGCGCCATCGCCTCATCGATGACCCACGCGAACGCGCCTTCACCCTGCCCCAGCCAACGCCCGGCTTCGCTCAGCGCGCCTTCCCACCGGCTTCGCGCGTCGAGCCGAGCCGTCTCGAAGTCGTCACGCGAAACGCCGAGCGCGCTGGCGAGAAATTCACGCGCCAGCGGCTCGACGCCTTCATGGCGATCGATCGCCGCGAGCACTTCGTCGCTCGAGGCGCCCGCCGAGAGCTGCAACCGCGCGCGCAGCAGCGCATCGAGGCCGCCGCCGGGCTGCACGCCGACCACTTCAGCGTCGGTGAATTCCGCGCGATGGCCCCAGCCGCGCACCTCTTCGACGAAGGCGCGGAGCACGTGGCTGACGCCCGAACCGCGCGGCGCGTGGAGCACGACGACACGAACGGCGTTGTCGCCGACCGTCGACTCCAACTCGCTCACCAGCGCTGCGTGTCGTGCCAACTCGTTGCCCCCGGGAACGGAAGCGAACTGTGGCACAGCTCACGGCGCGGCGGCACCTGACGACGCACCGAGGGCGTTCACGTGCTCCATCAACTGCTCGAGCATTCTGAAGGTGGCACCCCACACCGCGTGACGGCCGTCGTCCCAGACGTAGGCGTCGCGCGGCGCGCCGAAGAACTCGCGCTGTTCGATGCGCAGCCGCCACAGCGGCGCGGCAATCACTTCGGCGATTTCTCCGGGGTTCGGCGTCAGCGGCACCTCGGCCGGGACCACGCCGACGAACGGCGTCACCCAGTACGAGGTGATCGTCGGCATCGCGCCGAGCGCGCCCAGCACGTCGACCGTCTCGGGAGGGATGCCGAGCTCCTCCTGCGTCTCCCGCAGCGCGGTGTGCAGCGGTGTGAGGTCGCCGTCTTCCCGCCCACCACCTGGGAACGAAATCTGCCCGGGGTGTTTGCGCAGCGTCAGCGGGCGCATCGTCAGGTACGCGAACGGTTCGCCGTTCTTCCAGAAGAGCGGAGCCAGCACCGCGGCTTCACGCAGCTTGAGATTCGGTGCCTCGAATGACTTCGACGGCCGCTCCCTCAGGTGCACACGCAGTTGATTGAAGAACTCCCCGGACTGCATGGGCGCAATCTAACGCCGGGAAAAGCGCCGCGCCTGCCCGAGAACGATGCCGTCGGGTTGCGGCTTCTTTCGGCGCTTCTTCGCGGGGCCCGGGCCGATGGGGTCGGGGCACACGTCGTGAAGCCGGCAGGTGCGACACGGAGCGCCGCTCCACACCGCGTCGAACAGTGAGGTGACGCCGTCGATGGTCTCGAAATCTTCGGTGACCACACCGAGCTCGAAGTTGCGCGCGTCGACGCTCTTCGCGCCCAGGCCCGCGCCGGTGAGGTTCGCGCTGCCGAGGTAGACCCACGCGCCGTCGATGACGACCGCTTTGAAATGCACGCGCGGGCAGATCTTCAGCGCCATGCCGCCGGACGTGAGCCGCTGGTGTTTGTCGAACGCGTTGCGAAACGGCCGGCTCGGCAGCTCCGCGTGCAGCAAGCGCAACTCGACGCCGCGCTTCGACAACTTCGCGAACAGGTCAGCCACCGGTCTGAAATCACCGTCGCTCAGCTCGACCAGCATCGCCTTTACGTTGGCCGTCGCGATGAGCACCGATTCCTGCGCGTTGCGGAGCTTGTCGAGCACCACGCGTCGATAGAGCGCTTCACCTTCGAGCAAGTCGAGCTGCACGGGCCGCACCGCGCAACCATACCGCCGTGAACGTCATCGACGCGCGCGCTGAGCGCGCGAGGCAGCGGCTGCTAACAAGGCCCGCGTGAGCACGTGGAACGTCGGCGCCTGCTTTGCCTGTACGAAATGTCTGCTCCGCAGCGCGTGGCGCAGGTGCCCGGGCTGCGGCGGCGAGACGATCGATCTGCGCACCTCGACGCTCGAGCAGACCTGGAGCGCGTGGCCCGCCTTCTCGCAAGGCGTCGCGCTGTATTCATGGAGAGCGCCGCGCGGTCTGAAGGTGATTCGCGTGCTCTCGGGGCTGGTGACGCTCGGAGCGGTGCTCGCTCCGGTCATCGGCCCGTGGGCGCACACCGGAAAGCCGCCGGAGCTTCTCGAAGCGGGACTGGGGTTGCTCGTGGGGCTCGTCTTCGCGTGGCCGATCTACAAATTCTTCTGTCTGTATCTGTTGCTGTTCGCGCACGTGCTCCGCGGCATCTCAGCGCTCACAAACCTCGCCTCGGCGATTTCGCCCATCGGTACGCTGCGCTTCTCGGTGCTCGCGAAGCTGACGCGCTTCCTGTCACGCCCGCTGATCCCGCAGCTCGAAGTGTGGGAGTTCTCGGCGCTCGACGGGCCGACCGAACGCGCGATGCTCACCGAGCCGCTCACCGTGAACTTCGTGCGCGACGGCTGGGGTTTCATGGAGCGCTTCGACGTGCATCTCGAGAAGCCCGCGCGGGTGAAGCTCGAGTCGGGCGAGACGCGCGAGCTGGCGCTTCTGCACGGCGGCCTCGAGGCGAACTCCCTCGGCGCGCGCACCGAAAGTTCGACCCTCCCCGGTTGGCTCGAAGCGCCGCATCGGCCCGGGCTGCGTTTCAAACGTGAAATCCCCTCGGGGACGCGGCTGGTGGTGACGCGCGCGCGCGAAGGGCTCGACGACGCCCGCGTGCACGTCCGTTTTCTGCGGTAGAGCAGCGCGCCATGTCGTCAGCGAGCCAAGCCCCGTTTCCCATCGGCACCCCTGGAACTCCCTGGGGAGCGCCTGAAAGAGCGCAGTGGCGCGCGGCGCAGAAGAAGCTGCGCAGCTACAGCGACGAAGTGCTCTCGAAGGTGAAGAAGCTCGAGAGCCGGTTCGACCTCATCGTCTACGGCGCGCTCGACTACGCGCCCGACGGCACGTACCCGTTGGTGGTGCTCAAGAGCCGCGAGTGGAACGACGCGTTGCCTATCGCGTTGGTGACCGGTGGCGTGCACGGCTACGAAACGAGCGGCGTGCACGGCGCGCTGCTGTTCGCTGAACGTGACGCGCAGGCGTTCGCGGGCGAGGTGAACCTGCTCATCGCGCCGTGCGTGAGCCCGTGGGGCTACGAGCGCATTCACCGGTGGAACCCGGACGCGCTCGACCCGAATCGCTCGTTCAAGGCCGATGGCGCCGCGCAGGAAGCGCGTCAGTTGATGTCGTTCATCGCGCCGCTCCGCGGGAGGTTCGTGATGCACGTCGACCTCCACGAGACGACCGACTCCGATGAAACCGTGTTCCGCCCGTCGCTCGCGGCGCGCGATGGCAAGCCGTACAAGCCCGACGTGATCCCCGACGGGTTCTATCTGGTCGACGATTCGAAGAACCCGCAGCGCGGGTTTCAGGCGGCCATCATCGACGCGGTCGAAAAGGTGACGCACATCGCTCCAGCTGACGCGAACGGCTGCATCATCGGTGAGAAGCCGGTGGGCCGCGGCGTCATCGAGTACGCCGTCGAGTCGCTCGGGCTGTGCGCGAGCCTCACCGGTGCGCGCTTCACCACGACGACCGAGGTGTACCCCGACAGCCCGCGCGCGACTCCGGAGCAGTGCAACGAAGCGCAGGCCGTCGCCGCGCGCGCCGGTCTCGAATACGCGCTCGCACATCGTTCGTGATCGCGACGCTCATCATCGTCGTCGCGTGGGTACTGGCGGCGTTGGTGTTGACGGGCATCGGGCGGCTGATTTCGTGCGCGTTGCCGACGGGCGCGCTTCAGCCGGCCGTGTTCCCGCGCTTCTGGTCGGGCTTCGTCGGCGCGAGCGCGTTGCTCGCGGTGTGGCAGTTGTTCTTTCCGGTGAACGATGTCGCGCGGGCGCTGCTGCTCGCGCTCGCGTGCGCCGGCTGGTGGCTGACGCGCAAGACGTGGCGCGACTCGCTGCCGGGCACGTGGGCTTTTGTCATCGCGCCGTTGCTCGCCAACCGCGCGCTCGGGCCTGAAACCAACGCCGACTTCGCGAGCTACTTTCACGAGACGACGAACTGGTTCACCACGTACGCGCTCCCGCCGGGCCTGGGGAACCTGCATCACCGTCTCGGCTTCAATCACTCGTATTACCTCTACCGGGCGATGTTCGAGACCGGCCCGCTCGCCGGCCGCAGTCAGCACGCGAGCGATGGTCTGCTCTTTCTCGTGAGCTTTCTGGTGACATGGCCGGGGCTCGTCGCGCTGCTGCGCGGAGATCAACGCCCGCTCAACGTCGTCCGCGCGATTCTGTTGTTCCCCGTCGTGCATCAATTGCTGACGGGCCACGTCTCGAGCGGCGCCGCTGACGCGGGCGTGTTCGCGTTCGGCATTTCACTGGTGGTGCTGACCGCGTCGCTCGTTCTCTCCCATGCGCCCGCGAGCCGAAGCGACGCGGCGTTGGCCTTCCTTCTCGCGGCCGGAGCACTGACCTTGAAGTTGTCGCTCGTCGTCACCGCGCTTCCGCTCGTCGTAGCGACGATGCTGACGGTGGCGCCGGCCGATCGCCGCTCCGTCCTTCGCTGGCCCGCAGTCGCGACCCTGCTCATTCTCGTGCCGTGGATGGCGCGCGGCGTGGTGATGAGCGGCTACCCGCTCTTCCCCTCGACGGCGTTCGCGTTCGACGTGCCGTGGCGCGTCCCCGAGGGCGTCGCGACCACCGAAGCGCTGTACGCGCAGGCCTTCGGGCGCGGCTTCTTCTACACGCCGGCGCCGGGCACGCCGTGGGTCGAACACTGGTTCACGCGCGCGCTGTTGCTCAACCACGACGTCCTGATGCCGGCGTGCCTGGTGGGGCTCGCGTTGGTGCTGGCCCTCGCGCGGCGCCATGTCGAACCGAAGGCGTGGCTCTGTTTCATTCCCGGGCTCGCGGTGTGGTGGCTGGGAGCGCCTGAACCGCGTCACGCCGGAGCGCTCCTCTGGGGCTTCGCGGCGGTCGTCTTCGCGTCGGCCCTCGGCGAGTGGCGCACGCGCTGGCACCACGCCGTCCTCGTCGCGGTGCTGACGCTCGCGCTCGCGGTGTAGATCGCCAACAC
>JBEHYH010000430.1:0-5655 GCA_048498275.1 Myxococcota bacterium | reverse complement strand
TGACCGCGGCGCTCGCGGTGGAGATCGCGCGCAAACCGCTGCCACCGGGAACTCCGGTGAAGGTCGTCGCTCATCGATCGCAGGTGCACGCGGTCGCGGAGCCGAAGGTCACGCGGGAAGCGACGGCCCAGGCGCAGCTCCCCGGCTCGGGAGCGACGGTCACCCGCAAGCGGCTTGATCAGAAGTCGCTCGTGCAAGAAGCCGAAGCGCTCGTCGGCCGCGCGGCGGCGGTGGCGTCGGCGGCGAAGCGCCCGGAGGTCGAGACGCGGCGGCGCGAATTGCTCGCGGTGAGTCAGGCGCCCGGGTTCTGGGACGATGGCGAGAAGGCGGCGGCGGTTCTGCGCACCTATCGCGCGTTGGACGCGCAGCTCGGCGAGCTGGATCGGCTGCGTGAGCTCTGTCAGGTCGCGCGCCGCCGTGCGCGTGACGCGAAGGGTGAGTTGCAGCTCGCGTCGGCGGTGCGCGCGGTGGAAGAAGCGGCGCGTGAAGTGCGGCTCGCCGAAGCGCGCGTGGCCGCCGGCGGAGCGCGTGACGTCGATGATGCGTGGCTCGAGGTGCAGGCCGCGAGCGATGACGAAGCCGGCTCGGCCTGGGTGAAGGAGCTCGTCACGCTGTACGCGGGCTGGGCCGAGCGCCGGAGCTACGAAGCGAAGGTCATCGCCGAAGGCACGGAGCCGACGCGCGCGGTGCTGCATCTCCACGGCCCGGGCGTGTTCGGCTTCTTGTCGGGTGAGCGCGGTACGCATCGAAAGATCGACGATGACTCGCGCGCGAGTGCGTACGTGCGCCTCTACCGCCCGTCGGCGGCGGAGGTCGAAGCGCCTGACACGTTGAAGCTCGATGCGCGTGACGTGAAGCGCCGCGCGGGCGCGTTCGCGGAGAAGATTTCGTCGCAGGTGTCGGCGCGCGATGAGCGCACGGGCCGTGAGATGACGCTCCTGGGTTCGCTCGAGGCGCTGCAGTTGCAGTCGCTCACGGTGACGCTGCTCGCGTCGCAGGGTGAAGGCGGCGAAGAGGTTCGCCGCTACTTCGTCGGCCGTAGCCCGCGCGTCGAAGATCCGCGAACGGGTGAAGCGAACCCCCGCGTGAAAGATGTGATGCGGGGTGAAATCGACGTCTTCATCGCCGCGTGGATCACGCGCCCGCCCGCTCCGGTCGAGTAGCGAAGTCTTGATGGGGGTGTCGTTCGGTTGTCGCGCGCGTTGCACGTCACGCACGTGCCCGCGACTCGAACGAACTTCATCAAGCGGCCTGAATCAGCGGGTCAATCGAGTGCCGTGCGGAGAGGCCGGGTCGTTCGCGGCACATCGCCAACACCAGCTCACCGTCACCCTGCCTGCTTCTTCGTCGGGTGAAGCACGTCGTGGAAATCGAAGCTCCACGCGGTGAGCACGTAGACGAACTGCTGAACGTAGCCGCCCATGTCGACCGGCATGTCGCGCTCGTACGCGATGTGCGCCTCGAGTGACTTCCAGTGAAAGACGAAGTCGGCGGTGAAATCGAGCTCCGACGGGCGCACCACGACCTTCGCGGTCCGGTCGGTGAACATCGTCGCGTCGAGCACGAGCGAGAACATGTCGTGGTACACGCTGAGCTCGCCGTGCAGCGCGTAGCGGAACAGCGCGATGCCGGTGTTGTCGGGCCGCGCGGCGTACGTCGGGTTGAACACGAAGCCACCGAACGTCACCCACCCGCGAACATCGCCTCCCCACAGTGCGTCGCCGAGTTTTGGGAACACCCGCGCGAACGAGAACAGGTACCGCGCGCGCGCGTCGACGTAGGTCTGTGAGTAGTGACCCATGTCGACGGGTTGATCAGTCTCGACGCGCGTGCCGAGCTCGAGGTCGCCGGGGCCGGCGGCGAACGTGGAGGTCACGCCACCGATGAAGTCGAACTCCGACGGCGCGAGCACCAGCGCGCCTTTCCGCGTGCGGTCGGTGAACATGTTCACGTCGAGCGGCACGCTCAGATAGCGGCCGATGAGGTCGACATCGAGGTGCGCGCCGTAGCGGAAGAGCGCGAGGCCGGTGTTGTCGGGCCGCGCCGCGTAGCTCGGGTTGTACGGAGCGATGCCCAGCATCAACGAGCCGCTCAGGTTGAACTCGGTGTCGCTCCCGCCGACGTCGCCGCCGTGCGCACTGCCCTGCTTGTCGAGCGCCCATGCATGCGCACCGAACAGCATCAACAAGAAGAGCTTTCGCATTCGCGCGCGCACCCTAGCGGAGGTTTGATACGTGCCAACCGTGCGTCGCTTCGCCGTCCTCTTTCTCCTCGCTGGCTGCAACCTCGTGAAGGGGCCGCCGCGCGACCATGAATGCCGCGCGAACCTCCGCAGCATCATCGCGTTGGAGACGACGTTCTATTCGGAGAACCAGCGCTACTCGATTCACCCTTCTGAAATCGGCTTCGCGCCGTCGCAGGGCAATCGCTACGTGTACCTCTTCACGCGCGATGGAGCGCTCACGCGACGCGATGAAATCCCCTCGCCTCCGCTGCGCGACGCGGTCGGTTACGGGCCCGACACCAGAATCAGAAAGGTCTCGCTCGAGCCGCTGCTGCGCGAGATGCCGTCGAGCGTCCGCGATTCGCTCGGCCTCGAAGGTGAGTGCCCGAACTGCAACGTCACCATCGCCTGCGTGGGCAACGTCGATGACGACGCGCAGGTCGATGTCTGGAGCATCTCCACGCGCGACCGCGACGGCGGAGTGCAGGGCACGCCGATTCATCACCTCAACGACCTCGAGAACACCTCGGCGCTCCCTGTGTTCAAGGAATGCGATGCGCAGACGGCCCTCGTCGATGGCGTCCCCGGTTCGCCGGGTCATCTGATTCCCTCCGCCATCAACCCCAACGGCGCCTCGGAGCTCGCGACGTTGATGCGCAGCTTCGTCGCCGACTGGAAGGCCGCGCGCGCGACGCTCGAAGCCGGCGGCAACGTGGCGCCGCGCTTCCCCTCGCATTCGAAGCTTCGCTGCGCGTGGCCCACCGACCCCGGTGACCGCAACGCGACGTTCGATGGGTTCGCCGTCAGCTACCTGAGCGCGGTGAAGCGCTTCGACGAGTCTCCCGGCCAGCGCAGCTACGAAGGCGTCATCAACGCGTGCGCCGCGTGCCATGAAGTCAGTTGCGGCGGGCCACTCGAAGTCATCAACCAGCTCCACTGGAAGTAAGAAGGCGCCATGTCAGACGACGTCGTGATTCTCTTCGGAGGCGCCTCCAGCGAGCGCTTCGTGTCGGTCGCGTCAGCGCAGAACATCAGCGCGCATCTCCCGGACGCCGACCTGTGGTTTCTGTCGGCCGATGGTCAGGTCTTCGTCACGAAGCGCGAGACGCTGGCCGCGCACGAGAACCCGTTCGTCCGCGAGTTCGACCCCGCGGTGGCCGTCACCTGGCGCTCGCTCCGGGACGCGCTCTCGACGCCGTACGCGAAGAAGCTGACCTTCTTCATCGCCCTTCACGGCGGCGACGGAGAGAACGGCGTCATTCAGCGCCAGTTCGAAGAGGAGAAGATTGCGTTCACCGGCTCCGACTCGCAGGCGAGCGCGAAGGCCTTCGACAAGGCGCTCACCAAGGAGCTCGCGCAGGCGAAGGGCGCGCGCGTCGCGCAGGAACGCCGCCTCGACACCTCGAATGAAGCCGAGCTCAAGCGCGTGCTGGCCGAGCTGCTCGCCAATTCGCCGCGCTGGGTGCTCAAGCCGCAAGCTGATGGCTCGAGTCACGGGCTCGTGCACCTGCGCGCACCCGACGAAATCGAGGCGGCGGCGAAGAAGCTGCACTCGCTGAAGCTTCCGTATCTCGCGGAGGTCTTCATCGAAGGCCGCGAGCTGACGGTCGGCGTCGTGCATCAGGGCGGCAGCCCGCGCGCGCTGCAGGTCTCGGAGGTGCGCGTCGTGCCCGGTGGCGCGTTTGATTACGAGGGCAAGTACCTCGGCAAGGGCACTGAGGAGCTGACGCCCGCGCCGCTCGATTCAGGTGAACGCAAAGCCGCACGTGAGCTCGCCGTGCTGACCCACAAGGCGGTCGGCTGCTTCGGTTATTCGCGCACCGACATGATCCTCACCGCTGACGGCCCGGTGCTGCTGGAGATCAACACGCTGCCGGGCATGACCAAGGCCTCGTTCATTCCGCAGCAGCTCGCGTCGGTGGGCCGCGACCTGAAGGAGTTCCTCGCGCAGCAGCTCAACCTCGCGCGCGCGCGCCGCGACGGGACGGCCTGACATGCAGAAGCTCTTCGCCGCGCTCACCAACTTCGACGAGGAGCTCCGCCCGTCGCTCAAGTCGCTCTTCAAGGACCTCGCGCACGGGCAGTCGCCTGAGGTGTTGATGTTCGCGTGCTGCGACAGCCGCGTGGAGCCGCACCTCATCGCGAGTCAGCAGCCCGGCGAGCTGTTCATCGCACGCAGCATCGGCAACATCGTCGCTCCGGCTGATCCGAACGGCGTGAGCGTCGGCGATGTCTCCGAAGCGTCGGCCATCGAGTACGCCATCGAGGTGCTGGGTATTCGCGACATCGCGGTGTGCGGGCACAGCAACTGCGGAGCGATGGCCGCGGTGAAGAAGGGCCGCGACCACTACGCGGCGTTGCCGAACCTGCGGCACTGGTTGCAACACGGCGAGCCCGCGCTCGAGCGCGTGAAGTCGCTGCAGTTCACTTCGAAGCTCAACGACGCCGACCAGTTGAGTCAGGCGAACGTGTTGACGCAGTTGGCTCACGTGGCGACGTACGACCCGGTTCGCAAGCGTCTGCGTCAGGGTGAGGTGCGCCTGCACGGCCTGTGGTTCGACATCGGCTCGGCGATGGTGCACCTCTACGAAGCCGAGAAGAACGCGTTCGTCGCGCTCGACGAAACCGAACTCACACGTCTGCTCTCGTAGCGAACTCGTCACGAGCGCGGTCGGCGTCGCGGCGTTAGTTTCGGCGCATGCCCACCATCACCACGAAAGACGGCGTCGAGATCTTCTTCAAGGATCTCGGGCCGAAGACCGCGCAGCCCATCGTCCTCCATCACGGCTGGCCCCTGAGCTCCGACGATTGGGACGCGCAGGTGCTGTTCTTCCTCCAGCACGGCTTCCGCGTCGTCGCGCATGACCGGCGTGGCCACGGCCGCTCGCAGCAGGTGAGCGATGGGCACGACCTCGACCACTACGCGGCCGACGCGTCGGCGGTCGTCGAACATCTCGACCTCAAGAACTCGGTGCACATCGGGCACTCCACCGGCGGCGGCGAAGCGCTGCGCTACGTGGTGAAGCACGGCAAGGGCCGCGTCGCGAAGCTGGTGCTCATCGGAGCGGTGCCTCCGCTGATGCTCAAGACCGACAAGAACCCCGACGGCGTGCCGATGGAGGTGTTCGACAGCTTCCGCGCCGCGACCGCCGCGAATCGCGCGCAGTTCTTCATCGACGTGCCGGCGGGGCCCTTCTACGGCTTCAACCGCCCGGGCGCGAAGGTGTCGCAGGGCAGCATCGACAACTGGTGGCGTCAGGGCATGAACGGCGGCATCAAGGCGCACTTCGACGGCATCAAGGCGTTCTCGGAGACCGACTTCACCGAAGACCTGAAGGCGTGCGAGGTGCCGACGCTGGTGCTGCACGGTGATGATGATCAGGTGGTGCCGATCGCGAACTCCGCGCTCAAGACCATCAAGCTGCTGAAGA
>JBEHYH010000429.1:0-5665 GCA_048498275.1 Myxococcota bacterium | reverse complement strand
AATCCGGCGCGCCTGTGCCACCATCCGTCGAACCCGTACCGCCACCCGTCGCGCCCACACCGCCACCCGTCGCGCCCGCGCCGCCGCCCGTCGAACCTGCGCCACCACCCGTCGAACCTGAACCACCGCCCATCGAACCCGAACCACCGCCCGTGCCGCCTCCCGGAGTGCCGCAGGAGGGGACCAACGCCAGAGAGAGACCGATGACACACCCGAAGGTGAGCGCGCGAATGTTCATAGGCGGCGCGACTCAACACGCACACCCACCCACGTCAAGACGACGACCCGAATTCAGCTCTCGAAACGCGAGATGGTGTGACTCAGCGCGTACCGGCGTCTGCGGCGCCGGTGACGAGCTTCACCGCGCTGCCCGCGTGGACATTGCACACCGCGACGGCCTGCTTCGGGTCGACGGCGTCTCCACCTTCCTGCACCGCGAGCACCTTGCGGCCGGCGCCGATGACGAAGGTGATGCGCTTGGAGATGGGGAAGAGGAAACCCTTCACGTCGTACGACTTGATCAATTCGAGCTGGCGGTCGGCGATGAACGGGTACGGCGCCTTGAGCGACTCCTTGAACTTGAGCTCGGTCTCCTTGTCGTCGCCCGACACCACGATGACCTCGCCGCCCGCCTTCTTGATTTCGTCGTAGTGCTTCACGTACGCGGTGAGCTCGGCGGTGCAGCCCGGGGTGAACGCCTTCGGGAAGAACGCGAGCACCACCACGCCTTTCTCCGTGAGCGCGGTGAGGTTCAGGTCGACGCCATCGGCGGACTTCACGGTGAAGTCAGGCGCCACTTCTCCGACTGCGGGTTGCGCAGCGAGCGACAGCGTCAGCAGGAGCGAGAGCATGCATCTTCCTTAGCGGCGGCCCCGGTGACGCGCCATGAGACAAGTCCGGGGAACAACGGAGACTCATCTCACCTACGCGTGAGGCGGAGAGCTGTTTCAGCGGAACGCTGCAGCATCGTGTGTGAGAAAGTGAAAGCGTGAGCGCGGAATTCCCCATCTACCGGGTAACGACGACGGGCACGGTCGAACGACTGGGGCTCTGGCGTCACGATGCGCGCGAACTCGTTCTCGAGCGTGAGGGCTATCCGCTGCTCGCGCCCGGCACGCATCGCATCGAAGGCGATCTCCCGTGGTTGTTCTGGGACATGACGCCGTCGGGCTTCATGGGCAATCGCTTCGCTGCCCGTCAGCCGCAACTGAGTCTTCGCCCTCTCGCAGAAGTTCGCCAATGGAGTCGTGATGAGGCCCTTCGCGTTTTGTCAGAAGCGGGGAGTGAACTCGTCGGCAACGTTCTCGTGGGCGATGAATCGCGCCGCTTGTTTGAAACGTGGCAACCAAAGGCGCAGGAAGAACTCCTCGACGAATTTGCTGAAGTCTTGGCGTCAAGCCTTAGCGGGCACAACTCCTCGTCGCTCGGTGGGGAACAGCCGAAACTTGTTTTCCGCAAACCAGATGCCGATGAATTGTTGGCGAAATTCAGCCCACCACTCGACTCGACAATCGGCCAACGATGGAGCGACCTGCTTATCGTCGAGGCTCATTGCTCCGACACTCTTCGAGATTCACACATCGAAACTGCACCTGCTGAGTCGCAATTCATAAGCGCTGTGCAGCGATGGTTCTTGATGTGTCTTCGATTCGACCGCCTGCCCAAGCGAGGACGAGTCGGAGCCGGCACGCTGTATTGGTTGTCGATGGAGCGATGGGGAGACGTTCAAATTCCAGCACCCGAGGTCACGAAACGACTCGTCGAGTCGGGCGAGTTGCCTGCTGAAGACGTAGAGACGTGCGCCACGGTGCATGCGTTCTCGGCAGCCATCGGCAACAACGACGCGCATCTCGGCAACTACGGCCTCATCTTCGATGATCACGGCAAGGCGCGGCTCGCTCCGATCTACGACGTGTTGCCGATGATCTTCGCTCCGCGTCACGACGAACCGCCTGTTCAAAACGTGGAGCCTCGCGCGGAGAAGCCAGCGCCGAAGATTCAGGCGATGGTCGAAGATCTCGCTCGACGAATCGAAGGCGACGCGAACATCTCGAAGCCCTTCAAAGACCTCTGGCTTCGCTACGTCGGGCTCTGATCAAGACGCCGACATCTTCGACCACACGCCGCGCGCGGCTTCGCGGGCCTTCCGCGCGACTTCGACCACGTCGAGCGCGAGCGCCTTGCGCTTCCACAACCGCCACAGGCCGTCGACCATCACCGACTCGACCGCGCGCGACGAGAACCCGGAGAGCACGTGCGCCGCGAGCGACGACGCGTCGAGCGGCGTCGGCGATTGGTAGTCGAGCACCAGGAGATCCGCCGCGGCTCCGGGCTGGAGCGGGCCGATGGTGAGGCCGAACGCTTCACTCGCGAGGCGATGCCCGTTGGCGAGAAAGCGGAGCACGTCGATCGGCTGCCCCGCGTCGGCCGTTCGCAAGCACGCCGTCTGCGCTTCGGCGAACACGTCGAGCGGCAACACGTCGGTGCCGAAGCACGCGCGCACGCCGAACTTCGAAACCGTCGCGCGCCCGGTCTGCGAGAACATGTTCGAGCGCGCGGAGTTCACCAGCCACGTGCCCTGGGTGATGAGCGCCGACAACTCCGGCCACGTCAGGTGCACGCCATGCGAAATCACCGCGCGGCCGCCGGCCATGCCCGCGTTCACCAGGCGCTCCGCCGCCGTCGCTCCGAAGAGTTTCTTGCTCTCGATTTCTTCACGCGCGTCTTCCGCGAGCCGCGCCAGCAGCAGCAGGTTGGCCTTCGCGCGCGCCTCCTTCACGCCATGGAGCGCGTCATCGGAGAGCGACCCCAGCGCGCCCAGGCCCACCGCACCGCGATAGCGGCCGCGCGCGCGCGCCGCGTAGCCCACGCATTCTTCGAGCGCTTCTTCGCGCGCCATCGCTCCGCCGCGATCGCTCACCTCACACGCCAGCACCGCGCGCATGCCGACGTGGTTGAGCCCGTGCGCGACGCGGGAAAGCGAGCCCGTCAGCGCGCCGCGCGCGTAGCTGGTGTCGAACACCGTCGTGGTGCCCGCGAGCAGCCCTTCGAGCCCGCCCATTTCAGCCGCGGCCTCGAGTTGATCCGCGTCGATGACGTCTTCGAGCCTCTGCCGCGCGAGCAGCTCGCCTTCGAAGCCCGCCGCCGGCCGGGGAAAACCGCGGAGCAAGGTCGTGTGCAGATGGTGCTGCGCCGAAACCAGCCCCGGGAAGATCACCTTGCCCTTCAGGTCGATGACCTCGTCGCCGGGCCGGGTCTCGATGACGCCACGGGCGGTGATGCGATCTCCCTCGATGCGGAGATCGGCCGCTTCCACCTGCGCGGGTTCGACATCAACCACGGTCGCGCCTTTGAGCACCGTTGCCACTGGAAACGAGACGGTACGCGATTCTCGAAAAATGGGGCTGAAACTCTTTGGTCGCCTTCCCACCCGCGCGCACACGCTGCTAAGCGCGGCGAGTCTCTCCACCGGAGTTCCCCGATGAAGTGGGTGCAGGTCATCTTCGCGCTCGGTTGCCTGTCGTGCGGCCCGTCGGGGTTCACGCCGGAGCACGCCACCCGGAGCACGGCGCCCATCGTCGGAGGCTCACTCGACGCGAACGACCCCGCCGTGGTCGCCAT
The DNA here is from genome assembly GCA_048498275.1 of Myxococcota bacterium. Classification (GTDB taxonomy): domain Bacteria; phylum Myxococcota; class Myxococcia; order Myxococcales; family Myxococcaceae; genus Archangium_A. Next base: position 2,044 of record JBEHYH010000429.1, on the reverse strand, counting down.
CGTCGAGCCGTACAACGGAGGCTGGTGGGAGTTCTGCACCGGCACGCTGGTCGCGCCGCGCACCATCCTGACCGCCGCGCACTGTGTGGAAGACTGGGTCGACGGTTCGGCCATCGGCATCGGCGCTGATTCGAACGCCCCCGAGTTCACGGTGGTCATCGAGCAGGCCATCGGCAACCCGGCGTACGACGGCGACAAGAACGACTTCGCGGTGCTCAAGCTCGCGACGCCGGTGACCACGGTGCAGCCGCTCAAGATGAATGACGTGGCGCTCACCGCCGGCGATGTGGGCCTGGAGGTTCGTCACGTCGGCTACGGGCTGACGTCGGGCCGCGATCGCAACCCCGATGGTCTCAAGCGCGAAGTGACCTACGCCATTCGAAGCGTGCAGACGTACACCTTCGAGTCGGGCGCGACCGGCAAGCAGACCTGCTCCGGCGATTCTGGCGGGCCGGCGCTGGTGGTGCTGCCCGGCACCACCGAAGAGGTGGTCGCCGGCGTGGTCAGCTACGGAGATCAGTACTGCACGCAGGAAGGCTACGACGGCCGCGTCGATCAGGGCCTCACGTGGATCCGCTCCACCATGGCCGCGTGGGAGACGCCGACCTGCGCCACGAGCGATGGGTGCGTCGAGGGCTGCACGCCGATCGATCAAGACTGCGCGTGCAAGAGCGACGGCCTGTGCAGCGCCGACTGCGGCACGCCCGGCGGTGACCCCGATTGCCCGACCGACTGCGCGGCGAACGGCGTGTGCTCCACGCAGACGTGCGGCACGCCCGACCCTGATTGCCTCGACGTCGGCCAGTACTGCACGGCGACGTCGCAGTGCGTCTCGCGCCTGTGCATCACCAGCGCGCAGCACGCCGCGGCGTATTGCTCCGAAGCGTGCACCGGCGACACCGAGTGCCCGGCGTCGATGGCGTGCACCGGGGGCCGCTGCGAATTCACCGTCAAACCCGAAAAGCAGCTCGACGACGAATGCACCCCGGGCACCGATTACTGCGTCGACAGCATCTGCTCCGGCCCCATCGGCGGCCTCACGCGCTGCGTGAAGAGCTGCACGTCGGCGGCGAACTGCGCGAGCGGTGAAGCGTGCGTCGGAGGCGCCAACTCGCAGCGCTACTGCAGGTCACCGAACGTCTCGTTCGACAGCGCGGTGACACTCCCCGAGGCGCCCGAAGAACTCGGTGCTACACGCAACGGTTGCTCCACCACCGCGGGCGCGGGCGCGCTCTGGGTCATCAGCTTGTTGTGCCGCCGCCGGGGCCGCACGTCGAAAGAGTCATGAAGAAAGTCCTGCCGTTTCTGTTGCTGGTGACCGCCTGCGGTCCCGAGTTTTCGAGCACCGCCCCGTCGAGCATCGCGCACGCGACCAACGCCATCGTCGGCGGCTCCACCGCGCCCAGCGACGACAACGTGTACGCGCTCTACATCCACGGCAACAACGGGGAGGTCTCGACGTGCACTGCGACGCTCATCGCGCCGCGCACGCTGCTGACCGCTTCGCACTGCGTCGACGCCAGCCTCATCGGCGCGACCAGCGTTTCGATCTTCGCGACGTACGCCGACACCCAGAACCAGATTCAGTGGAACGTGAACACCGTGGCCGTCACGCAGACGCGCCAGCACCCTGATTGGAACCCGACGACGCTGACTGGCGACGTCGCGCTCGCGCTGCTGGAGACGCCGCAGACGCTGACTCCGAAACAGTGGAACCGCACCAACATCACCGGCCGCGATGGTCAGGCGCTGCGCGCGGTGGGCTACGGCACGACCGGGAATGATCAGGGTTCGGGCGTGCGCCGCCAGGTGAGCCTGATGATCCGCGACATCACCGACACGCACTTCGACCTCGGCGACCAGACGGCGCACGGCATCTGCCACGGTGACTCCGGCGGCCCGTCGTTCATGACCTTCGAAGACGGCGCCGAGCGCGTCATCGGCGTGCACAGCTACACGCTGAGCGAAGACTGCACCGATGGCGCCGACACCCGCGTCGACGCGAATCAAGACTTCATCAACACGTGACTCGCGGAGTTCGAAG
>JBEHYH010000428.1:0-5692 GCA_048498275.1 Myxococcota bacterium | reverse complement strand
GGCCGAACGGATAGAGGATGTGGATGGCCGACAGGTTGTCGGAAAACTGTACGTCGCGCAGGTCAGCACCCACACGTTGCGGATGTCGCGCTCACCACGAACGATGTTGTCGACCTCCGCGGTCGCCGCCGGGTCGATGCTCTCGCGCAGCGTCAGCGGCACCTTGCGCTCGATTTCCTTCGCCACCGCGCGGCCGCGTTCCCACAGGGTGTCGCTCAGGTAGCTGTCGGCCTGCATCGGCACGACGATGAAGAGCACCATCACCAGCAGCGTCATGATGCCCAGCAGCGCCAGAATGATGACGCCGGTGAGACCCGGTTTCGTTGAACGCGTAGCCACGAGCCGGGCAATGTGACAGCGCGGAGCGGCAGCGGCAAGGAACGTGAGGCAACATGAGCGCCATGACGCGCGTGGTGACCGACGAGGCGTATCTCCAGCATGTGGCCGGGCCGATGCACCCCGAGTCTCCCGGGAGGCTCCGCGCCATCTGGAACGTGCTCGACTCGACGCCGATTCCAGGCGTGCTGCGTGAACGTGCGCGGGCCGCGACGCGCGACGAATTGCTGCGCGTGCATGACGCCGCGCATGTCGAACAGGTGCTCTCGTTCGCGGGCAAAGCTGCGCAGCTCGACGGTGACACCGCGATGAGCCCCGGGAGCGCGAACGCCGCGCTCCTCGCCGCCGGCGCCGCATGTGAATTGACGCAGCAGGTGTGGCGCGGAGAAGCGCAGAACGGGTTCGCGCTCGTGCGCCCGCCGGGCCACCACGCGGAACGTCAGCAGGCGATGGGCTTCTGTCTGTTCAACAACGTCGCGGTGGCCGCTGAAGCAGCGCGGGCCGCCGGCGCGTCACGCGTGATGATCCTCGATTGGGACGTACACCACGGGAACGGCACGCAGCATTCGTTCGAGAAACGCAGCGACGTGTTGTTCTGCAGCTCGCATCAATTTCCGTTCTACCCGGGCACCGGAGCACCTTCGGAAATCGGCTCCGGTGAAGGCGCCGGGTACACGGTGAACGTCGCGCTCCCCGGCGGCATGGGCGACGCCGATTACGGCGCCGTGTTTCACGAGGTGTTCCTGCCCATCGCGCAGAGATACAGACCTGAATTGATTCTGGTGTCTGCCGGGTTCGATGCACATCGGGCGGATCCACTTGGTGGAATGAACGTCACCGAGCGCGGCTTCGCGGCGATGGCGAGCTCGATGAAGTCACTCGCTGATGAAGTGTGCGGCGGCAAGCTCGTGCTGCTGCTCGAAGGTGGGTACGACCTGAGCGGGCTCTCTCAGTCGGTGCACGCGTGCATCGAAGTGCTCGTGGGGCGGCGAGATGAATTTCCGCAAGGCGCATCGAACAAAGCGCGCGACGCCGTCGCCGCGACGCTCGCGCATCACCGCATCTGAAGAAATCCGGTCAGCTCCGCAGCGTTCAACGCGGGAATCATGAAGCGCGCATCTGCGGCGGTTTTCTCCGGCGGTCGCTCGGCGCGGAAACGCTGCATCACCGTCATCAACTCCGCATCCGAATAGCGCGGCCACAGGTGTTCGGTTTGCGCGCGTTCTTCTGCGTCGATGTGGAGCAGGTACTCGCCGAGGAAGCGCATGAAGGCCGAATAGAGCTCGCTCCAGCGTTCGCTCGTCACGATGGCTTCGAGTTCCGTGAGCTGCGCTTCGAGTTGGTGATGCGCAGCGTCGAGCGACTCCGCCGCGAAGAGTGGATGAATGTACCGAGCTTCATTCGCCGCGTGCTCGCGCAGCACTTCGACGATGTGCCGAATGTCCTTCGCGAACTGCCGGCGCTGAAGCTCATCGCTCCAGTCGGCGTGACTGAGCCGCGAGCCGAGTTGAAAGAGGTGAAACCGCTGGGCCTTGTGAACGAGTCGGTAGAGGTCAACGCGCATGGTGAACACAAGGTACGAAGCGCTCACGCGTGCGACTTGAACGATTCCGACATCATTTCGCGCGAAGCACTTCACCGGGCGCGCGCTGCACGTAGCGGCGGAACTCGCGGTTGAAGTGCGACTGGTCGGCGTAGCCCGCTTGGTGTGCCGCAGCGGCCAACGTTGGAGCCGTCGCCGCCAGCGCGACCGCGCGTTGAAAGCGACGAAGACTCACGTAGCGCTGAGGCGTCACTCCGACGCGCGCGAGGAATCGACGCTCGAGTTGCCGCTCACTCACGCCCGCGTCTTTCGCCAGACGCGCGATGGCCACATCAGGCTGCGCGTCGAGACGAGCGAGCGCGCGATTCACCAGCGCATCACCGGCATCGGCGAACTCCGCGAGGAACTGTTCGACCAGCGAGATGCGCGTCGCGTTCTCCGCAGCGCCGTCGAGCCGCTCGAGCAACTCGCCGACCCGCGCCCGGGGAAGAAAATCAGCGAGCCCCACGCTGCGCGACGCGAGCTCCGAAGCAGGCACACCGAGCGACGCCGCGCCCTGCGGCGTGAAGCGCACGAACACCGACGCGGTGTCTTCGTCGTAGTCGTAGGTGCGCGCGGTGGTCTGCACGCCGGTGATGCCCGCGCGCGTGAGCAAGGTGTCACCGCTCCGCACGCGCCCGCGAAACTGAATGCCGAGCACCGCCGCCGGCGACGGCAACACCAACGCAGAACCGCCCCGCACCTCGACCACGTCGATGGCAGCGACACGCTTCGCGAGGAGCGGATGCAGCGGCTTCACACGAAAACCGTAGCCGCGCTCCGGTGCGCTATGAAGAGCCGCATGACCCGCACCATTCCAGCGCTCGCAGTGTTGATGCTGTGCGCGTGTGGTCCGCAGGAGCTCCGCGTCGACATGAAGTCTGACAACAACTCGGGGCAGACCGGCTTCGCGGTGATGACGCTCAAGAGCGACACGAAGTTCGACATGCACATCGAGACCACCGTGCCCATCGACAGCACCGGCACGCAGCGCGCGCACATTCACACCGGCACGTGCGGCGAAGTCGGGCCCATCGTGGTCGGCCTCACCTTCTTGAACGCGCTCCCCGGGGGGAAATGGGGCAGCGACAGCGCAGACCTGCCGCTCGAATCGCTCCCTGATTTCGACAAGGGCGGCTACCTCGTCAACGTGCACGACTCGACCGACCCGTCGCTCTACGTCTCGTGCGGAGAGATTCCCAAACCATGAGTGAACTTTCGTACAAGACCGCGTTGATCACCGGCGCGTCGTCGGGTCTGGGTCGCGGTCTCGCGGCGTGGTTCGCGCAGCGCGGAGTGAAGGTCTACGCAGCGGCGCGCCGGGAAGACGCGCTCGAGTCGCTGAAGGCCGAGGCCGGCGAGAACATCGTGCCGCTCAAGCTCGACGTGAGTGACGCAGACGTCACCTTCGAACGCGTGAAGGCGTTGGACGCTGAAGTCGGCGGGCTCGATCTGATCATCGCGAACGCCGGCGTCGGTGAAGACACGCGCGTCAAACGCTTCAAGTGGGAATCGGTGAAGCGGATGATCGACGTGAACGTCACCGGCGCGAGCGCGACGTTGCTGGGTGCGCTGCCCGCGATGGTTGAACGCAAGCGCGGGCATCTGGTCGGCATTTCGTCACTCGCCGGGTTGCTGCCGCTGCCATCGAGCTCTGCGTACTGCGCGACCAAGTCATACCTGCGCATGTTCCTCGACAGCCTGCGCATCGACGTCGCGAAATATGGAATCGACGTGTCTTCGATTCACCCCGGCTTCGTGAAGAGCGAGATGACCGCGAAGAACAACCCGAAGGAGATGGCGTTCCTCCTCGAGACCGACGACGCGGTGAATCGCATGGGCAAGGCCATCGTGCGCCGCGAAGAGGTGTTCGCGTTCCCGTGGCAGCTCTCGAGCATCATCGGCGCGGCAACGGCGCTGCCCCGCCCTGCGCGTCAGGCGATTCTCAAGCGCCTGCGCTGAGCTTCACGTTTTCAAAAGACGCAGGGAGCGCGCGCTTCGGCGCATCTTCGCCTCGGAGATCTCGCGGGAGCTCCGGGCGCGTCTTCCGTGCGCTCCGGTATTGAGCGCGGGACACTTCTTCGTCATCGATGAAGTATTTCGGGAAGCCCTTCTGCAACTTCCCGCCGGTCCACTCACGGAAGACACCGGCGCGCTTTCCTCGCAGGTAGTGGGCTTCAGACCACGGCCGCCACGGGTCTCCCCACCTCGTCACGCCATGCCGCGTGCTGTTCTCCATCTCGTGAAACTCGGAGATGCATCGGAGGTTCGTGAACACGTCGACGCCGCGCCCGCGCACGAAGCCTGAACGAATGATGACCCGACCGGTTTCGTCGAACTGCATGGCGACGCCGTGCATCTGACCGCGCACCCACGGCACGCGCCAGGCCACACGCCCATCTGCGAAGCGCTCGATTTCGAGCCCGGTGCGACGCCCGAGATGGTCGAAATACATCTCCGACCAGATGCGGCCATCGAGCGTCCACGAAATGTTCGCGCGACCTCTCGCCCACTCGAACGTTCCCCAGAAACAGATTTCATTCTTTCCACTGAGCGTGAAGCGCGCGCCGCGAGGAATCTTCGTGGGGCGAGACAGCGTCGGTCTCGGCTTGCGCGCGCTCATTGCAGCGCGGCGATGTGACGGCGCGTGGTGAGCGTGAAGCGCACCAGCAACGCGAGCGCCACGAACGCGAGGCCAGCGGAGAGTCCCCACCAGAGTCCGACGACTCCGTAGGTGCCGCGCACGCCGAGCGCGTAAGCGACGGGCAAGCCCACGAACCAGTGCCCGACGATGTTCACGTAGAACGTGAAGCTGGTGTCGCCGGTGCCGCGCAACGCGCCTGCGCCGACCGCCTGAATGCCGTCGGAGATTTGAAAGAACGCGACCACCAGGAACAGCGAGACGACGGTCGAGATGACCTTCTGGTCGTCAGACATCAACGCCGCGAGCGGGTGCGGGAACGCCAGGAACATCAACGACGCGCCGACCATGAACACCGCCGCACTCGCGAACGCGGTGAGCCCCGCGCGTCTCGCCGCCGGCGTGTCGCCCCGGCCGATGCCCCAACCCACGCGCGTCGCCGCCGCGCTGCCGATGCCCGCCGTCATGCAGAACGTGAGGCTCGCCCAGTTGAGCGCCACGTTGTGCGCCGCTGACTCCGCCGCGCTCATGCGCGCCGCGAGCACACCGACCAGCGAGAACACGCCCGACTCCGCGATGAAATGCAGACCGACCGGCACGCCGATGCGCAGCGTTTCACGCAGCTCCGGCCAGTTGAACGCGCGACGCGTGCCTTCAGGCGCCTTCGGCAACGCGAACGCGAGCACGCCGAACTGCAACCACGTGCACACCACCGTCGCGATCGACGCGCCCGCGACGCCCATTTTCAGGCCGAACACGAACCCGACATCGAGAAAGAAGTTCGCGAAGTTCGCAATGACCATCGCCCACAACGTCGCGCGCACGCGGCCGACCCCGGTGAGGTAGCTGCGCGCCGCGACGAAGAGCATCAGCCCGAACACGCCCGGCAACCGCCACCACATGTAGACCCGCGCGCCTTCCGCGACCTCGGGCTTCACGTGGAACGTCTCGAGAAACAGCGGCGCAATCACCAGCGGGATCATCACCAGCACGCTCGAGATGCCCGCGAGCCACACGCCCTGCCAGTAGTGATTGCGCGCGCGCAGCTCGTCTTTGGCGCCGAACGCCTGCGACACCAACGGGTCGAGCGCGAGCATCATCTTCGATCTGCGTCCCGGCGGAGGTCGAGGTCT
>JBEHYH010000427.1:0-5693 GCA_048498275.1 Myxococcota bacterium | reverse complement strand
GCGACGCCCCGTGGCGCCGCTTCGCCAGCGCTCTCGAACAGGAGCGCGGCTTTTTCATTGCGACCAGCTCGCCGACGTCAGGTGCCAGCCGTCGTTCTTCTCGACGTCACCCTCGATGGCGTAGGTCGCCGCGTCTCCGTCGCGGGTCAGCACGAAGGTGCCCTTGAAGTGCGCGGTGGCCGGCGTGTTCACGGTCACGTCGAGCAGCGGGTTGAGCACCGTCACCTGCTTCGCGCGGAAGAACTGGCCGACGAGCAGCGACTTCACCTGTGACTTGTCGGCCCCGCCCTGCCCTCTGAACGCGTCGTCGAGCCCCTCGACGACGTCTGACGGGCTCTTGCGCTCGGCGGCGTCGACCATGCGCGCGATGAGCTGCCGCACTTCGTCTTCGGGAGAGAGCTTCTCCTGGGGCCAGAAGAAATACACCGCGCCCCCCACGAGAATCGCCAGCGCGACCCCCGCGAGGGAGCGCGTGTTCATTCGACCACCAGCTCGTCGGCGTCGAGAATTTCAGCCGGCCGCATCGCTTCGCCGATGCCCTTGAGCCGGCGGGTCGAAAGCTCGTCGAGGAAATCGCGCAGCCTCGGCTGTTCCTTGAGCAGCGTCTCGAAGTTCTTTCGGTTCAACAACGCCACCGCGGTCTTGCGGCTGGCGGCGACCGTCGCGGTCGCGCGCAGGCCGTTGAGCAGCGAGATCTCCCCGGCGATGTCGCCCTCGCGGAGAATCGAGAGGCTGATGGAGCCTCCGTCGTTGTCGTCTTTCTGCACGATGAGCTCGCCGGCCAGCACCAGCACCAGCGCCTGCACCGGTTCGCCCTCGGTGATGATCTTCTCGCCGGGGGAGAGCCCCCTGAAGTCGAAGCGCTGCAACATGCCCGCGCGCTCGGCCTCGGGCACGTGCTGGAAGAGCGGCGACGTCGCGATCAGGTTCTTCGCCATGCGCGACTGCGCGAACGTGGCGAGCGCCGCCGGCACCGACGGGTAGCCGCGCGCGAGCACGTTCAGATCTTCGCGTTCAATCTCGAGCACGTCGCAATCGCTCACGCAGGTGATCGACGACGACGGCGCCGCGCCGGTCATCATCGAGATCTCACCGAAGATCGAACCGCCGCCGAGGAACGCGAGCGTCTTCGCTTCACCCTCGACACGGCGGGTGACCTCGGCCTTGCCGGCGACCAGCACCGTGATGCGATCGGTGCTCTTGCCCTCGGTGCACAGCACCTCGCCTTCCTTCATCTCGCGGTAGTCGACGAGCTCGATGAGGTCGACGAACGCGTCACGCTCGAGGTCGGCGAACAGCGGCAGCGGAGGACGCGCCTCGGGGTCAGCCGACGCGCTCGCGTCGACCGCGGCGAGCACCAGAAACGCCTGGTCCGACAGCTCCTGCGCCTCCAGGGTCATCAAGTCGGTCTCGACCTTGCCGTCGTACAGACTCTCCGGCGGCAACGGAGGCGGCCCACCCGCGCGGCCACCGACGACCCGCGCGGCGCGCGCGTGGATGCGCTCCAGAGTCTCGCGAATGCGCTTCTCCCGCGGAGCCAGCAGCATCGCCTGCCGGCACGCCGCGATCGCCGAGAGCAGATAGTCGCGCTTCAGCAGCCCCTCCGCGCACGCGTGGAACACGGTCACCGCGCGCTCGGGCTCGCCCAGCTTCGCGTAGCAACGCGCGGCCTGCATGCGCGCGCGGTGATCAGCCGGCTGCCGTCGCACGCACTCGGCGAAGACGCCCAACGCCCGCTCCCAGTTCTCGACCTCGACGAAATCCAGCCCGAGTTCCCGCAACGACTGACTCATGTGTACTCCGCTCTCTCAGGGCGCCATCGCAGCCAACTGATTCTTGGCCTTCTCGTGCACCGTGGTGCCCGGGTCGGTCACCTGAATCACGATCTTGAACTTGCGCGTGGCTTCGCGCGGGTCGACGCCGCGCTGCGAATACGCCGACTCGAACATGTCTTGCGCCTTCTCGTTGACGTCGAGCAGGCCCTGCCGCGCCTTCGCGTCATCGGGGTCGAACTTCACCGCGTCGCGGAACATCGCCGAGGCCGTCAGCAGGTCGTCGCGAATGAGCGCTTCCTTGCCCGCGACCAGCGCCGCGGCGCCGAGCTTGTCTTCGAGCTCCTGGCCGAACTTGTTCGCGCGCAACCCGATGGCTGCGTAGAGCTGGTGCGCCTGCCGCAACGGCTTCGCGGCCTGCGCGAGCTGCCCGGAGCGGAACTTCTTCATGCCCTCGTCGAAGTTGGTGCCGAAGCTGGGGATCTGGCTCTGGAGCCTCTTCGCGCGCGTGTAGATGTCTTTGTTGTCGCGGTAGCTGTCCATCACGCGGGCGCATTCGCTGGCGGCGCGGTCCCACTCCGATGACGCGAACTTGCGCTCGACGACCACGAGCGCCTCGATCATCTCCTGCTCCTTCTTGTTCTTCGCGGCGGCGGCGGCGCGGGCCGCGGCAGACTTCGCGTCCAGCTTCTCCTGCTCTTCCTGCTGCGCGAGCTGCGCTTCGAACTCGGCGATCTGCTGCGCGGGCTCGGCCTGCATCTGCACCGGCAACTCGCCCAGCAGGCGCTTGGCGCCATCGAGCTCACCGGCGGCGAGCAGCTCTTCGACCTGCTTCTTCTTGTACTCGAGCACGGCGGCGTCGAGCTCCGCGCGCACCTTGAGCTTCTCTTCTTCGCTCTTGATGCTGGCGCGGCCGATGTTGGTCAGCAGCTTCTCGGCGTCTTCGAACCGGAGCTCGGCGATCGCCTTGCGCGTCTCGGCCAGCGTGTTGGCGAACGCGAGCTCGACCTGCACCTGCTGCGTGAGCTTCGACTTGTCGATGCCCGGCTGAAGCTTCTCGGCGTCGGCGAGCAGGTTGGCGGCGGTCTGAAAATCGCCGTCACGAACCGCAGCGCGCGCGGCGGTCATCTTGTCGTCGGCCAGCAGCTTCACCGGGTCGACCGGCGGCGGGGGCGGCTTGCGCACCGCGATGCCCAGGATCAAGAACAGCATCAGCATCGAGACCGCGCCGACGATGCCGAGGCGCACCGGTCTGGGCAGCGCCTTGAACTTCTCCGAGAAGCCGCCCTTGGCATCGCCGCCTGAATTGCGCGACGTGCGCACCGGGCGTTGCCGGCCCGCGGGCTTCTTGTCGGCGGCCGACTCCTTCTTCTCGTCCTTCGGAGCGTCGTCTCCGCCGGCTTCGGTCTCGGCCTCGTCAGACTTCTCGGCGGGCTCGGCCTTCTTCTCGGCGACCGCCTTCTTCGCGGCTTCCTTCTCGGTGGCGGCTTTCTCCCTGGCTTCCTTCGCCTGCTTGAAGGCCGCCATGTCGTCGACGAAACGGATCTTCGTCTTGCCGATGGCGATCTCATCGCCGTGCTCGAGCTTCTTCTCGGAGACCTTGGTGCCGTTGACCTTGGTGCCGTTGCCGGAGCCGAGGTCTTTGAGCATCACGCCTTCATCGCCGTAGATGAGCTCGATGTGGCGGCGCGACGCGGACTGGTCAGACAACTGCAGGTCGACGCCCGGCGTGCGGCCGACGACCATGCGCACGCCCTTGAACTTCTTCTTCTTGCCCGCATCGGGGCCCGCGATGATCTCCAGCGTCAGCGGAGGGCCGGCGCGCGTCGCGTTCTGTTCATCGGCCTCTTCAGGCTCATCGTCACCACCGCCGTCTTCTTCGTCACGCTGGAGCGCGGGCAGCGCCTTGGTCGCCGAACCGACCTCGGGGTCGAGCGCGTCGAGGCCTTCACCTTCGAGGCTCCGGCTGGGCACGACGTTCAGATCTTCATTCGACGGCGAGTAGTCGGAGCCCGTGCGGTAGGGGCCTTCGTCGGCGTACTCACCTGCCGTGTCGTAGTCTTCTTCAGGGCGCTGCGCGCGCGCCTGGGTCTTGTTGTTGCGCTCGGGGTCGGCGTTCTTCGCGCGAATCGGCTTCTGCGCACGGGCCTGGGTCTTGTTCTCGCGCTCGGGGTCCACCTGCACGCGCGCCTGCGTGCGGTTTTCCCGCTCGGGGTCGTCCTCAACCTCTCCACTTCCACGACTGACTCTGCGAGGCGGTGCCATAGGCGTTTCGGCCCCAAACCCTAGCAGGTCAGAACGTCACACCAGCGTTTTGAGTGCGTCGTACAGCGGGGTCGTGCCCCGGGTGAGTTGATGCGGGTGCGCGAAGCTCAAAACGCCGCGCGCCATCGCGCGGAACTGTTCAGCCAGCAGCGGGTCTTCAACGGAGTCGACGGGACGTTCGACCGCCTTGATGCGCGTGCCCAGCAGCGAACCGATCACCTCGGCGACGTCGTCGGCCGACCAGTTCTGCTGCCCCGACACCTCGATGAAGCGCGTGCCGCGTACGGGAGTCGTCAACACGTTCGCCGTCGCCAGCCCGACGTCGCGCGCGCCGACCTGCGGGAACTTGAGGTGCACGTGCCCGTAGAAAGGCAGTTCACCGCTCTCGAGCGCGGGCAGCAGCAGCGGGCCCCAGTTCTCGAGGAAATACGCGGCGCGCACGAAGGTGACCGACCCGGCGATGCCGTTGAGCGCGTGCTCCGCCCGGTTCATCATCACCGCCTGACCGGTGCCCGACGGGTGCTGCGCGCCGACGCACGAGAGCACCGTGAGCCGTTCGAGCCGCGCGCGCTTGAGCGCCTTCACCAGGCCCTCGAGCATCTTCGCCCGCGCCTCGACCGGGCCGGGAGGCAACAGCAGCGACGCGCCACTCACGCCACCGAGCGCGGTGCTCAACGAGTCTGCGTCGTTGAAGTCACACACCGCCACTTCAGCGTGATGCCGGAGCCAGGGTTCGCCCTGCTCTTCCCTGCGCACCAGCACGCGCACCTTCTGGCCCTGCTTCAACAACGCCTCAGCGGTGGCGGCACCCGTGCGGCCTGAGACTCCTGCGACGGCGAACATGAGCGTCCTTTTGGTTGGTGGGAGCGCACCATGCGCCTCTCGCCGGCTGGACACCCGGGGAATCGTCGAGGCGCGTCGCGTGAGCCGCGTTATTCTGGTTCGACATGATTCCTGTTCCGTTGTGCGAAAAGTTGTTGTCAGCGGCCATGGCTCGCGGCGCCGACTTCGCGGAGGTCTACGCGGAGAGAACCGATTTCACCGCCGTCACGCTCGAAGAAGACAAGGTGAAGAGCGCGCAGAATGGCCTCTCGCAAGGCGTCGGCGTGCGCGTCATTTCGGGCGCGCGCGTCGGCTACGCCTACTCCGACGACCTGGACGAAGAGGCGCTGCTTCGCGCCGCCCGCACCGCCGCGTTCATCGCGCAGAGCGAAGGCAGCGAGAAGAGCTTCAACGTCAGCCGCACGCCGCTCCCCACGTTCTACCGGTTGGACCAGCACCTCTCGACCATCGACGTGGCGCGCAAGCGCGACCTCGTGGTGCGCGCGAACAAGGCGGCGCGTGCCTACGACAAGCGCATCAAGCAGGTGACCGCGACGTACGCCGATTCGACGAAGCGCATTCTGGTGGCCAACACCAACGGTCACCTCGCCGAAGATACGCAAGACATGTGTCGCATCTCCACGAGCGTGGTCGCTGAGGGCAAAGGCGGCGAGCGCCGCACCGGCAGCTTCGGCGGCGGCGGGCGCGTGGCGTTCACGCACTTCGACACCTTCACGCCGGAGCAGGTCGCGAAAGAAGCGGCGCGACAGGCGATCGCGGGGCTCGGTGCCGCTGAAGCGCAGGCGGGTCAGCAGACCGTGGTGCTCGCTCCGG
>JBEHYH010000426.1:0-5701 GCA_048498275.1 Myxococcota bacterium | reverse complement strand
CGCGAAGTTCGTGCTCACGAAGAACTACTCCCAGTCTTGGTGGAGCGTTCAGGAGCTGACGGCGGAGTATTGAGCCCGGTAGGCGTTCGGCGCCGGCGCCGGCGAAGCGGTCTTCTTGTCGGCCGCCTTCGCCTCGGTCTTCTTCTTCTCGGGCTCGGGCGTGCTGAGGTCGACCTCCGGCATGGTGTCCTCCACCGGGCGGCTGCCGACCTCCTGCGTGTTGTTCTTGATGGTCTGCGCCTGCTCGGTCGAGATCACCGGCACCGCCTGAATCGACGTGAGCAGGTCACCGCCGATGGCCGCGGCCTTCTCGGTCTGCTTCACCTCGAGCACGTCTTCTTCCATCTTCGGGTACTGCTCCGGCGCGTAGCGGGTGCGCAGCATCTCGAGCGCGGCGACCGTGCACTGGTTGAAGATGTCGAGCTCCTGGCTCTTGTTCACCGCGGCGACGAAGGCGTCGGTGGCGTTCTTCTTCACCGGGTCGGCCTGCTGCTCGAACTGCGGCTTCAATTCGAAGAGCACCTCTTCCGGCAGGCCCTTCGGCACGGGGAAGTGCACGAGCTGATCAGCCAACTGGTCGTACGCCATGCCGATCTTGTTGAGCGCGCAGATCGCCGGGTCGGCCGACTTGAGCTGCACCGTCTTGGTGTACGTCTTCTGGATCTCGGTGAGCGCGGTCGACTTCGAGACGATCGACGCCTTGAGCTCGGAGATGTTGGTCAGCTTCGACCAGCGCAGCTTGAGCGCGCTGTACTTCTTCCACTCGTCTTCGTTCTGGATGAAGTTGGCGCGGGCCACGGCGTCGAGCGCGGTGATCTCCAGCGAGTCACGCTGCTTCTTGCCGAGCTTCTCGTAGTAGTCGGTGATGCGGTTGTAGACGCCGCGCGCGGCCTTCGCGTTCTTCTGCTTCTCCTCGTAGATCTTCGCGATGCGGCCTTCAGCCGTAAGTACCTTGCTGGGGTCCTTCACATACTTCTTCTCGTACTCCTCCAGCCCCTTGGTCACCTTCGACCACTGACCCGTCTTCTCGTAGAGATCGAGGATCGACTTCTCGACCGGCTCGACCTCCTTCGCGTTGGGCCACAGCTCGAGGAACTTCTCGCGGTTCTTGAGCGCGACCTTGTATTCGCCCAGACCTTCACGGAAGAGGCCGGCGTTCAGCAGACCGTCCTGCGCCTTGCTCTCTTCCCACACCTGTTCGGCGGCGGGCTTCGCGGGCTCGTTCTTGCCCTTCTTCGCCGGAGCCCTCGCCCCCTTCTTCGCGCCCGGAGCGCGGCTCTTCTCGTACTGCGCCGCGTATGACTCGTAATAGTCGGCGGCCGGGTCGAAGTCGGCGATCGCCTCGTAGCCTTCGGCGAGCGCGTACGTCGTCTGCGGCACGTACTGCGATTTCGGGTACTTCTGAATCAACTGCTTGCGCACTTCGATCGCGCGGTTGAGCGCCTTGCCGTTGAAATAGTCGATCGCGGCGTTGAAGAGCGCCTTGTCTGCCAATTCAGATTTCGGCCAGTCGGTCACGAATGCCAGGTACGCATCACCGGCCTTCACGAATTCCTTCTTCGCTTCGAGCTGGTTGATGAGCTTGAAGCTCGACTGCTCGATCAGCTTCGCCAGGTCAGCGCGGAACTGGCCGACCGCGAGCTTGTCGTTCGCGTAGAACTTGCGCGCCCACTCGTTGACCTTCCCCCAGTCGCCGAGGAGGTTGTACGAGTCGAGCACCAGGTTGGCCGCGATCTCGCCGGCGCGCGAACCGTCTTCGAACTTGTAATCGGGGTACTTGAGCGCGATCTCCGACAAGCGCTCCACCGCGGCGTCGAGGTGGTTGTAATCGTAATAAATACGCGCTGCCTTGTAGGCAATCTCGACCTTCTTATCGCCCTTCTCGATGTACTTCAGGTAGTTGTTACACGCGTCGAGCAGGCTCTGCTTCGACGGCGGAATGTTCAGCTTCTGCGTCGGGTCGCTGATGACCGGAGGCTTGATCGCACCGCTCGCCTCTTCCTTCTTCACCACTTCGGTCCACGCCAGAATCGCGTTGTACGACGCGTTGTTCAGCCAGCGGCCCGTCTTTTCCTTCTTCTCGATGCGCGCGATGTCGATGTTGAACACGCGCGTGTATTCCGCGGCGGCCTTGTCGAACTGGCTCAGGTTGTCGTTCAACAATTCGGCCCAGAAGAACCGCAGGTCGTACGCCTTCGCGTTGTCGGGGAAGAGGGTCAGGTAGTCGGCGTACACGGCATTCGCGTACTCGAACGTCTGCTCGTCACGCGTCTTCTTGCCTTCGTTGTGCCAGTCGACCGCGAGGCGCGAAATGGTGCGCTCGGCGAGCTCCCGCGCGTCGTCGAGCGAGCGCTTATCCTTCTCCTCGAGCTTGGGGTTCGCCTTGAGCACGTCGTCCATGATCTTCACGAGACGGCGGACCTGCTGCACGGTGACCTGCTTGTTCGCGGCGCGCATGACGCAGTCGACGATGCGCGACTGGAAGCCGGGCGCCTCGGGCGAGGTCGGCCGCTCGGTGATCAGCATGTTGTAGGCAACGGCGGCTTCCTTGTCCTTGCCGTCTTCGTAATAGAGGCCCGCGAGCTGCTTGAGCATCGTGCGCTTGTCTTCGTCGGTCTTCGCCAGCTTCGCGAAGCGATCGCGCGCTTCACCGGGCGTACCGTTGCCGCGCTCGTACGCGCGCACGTAGTCAGTGCGCGCTTCCTTCGCGAGGCCGTTCTTCGAGCCCTTCTTGCCCTTGTTGATGTCGTCTTCGCCGGAGAAGTCGACGTAGAGGACGACGGACTTGTACATGTCCATCGCCTTGTCGAACTCAGACAGGTTGAAGTAGCACCAACCCTGTTTATACAGGGCATAGCCGTATGACTGGTTGTCGGGGAACTTGGCGGCGTTCTTGTAGTTCTCGAGCGCCTTTTCCAACTGGTCGCGCTTGCCCTTGGAGTTGTTGAAATAATATTCGCCGGTCGCGAGGTACGCGTCAGGCAGGTATTTCGACTTCTGGTACTTGGCAATCAGGCGACCGTACGCGGCGAGGGCGCGCTTCTCATCGCCCATTTCCATCAGGTTCAAGCCGAGGAAGTAGAGGACCTCGTCGGTGCGATCGAAGTCTTTGTATTCCTGAACGATTGACGAATAGGCCTTGATGGCTTCCTGCGCGAATGTCTTCGACTCCTCGAGGAGCTTGGCCTTTTCCTTCTCCGCCAGCTCGATGCCCGCCTTGTCGTTGGCGCTCATCGCCGCGAGCTTGTCGTCGTCTTTGCGGTTCGCCTGGAAGGAGATGTATTTCGACTCTTCCCAATAGAGTTCGCCGAGGCGGAAGAGGAGCGACGGCTTTTCCTTCTTGTCTTCGGTGAAGGAGATGATCTTCTTGAGGTCGGAGATCTGCTCACGGCGCTTCTCGGCGACCTGCATTTCGACGCCCGCGCGGAACTCGTCGAACTTCAGCGTCGGGCCTTCGTCTTTCGTCTCTTTCTTGCGCGTGATGTCGCCGGCCAGCGACTTGTCAGGCGCGAGGCTGACCTCTTTCTTCTTCAGCTCGACTTCCTTCGCCTCCTTCTTGGCGACAGGAGCCTGCGCGAAAGCCTGCAAAGAGATCGCGACGGAGAGGGCAATGACGTGTCTACGCATGAGATTCCCGGAGGGCGCGGGGGCTGCGCCAAGTGCTCGTGACTTCTGAAAAATTCCGCTCGAATAATCCCTTCGCCCCTCTGGAGCGTCAAGGAATCGCTTCAGCGCTTCTTGTCAGGTGAGACTTGTAACCGTTCCACCAGACCACGCGCACCTCGCGCACGTTCGTCGTCGGGAACTTCGAGCACGAGCTCGACCGTCGGCTCGCGCAACACCAGCGAATGCAGCAGCCAGTCGTCGGCGTTCTCCGGCACCACCACGCGCATGCCGGAGCCACACGGGAAGACCTCGCTCGACGCGGCGAGGAGACTCGACAGGTGCAGCTCCACTGAAGGCCCGGAGCGCCGTTCGCAGGTGACGGCCCAGCTCTCTTTCGATGGCGTCACCAGCACGCGGCGGCCGGTCAGTTGCGAAAACTGACCCCAGCGCAGCAGATCGACTTCGCCCGGAGGCGACCAACGCACTTCATCGACCCGTGTGGCGCGCAACGTGGCGAGCTGCTCGTCGCCGAGCTCGCCATCGAGACTGACCGCGACACGGCGCGCGCCGGGCAGCTTCTTCACTTCGCTCAGCGTCTTCAAATCGACCCACGCACCCGCGCGCGGAAGCTTCGACCAGACGCGCGCGTCGACGGGCTTCAGCGGCGCGTGCACGCGAATCCACACGGCGTCAAAACGTGCGAGCCGTTCGACGTACGACGCTTTGAGGGTGTTGCTGCTGGTCGTGAGCCACAGCGTGACGCCGGGCTTCGCCAGCGCACCGAGCAGATCGACATCGACGTTCTCACTCGCGCGCACGTGCACGCGAGGCACCACCGTCAGCGCGGTCGGGCTGTTCGGAGGCAGGGGCTGCTGCAACTGCGCTCCCGCGACGAGCGGGAGCAGCAGCACCAGCGCGCTACTGGTTCTTCTCAATCCACTTCGAGAAGGCATCGTTCTTCGCCACTTCATCGATCTGCGCCTGTTCCCACAGGTCGACGCCGACGGCGATCTGCTGGTTCGCCGCGAGGGTCACGAAGATCTTTTCCCATTCGTCGGCCGACACTTCAGACGGGCCGGCGACTTCGACGCGCGGGCCCTTCTTCGGCGCGGCCTTCTTGAGCGATTTGGCGATCACCGCGCTCGGCTTCACCGCGACCGAACCCTCGACCACGCGAACGATCGAAGCGCGGCGGCCTTGCCCACCCTTCGCCGCCTTCACCAGCGCGTCAGCGTCGATGCGGAAGATGGTGCCGCGAACGCCGGCGACCGCGCGCTCGGTCGAGACCTCGAACTTGCCGCCGCCGAGCGCCTTCTTCACCTTGGTCCACAGCGAGCCACCCTTGAGCAGCCCCGAGAAGCCCTTGCGCTCCTGGCCTTCGAATTCGGCCTCGGTGATCTCCAGCGTCGACGCCGGGGCGAGCGCGATGATGCTGCCATCAGTGAGCTCCAGCTTCAGGTTGCCGGTCTTCACGGTGATGGTGTCACCGAGCTCGATGGAGGCGCCTGCGGCGAGCGCGACGGCCGCGCCGCCTTTCGGCGTACGGGTCGCTTCACCTTCGACGGTCGAGATCTTCCCGATATCGGCCAGACACAGCGACGACAGCAATGCGACAGCGACGACGAGGAGCCTCTTCATGGCGTCCCTCCGGTTGAAATGAGCGTGACGGTCATCACCACGCGGGTCCCATCGGTTTCGAGAATCGAATTCCACGGCTGAAAACCACGCTTCTTCACGGCGATGCGCCGCGCCCCCGAGGGGATCGGGAGCGCCTTCGGTTCGCCATCGAAGTCTTCGCAGGTGCCCTGTGGGACGTTGTCGAGCGAGACCTCCGCATCGACGGGGTCGCACTTGAGCACCAGCTCGCTCCGGGTGGTGACGCGCGCCGGCGGCAACACGAACTTCGGCGAGCGCTGCACCGTCTGGGCACCACATGCGCTCAGCACGAGCGCCCAGACGCCGCGCCTCACTTGCCGACCTGGAGCTCCAACGTATTGCCGCTGACCGACACCACGTTGAGCTTCTTCTTCTTGAAGGTCGAGGCCTAGGCGACCTCGGCGAAATCAGAAGAGCCGCCCAGGTACGTGATGCGGTA
>JBEHYH010000425.1:0-5714 GCA_048498275.1 Myxococcota bacterium | reverse complement strand
GCCGACCGCATCGCGGTGATGCACGAGGGCGCGGTGGTGGGCCTCGACACGCCCGAGCGCCTGCTGCGCGACCCGCCGCACGCGCAGGTGCAGCGGCTCTTCGACGCGCCCCGCAGACAGGCTGAAGCCGTCGAGAAGCTGCTGGGAGTCATCGCGTGAACCCTCGCCTCGCAGAACAGCTCGCGCTGTTGCCCAACCGCCTCGGTCAGCACGTCGGCCTCACCATGCTGGCGCTGACGGTGGGCGTGGCGCTCTCGTTGCCGCTGGGGTTGCTGGTGGTGCGTCGCAAGACGCTGCGCGCGGTGGTGCTCGGCGCGGCGGGCGTGATTCAGACCATCCCCGGGCTGGCGCTGCTGGCGTTGATGGTGCCGGTGCTCGATGCGCTGCGACAAAGCGCGCTGCCGGGGCTCTCGGCGTTCGGCTTCTGGCCGGCGGCGGTGGCGCTGGTGCTCTACAGCATGCTGCCCGTGCTGCGGAACACGGTGACCGGCATCACCGGCGTCGAACCGGCGCTGCTGGAGGCCGCGCGCGGGCTGGGCATGACGCCGCGACAGACGCTCTTTCAGGTGCAGCTCCCGCTCGCCGCGCCGGTCATCATCGCGGGCATCCGCACCGCGGTGGTGTGGACGGTGGGCGTCGCCACGCTCTCGACGCCGGTGGGCCAGCCCAGCCTCGGCAACTACATCTTCGGCGGCCTGCAGACCCGCAACTGGACCGCGGTGGTCGTCGGCTGTGTCGCCGCCGCGGTGCTGGCGCTGGTGCTCGACGGCGCGGTGGCGCTCTTCGAGTCAGCCGCCGAACGCCGCAGCAGGCCGCGCGCGCTCGTCGGCGCGACGGTGTTGCTCGCCGCGCTGGCGCTCGGGCTCGCGCCCTTTCTCTCGCGGGGAAGAGACGACGCGGTGCGCATCGGCGCGAAGACCTTCACCGAGCAGTACGTGCTCTCTCAGGTGATGGTGACCGCGGCGCAGAACGCGGGCCTGCGCGTGGAACGTGTGGACAGCCTCGGGTCGACCATCGCCTTCGACGCGCTGGTCAGCGGAGAGCTCGACGCCTACGTCGACTACACCGGCACCCTGTGGGCCAACCACCTCGGGCGCGCGGACGTCGCCGACGCGAACACGGTGCTGACCGAGGTGACGCGATGGTTGAAAGAGAAGCACGGCATCACCTGCCTCGGGCCGCTGGGCTTCGAGAACACCTACGCGCTGGCGATGCGCCGAGACACCGCCGAAGCGCTCGGCATTCACACCATCAGCGACCTCGCGCCGCACCTGCGCGGCATGAAGCTGGGCAGCGACTACGAGTTCTTCAGCCGGCCGGAATGGGCGCGCCTGCGCACGCTGTACGGCCTCGAGCCCCGCGAGCGCGTCAGCTTCGACAGCACCTTCATGTACAAGGCCGTGCAGTCGGGCGCGGTCGACGTCATCACCGCGTTCTCGAGCGACGGGCGCATCGCGGCGTTCGACCTCGTGGTGCTTGAAGACGACCTGCGCTCGTTTCCTCCCTATGACGCGGTCTTGCTGTTGGGCCCGCGCGCCGCCGCGCACCCGGAGCTCGAGGTCGCGCTGCAGCCGCTCGTCGGCGCCATCGGCGTCGAGAAGATGCGCAAGGCGAACGAGCTGGTCGACCTCGACGGAAAGAGCCGGCAAGAAGCGGCGAAGTGGTTGTGCGCGCAGCCGCCCTCTCCGTGTGGCCGCTGACGCATTTGCGCTAAGCCACACGTATGGACCGGAAGCTCACCTACCTGACGGCGATTCTCGGCTTCACCGGCGTGGCCTTCGGCGCGTTCGGCGCGCACGGGCTCAAGAAGTTCGTCGCGGCGCTGCCCGACGCCGCTGATCGGCTCGCGTGGTGGGAAACCGGCGCGCGGTACCACTTGATTCATTCGCTCGCGGTGGGCCTCGTCGCCGTTCTCGCCGCGCACGTCGCCGGGCGGTTCCCCGCGTGGGCCGCGTGGAGCTTTCTCGCGGGCGTGATTCTGTTCTCGGGGAGCCTGTACGCGATGGCGCTCACCGGCACGCGCGCGCTCGGCGCGGTGACGCCGCTGGGCGGGCTCGCGTTTCTGCTGGGCTGGCTCGCGTTCGGTCTCGCGGCGCGAAAGCTGGGCGTCGAAGGCCCGCGCCCCGGCGAGCCCTGAGCCGCTGGTCGCACGTGGCGCTCCTCGGCTTCACGGCCTGCGCGAGCGTCGACCGCCGGAGCGCGCAGCCCGCGTGCCCCTCACCGCGCGAGTTCGCCGCGCGGCCCGAGAGGTTCAAGACCATCACGGTGGAAACGCCGTGCGCAGCCGCGCAGACATGCAGTGAAGGCCCGTACGCCTGCACCTGCGACGCCGCGACCTGACCGATGGGTGTGCCGCCGCGCGCGAGAGAAGACCGATGGCTGCCCCGCCGAAGCCGTGCCGCGCCCCGGAGCCGCGTGCTCCTCCGAGAACCAGACATGTCAGGTGCCGCCGGCGTGTGGCTGCGCGGCGCTGACCACCGCGACCTGTCAAAACGGCCACCGGGTGCTGGCGGAGCGCGAGCGCGGTCTGGCGCCGGAGCGCTCAGGTGTTCACCAGGGGCCAACGCGCGAACCCATGCGCGCGCTCCCAGTCAGTCCATTCCAACGGAGCCGCGAGGGAGTTCTCGAAACGCTCGCGAGGAGTTTCTCCGTGCGTGCGTGAGTCCCATTCGGTGAGCAGCGCGTGAATCGGCGTGCCGGGGTTGACGCTGCGCCGGAGATCTCTCGGGAGCCAATCGCGGAAGAGCCACGGCGAAAAGCCGCGCTCGAAGTCGGTGTGGAAGAGCAACTCACTTCTCTTCCCGCGCGACAGAGAGACCACCGTCACGTGGCCATCGAGGTCGCTGCTGCCTTCGATGAGCAGCCCACCGGGGATGAGCGCGTCGAACATCAGCTTCCGCGCGGGAGCGACCTCTTCAGGTTGATAGCTGCGCAGCACGTTCATCGCGCGCACCACCGCGACCGGAGCGAACTTCTTCACGTCTTCAAAACCGCCGAAGTGAAGTTCGACTTCGTTCGATTCACCTGCGCGCTTGTCGAGGCCGATGACCCGAACTCCAGGCACGCTGCGCGCCCATTCCTCGGTCGTGACCGGCGTCTCGCCGAAGCCGACGTCGACCAACGCGCCGCGCCCATCGAGCAACTCGGGAACAAAGCGGGCGACCCATTCATCGAGCGCACGCAACCGCCCGGGCCGCGTGCGACCGCGCAGAACGGTCATGACCTCACGGCGCTGCGAAGATCGCCTTCACGCACCGGAGGCAGTTTTTCGCCGAGCGCCGCCGCGCGAATGATGCGCGCGACCTGCTCAGCGCCATCGGTGAACAACGCCGGCCCGGGCTGCAGAATCACCGGGCTGCGAATTTCGTAGAGCTGATCTTCACGCACCGCCGTCACCTCGCTCCAACCCGGCCGCGCGATGATCTTCTCCCGCTTTGCTTTGCGCCCGCACCAGCTCGCCACCACGAGCTCGGGGTTCCGCCGCGCGACTTCTTCAGGCGTGAAGATGCGCCCCTTCGCGCCCTGCTCCGTTCGCGTCTCGACGCAGACGTCATCTGCACCAAGCACTTCGAACAGCTCACTCACCCAACGAATTCCCGAGATGAGCGGTTCGTGCCATTCCTCGAAGAACACGCGCGGGCGCTTGGGCAGTGACGCGTTCTCGCGCGCCAGCCGTTCGACGTTCGCCTGCAGTGAATCAGCGAGCGCTTCCGCCTTCGCCGCCGCGCCGACCAGCGAACCGATGAGGCGCACCGCCTGCAGAATCTCGCTCAGGCTGCGCTGATTGAAGAGGTACACGGGCACGCCGCGCTTCGCCAACTCAGCGCCCAGCGTCGCCTGCAGATCAGAAAACCCCAGCACGAGGTCGGGCTTCAGCTCGAGGATCTTCTCGAAGTTCGCGTCGAGAAAACTCGAGACACGCGGCTTCTTGCGCGCCTCGGGAGGCCGCACCGTGAAGCCGCTCACGCCGACCACGAGCTCGCCGAGGCCGAGCAGATACAGCGTCTCCGTCGTCTCCTCGGTGAGGCAGACGATGCGACGCGGGTAGCGGGGCGCGGTGGAGAACATCTATTTCCAGCTCAGCGTCAGCTCCACGCGCTCGGCGGCGGTCTTTTCCCACTGCGCGTTGAGCTGCTTGCCGAAGAACGCTTCGAACAATGAACGCAGCAGACCGACGTAGAGCTGCAGCGGCAGCACCTCTTCCTTGAACACCAGCTTCGCCGACGTGCCCTTCGCGTCGGCGACGAGCCGGGAGCCGGGCGCGATCATAGGGTTCAAGGTGGTGAGCAATGGCTTGAGCAGATTCGCGGGCGTGCCCTGCCGCAGCGTCTCCAGCGACTTGCCGAACGGCGAGTTGAGCAGCGCGTCCATCGTGTAGAGGCCCAGTTGCTCGAACGCCTCATCGACGCTCTGCAGCTTCGGCGCGAGCAGTTCGACGGCCTTCCACAACATGCGCAGGAACTCCGCCGTCGGGTACGTGAGTGAATCGACGTAGGCGCGCGGTTCCTGCGCGGCCTTGCGCACCTTCGGTTCAGCCGTCGGCCCGATGGAACGCAACACGGCTGAGACGAGCGCGTTGAAGAACATGCCGCGCATGTGATCGGTCGGCTGCGTCGACGCGATGCGCGCCTCGAGCTCCTTCGCGTCGAGCACGCGGTGCTGATTCGCGCGCACTTTTTCCTGCCCCTTCACCTGCGGCGGCTCGATGGCCTGGGAGCGGTCGGTCGAGAGCGTGGGCTCCGATTCGGGGAGCGGTTTGATCTCCACGTCGTCAGGGAAGAGCTGGCGCATGAACGCGCCGAGGTGCGCGTTGGTCGCCGGCAACCGCTGCTTCTGCAGCCACTGGTCGATGGCCTTCTGGAACTCGGCGGCGGTCTGGTAGCGGTCCTTCAACTCACGCGACAGCGCCTTCAAGACGATCAGGTCGAGCGACTTGGGCACGGTGCGATCGAGCATCGACGGCGGTTTGATCTCAGCGCCCACCACCGCCTGCAGCGTCTCGGTTTCGTTGTCGCGCTTGAAGAGCCGCTCCGTACACAGAATTTCCCAGAACACCGTGCCCAGGCCGTACACGTCGCTGCGCCCGTCGAGCTGGCGGCCGTATGCCTGCTCCGGAGACATGTACGCGTACTTGCCCTTGATGATGCCGGTCGCGGTGCGCACCAGCTTGTTCGCGGCCTTCGCAACGCCGAAGTCGATCAGCTTCACCGAGCCGTTGAACCCGATGAGGATGTTCTGCGGCGACACGTCGCGATGAATGAGGTCGAGCGGCTGACCGGTCGGCGTCTTCGCCTGATGCGCGAAGTCGAGCGCGGCGGCGGCGTCGGCGATGACGCGGCACTTGAGCGCGAGCGGCAACGCGTTGCCCTTCTCGAGCGCGTGCACCACGACGTCTCGCAACGAGAGGCCGTGCACGTATTCCATCGAGATGTAGTACTCGCCCTTGTCTTCGCCGAGGTCGTAGATCTGCGCGATGTTCGGGTGATTCAGCACCGCCGCGATGCGGGCCTCATCGAAGAACATGTTCACGAACTCCTGGTCTTCTTTGAGGTGCTTGAGCAGCGTCTTGACGACGACGAGCTTCTCGAAGCCGACCGGGCCCTTCTGACGAGCGATCCAGACTTCGCCCATGCCACCGACCGCGATCTGTTTGACCAGCTGGTACTTGCCGAGCGTCTTCACGCAGGCGCAATGATTACCACGCGCCGAGTCGG
>JBEHYH010000424.1:0-5716 GCA_048498275.1 Myxococcota bacterium | reverse complement strand
TCTCCGGCGCCTTCATCACCAACTGGTAGCCGGCTTCAGACTTCAGCTTCGTGAACACCTCGCGCGCGCGCTTGCCACGCGCTTCACGCTTCACCGCCTGCGCGAGCTGCGGCTTCACGTCTTCGTACGTCATCCCCGGAGGGATGCGGCTGCGCGCCTTCTCGTAGAGCTTCTGGATCTGCTCCTCGGTCGGCTCGGGGATGCCGTTCTCGACGTTGAGCGCGAGCCATTGATCTTCGCTCTGCCCCGCGGCCTTCGCCTTGTCGGCGATGATCATCTCGATCGCCAACTGCTCCGCGGCTTCGGAGCGCAGCTCGAACATCTGATCTTGCAGCTTCGAGATCTCGTCCTTCACCTTGGCGTCGACCTCGCTCTGACGAATCGAACGATCGCCGACCTTCGCGACGACGGGGCTCGGGCCCTCATCGACGCTCTTCACCACCGGCGCGGTGGCGCAGCCGGCGAGCAACAACCAGGCGAAGCGCTTCACATCGTCACCGGCACCGCGAACTCCGCGGGCTTCTCGAGCACCAGCGCCTCGCGCAGAACCTCATCGACGTAATCGACCAGCACGATGCGCACGGCCTCGCGAACCTTCTTCGGCACCTCGCGCAGGTCTTTCTTGTTCTCGCGCGGCACGAGGATCGTCTTGATGCCGAGGCGGTGCGCCGCGATGCACTTCTCCTTCAGGCCGCCGATCGGCGTCACGCGGCCACGGAGCGTGATCTCGCCGGTCATCGCCACGTCACGCCGCACGGGGATGCGCGTGATCGCCGAGACCAGCGCCGTCGCCATCGTCACGCCCGCGCTCGGCCCGTCTTTCGGGAACGCACCGGGGAAGTGGATGTGGAGGTCGTTCTGCTCGAAGAACTTGTCGTCGATGCCGAAGCGGCGCGCCTTGCTGCGCACGTACGTCACCGCGGCCTGCGCCGATTCCTTCATCATGTCCTTGAGGAGCCCGGTGACGACGATCTTGCCCTTGCCCGGCATGGTGGTCGCTTCGGTGGTCAACACCTCGCCGCCGTACTCGGTCCACGCGAGCCCGTTGACCATGCCGACCTGGTTCTCCTTCTCGTTCTTGTCTTTGGGCACCTTGGGCGTGCCCAGCAGCTTCACCACGCGCTTGCTGTCGACGGTGACCGGCTGCTTGCCGTTCTTGATCGCCTCGCGCGCCAGCTTGCGGAACACGCCGGCCACTTCGCGCTCGAGGTTGCGCACGCCGGCTTCCCGCGTGTAGCGGCGAATGACGGTGCGCAGCGACTTGTCGGTGAGCTTCACCTCGACGTCGGCCAGACCGTTCGATTCCTTCTGCTTCGGCACGAGGTAGCGCCTGGCGATCGAGAGCTTCTCGTCTTCGGTGTAGCCGGCGAGACGAATCACCTCCATGCGGTCCATCAACGGCTGGGGGATGCCGCCCATGGAGTTCGCGGTGCAGATGAACATCACCTTCGAGAGGTCGTAATCGAGGTCGAGGTAGTGATCGTTGAAGGTGTGGTTCTGCTCGGGGTCGAGCACCTCGAGCAGTGCCGCGCTCGGGTCACCGCGCATGTCGCTCGACATCTTGTCGATCTCGTCGAGGAGGATGACCGGGTTCGACGACTCGGCCTTCTTGAGCGCCTGAACGATCTTGCCCGGCATCGCGCCGATGTACGTGCGCCGGTGACCACGAATCTCCGCTTCATCACGCACGCCACCGAGCGCGATGCGCACGAACTTGCGGTCGAGTGACTTGGCGATCGACCGGCCCAGCGACGTCTTGCCGACGCCCGGAGGGCCCACGAAGCAGAGGATCGGGCCTTTGAGCTTCCCGACGAGCTGCTGCACCGCGAGGTATTCGAGGATGCGCTCCTTCACCTTCTTGAGGCCGTAGTGGTCGGCGTTGAGCACTTCTTCCGCGGCCGAGATGTCGAGCTTGTCCTGCGTGGTCTCGTCCCACGGGAGCGCGAGCACCCAGTCGATGTAGTTGCGCACCACCGTCGCTTCGGCCGACATCGGGCCCATCAACTTGAGCTTCTTGAGCTCCTTCTTGACCTTGGCGAGCGCCTCCTTGGGCATCTTCTTCGCCTTGAGCTGGTCTTCGAGCTCCTGCATCTCGCTCTTGCCGCCCTCGCCGCCTTCCTTGTCGCCGAGCTCGCGCTGAATCGCCTGCATCTGCTCGTTGAGGAAGTACTCGCGCTGCGTGCGCTCCATCTGCTTCTTCACGCGCGACTTGATGCGCTTCTCGGCCTTGAGAATCTCGATCTCGCCCTGCATCAGCTCGAACAACTTCTCGAGGCGCGTGATGGGCGATTCGGTCTCGAGCAGCGCCTGCTTGTCGCTGACGGCCTTGAACGGCAGATGAATGGCGATGGTGTCGGCGAGGCGCGACGGGTCATCGATGATCGCGACCTGCTGCTGAAGTTCGGGAGCGATGCGCTTGTTGAGCTCGACGTACGCCTTGAACGTCTGGTGCACCGCGCGGAGCAGCGCTTCGAGTTCGACGCCTTCGGGCTTCGGTTCGACGACGCGCTCGTAGTCACACAAGAAAAACGCGTCGTGGGGGATGAACTTGCTGACCTTCGCGCGCGCGACACCTTCGACCAAGACCTTCACGGTGCCGTCGGGGAGCGGCAGCAGCTGCACGACCTGACCCAGCGTCGCGTACTTGAAGATCTCCTCGGGCGTCGGGTCGTTGGTCTTGGCCTTCATCTGCGCCGAGAGCAGCAGCCACGCCTTGCCGTCGGCGCCCTTCTTCGCCATCGCTTCCTTCAGCGCGGCGATCGACTTTTCGCGGCCGACGTACAGCGGGCGAACTTCGTGCGGGAAGAGCACGATGTCGCGCAGCGGGAGCATTGGGAGCGGCTGCGTCATCTCTTTTTTGTCGTCGCGGCTGAAGAACATGGCTGTGGCGCCTTGTAGTCCCGCCCTCCGATGCCGTCACTTTTCCAGAACGCAGAACCGGGAGGACGAGTGGTTTTGAGACTCACAGAGACGTCCGACGAAACTCGGAGGCGCGCACAACGTGCTGCGGTATTCACCGCGTATGCCCAGACGCGTCGCCGATGACAGAGAGTTCGTTCGCGGTGCCGCTCGTATGAGCAATCTCGTCTACGTCATCTCGCGCATGAAGACGCTCAACAGCCAGGGCATCGCCCACACGACGCTCGTCGGCATCTTTCGTGGCGCATGGGGCGACGCGATGAACACCGTGTGGAACTCGACCGCAATCGCAGTCGCGCGCGCACCCGCAGAGAAGGTCGTGCTCATCGGTGAAGACGGCGATGTCGAGACGTACGTGGGAGGCAAGGTCGAGAAGGAATCGATTCGCCCCGCGCCGGTGCACCTTCGCAACGCGCGCACCATCGACGGTCACGTCTACGCCTTCGGAATGAAGCGGCAGGTGTACCAGCGCACCGGCGAGTTGACGTGGGTCGACATCAGCGCGCCGATGGCCGGTGCGACAGACGCGCTCGGCTTCGAGGCGGGCGACGGCTTCAACGCGAAAGAAATCTACGCTGTCGGGTGGGCCGGAGAGATTTGGCAATACGACGGCAGTCGCTGGTCGCAGCGCAAGAGCCCGGTGTCGGTGACTTTGACCTCCGTGTGTTGCGCCGAAAACGGGAAGGTCTACGCGGCCGGCCGCGAAGGCGTGCTGCTCGAAGGCCGTGGCGAGCAGTGGGCTCCGGTCGAGCTCAGCACGCCCGCCAACGCCGACTTCTGGGACCTCTGCTGGTTCGGCGGTCGTCTGTATGTCGCCACCTCCGTCGGACTCTTCACGCTCGAGGGCGACGCGTTGGTGCCTGTCGACTTCGGAGAGAAAGCACCGCAGACGTTCTTCAGTCTCTCGTCGTTCGACGGCGTGCTGTGGTCGGTGGGGAAGGCGGACGTCGCTTCGTTCAACGGCAAGATCTGGCAGATGTACGAAACGGCGTGAGCCTCATCTCGTCACCTGACGAGCTTCACAAGGTCACTCTGTTCGAAGCTGTTCGGCGCTCACGCGACCTCTCCCGCAACCGGGAGAGGGGCGCGGGCGATGAATCAGAGCCCGAGCTGGGCGCGCAAGAACGCGAGCTGGTCAGCCGAGCTCTCGATGTTCTTCGCCACCTGATCAGCACCGCCGTGCCCCGCGTGCGCTTCGATGCGCAGCCAGGTCACGGTGTCGGGTGACGCCGCCTGCACCGCCGCCGAGAACTTCCGCGCGTGGAACGGGTCGACGCGATCGTCGTGGTCGGCGCTCATCATCAACAGCGCCGGGTACTTCACGCCCTTCTTCACGTGCTGGAGCGGCGAGTACGCGGAGAGAATCTTGAGATCCTCCGGCACCGCGGGGTCGCCGTACTCCGAGATCCACGTCTTGCCGGAGCCGTAGAGCGTGTAGCGCTCCATGTCGAGCAGCGGCACCGCGCAGATGACGGCGCCGAACAATTCAGGCCGCTGCGTCATCGCCGCGCCGACCAGCAGACCACCGTTCGAACCACCACGAATCGCGAGCCGCGACGGCTTCGTCCACTTCTCGCGAATCAGGTACTCGGCGGCCGCCGCGAAGTCGTCGAACACGTTCTGCTTGTTCGCCTGCTTGCCCGCGTCGTGCCACGCCTTGCCGTACTCACCACCACCCCGGAGGTTCGGCACCGCGTACACGCCTCCCGCCTCGAGCCACGGGTAGATGAACGAGGTGAACGAGCTGGTGAGCGAGATGTCGAAGCCGCCGTAGCCGTAGAGCAGCGTCGCGTTGTTGCCGTCGAGCACCACGTCCTTGCGCGCGACGATGAACATCGTCACCGGCGTCTTGTCTTTCGACTCGTACGTCACCTGACGCACTTCGTACTTGCTCGGGTCGATGGGCACTTCGACGCGCGCGTAGAGTTCAGACTTTCCGGTCTTCACCGACACGCGGAAGCTGTCACGCGGCTGCACGAACGAGCTGAAGCTGTAGAACGCTTCGTCATCTTCTTCGTCACCGAAGAGATTCGACGCGGTGCCGAGGCCCGGGAGTTCGACGTCGCGCACCTTCTTGCCGTTGAGGTCGAACAGCTCGATCGCGCTCGCGGCCTTCTTGAGCGACGCGATGGCGAGGTGGCCGCCGACGATGCTCACCGATTCACGCGCGGCGTTCTTGTCTTCGGGGATGAGCTCCTTCCAATTCTTGCGCTCGAACTTGTTGGGGTCGACCTTGAACACGCGCTTGTTCGGCGCGCCTTCGTCGGTGGTCACGTAGAAGACGCCCTTCCACGCTTCGATGCTGTAGAGCGCGTCCTTGCCGGCGACGAGGAGCTGCCACGTCTTGTCCTTGCCGACGCGCTTGAAGAACACGTCGTTCTCGTTCCACCCGCGGTCGACGCTGACGAACATGAACTTGCCGTCGCGCGACACGCCGCCGCGCAAGAACGTCTTCGGGTCGCCGGTGCGCGGGTGCAACTGCGTGTCTTTGTCAGGCGCGGTGCCGAGCACATGCTGGCGCACTTCGCAGTAGCCGGGGCGCTCGGAGACGGGAATCGCCGGGTCCACCGGCAACCACTCGTACACGAACGACTTGTTGTCAGGCAGCCACGACGGCGACGCATATTTCGCACCGGCGATCACGTCGACTTCGCTCTCCTTGCCGGAGTCGATGTCGAGCACGTACAGCGTCGCGCCGTGCAGTTGTTTTTGCGTCAGCTCCGCCGCCAACTTCAGCCGTTGCGCTTCGCCACCCGAGAGGGTGTGCGAGCCTTGACCGAGCGCAATGTAGCCGGCG
>JBEHYH010000423.1:0-5726 GCA_048498275.1 Myxococcota bacterium | reverse complement strand
AAGACCGCGGTGCTCAATCACGTGCAGGCGCACGGCGTGCCGACGGGCCAGTCGATGAACGACCTCTGCGCGTCGTTTCAAGAAGCGGTCGCCGATGCGCTGACGAAGAAGCTGATTCTCGGCGCGAAGAAGGCCGGCGCGAAGCAGTTGGTGATCTGCGGCGGCGTCGCGGCGAATTCGCGGCTGCGTGGGCTCGCGGAGATTCGCGCGAAGGAAGCGCGGCTCAAGCTGTACCTGCCGCCGAAGCGTCTGTGCACCGACAACGGCGCGATGATCGCGGTGGCGGGCACTGAGGCGTTCAAGCGCGGCGTGCGCGCCGACATGGCGCTGAACTCCGACCCGTCGTGGCGACTGGGAGCCTGAAATGGATCACCCGCGGGACATTCTGAAGAAGCTGGGCCTCTCGCCGAAGCACAGTTGGGGTCAGAACTTTCTGTCTGACGAAGTGGTGCTGGAGCGCATCGCCGAAGAGGCGCTGCTCCGGCCCGGCGAGCCGTGCATCGAGCTCGGGCCGGGCCTGGGGCACCTCACGCACTTCCTGCTCGCGAGCGGCGCGAAGGTGACCGCCGTCGAGCGTGATCGCGACATGGTGCGCGCGCTCAACGAGCAGAAGTTCGAGGGGCTCACCGTCGTCGAAGGCAACGCCGCGGAAACCGATTTCGTGAAGGTCGCCGGAGTCGATCAGGTCGTGGTCGTCGGCAACCTGCCGTACCACCTGTCGTCGCCGATCCTCTTCGAGGTGCTCGATCAGGTCGCGCACGTGCCGCGCGCGGTCTTCACGCTGCAGAAGGAAGTCGTCGATCGTCTCGCGGCGGCGCCCGGCAATCGCGACTACGGCATTCTCACGGTGATGCTGAACCTGCGCTTCCGCGTCGAGAACGTGTTCGACGTACCCGCGCACTTCTTTCACCCGCCCCCGAAGGTCGATTCGGCGGTGCTCAAGCTCACGCGGCTCGAGAAGCCGCGCGCCGAGGTGAGGGACGAGTTGCGTTTTCGCAAAGTGGTGAAGGCCGGGTTTGCGCAGCGGCGAAAGACGCTCTCGAACTCGCTCAAGAGTGACAAGACGTTCGAGTGGGACGGCGTGCTCGAGCGCGCCGGCATCGACGGTTCGCGCCGCGCCGAAACATTGTCGGTCGAAGAGTTCGCCGCCATCGAGCGGGCGCTCGGCTGAAGCGCGTTATGCGCGCCGCGATGCTCCAGTTCGAGAAGACGCCGTCGCTGTGGTCGCTGTACCCGCGCATTCTCGCGGGCGGGAAGCCGGCGCGGTTGCCAGACGGCGCGCAGGTGCCGCGCATCGAAGGCCTGCTGCGCGACGTGCGCGTCGACGGAGCGCATCTCGCGAGGTATCGCTCATTGTGCGGGTGGAAGGGCGAGGGCGTGCCGACGACGTACCCGCACATCCTCGCGAGCGGGCTGCACCTCGCGATGCTGGCGTCGCGCGAGTTCCCCGTGCGGTTGCTCGGGCTGGTGCACGTGGCGAATCGAATCGAACAATCGGCGGCGCTGCCCGGGAGCGGTGAACTCTTCGCGTGGCTCGAAGGTCATCGCGAGACGGAGCGCGGGCAGGAATTCGAGCTCCACACCGAATGGCGGAGCGGCAGCGAGGTGCCGTGGCGCGAGACGATGACGTTTCTCGCGCGTGGGAAGAGCACCGGTGCCAACAAGGCGCGCGCGAAAGAAGAGCGGCCCGCTCCCGAATCGAGCGTGACGTTCGACGCACCGGCGGACATCGGCCGTCGCTACGGGCCGCATGCCGGCGACGTGAACCCGATTCACATGACGAACTTCACGGCGAGGTTGTTCGGCTTCAAACGCGCGATCGCGCACGGCATGTGGAGCCTCGCGCGATGCGCGGCAGAATTTCCCGCTGAAGGTCCCGGCGTGCTCGATGTGCAGTTCAAGTTGCCCGTGTTTCTGCCGGCGAAGTTGGTGATCGAGCGACGTGGTGACGAATTCACGTTGCTCGATGAAGTGCGCGAGAAGCCGCACCTCGCCGGTCGCTACACGCGCGCGTGAGGAGCAGCGCTCCCGATGCCGACGCTCAACGTCGCGGCCGTTGGTGTTGTCCGCGCGCTCATCGATTGATTCGGAGCGCCAGTCGTGACGAGTTTCGCGCATGGCCACCATCTGGATGCCGCTCCCGGACACCGATTTCGACGTCACCGAGGTCGCGGTGCCGTGGAAATTGCTCACCCGCGCCGGCCATCGCGTGCACTTCACTACCGAGCACGGGGGCAAAGCAGCCGCGGCAGACCCGCTGCTGCTGACGGGCGTGCTCTTCGGCCAACTCGGCGCGGAACCTGAGCCGAAGGCGTTCTACGCGGAGATGATCGCGTCGTCGGAATTCACCGCGCCGACCTCGTGGAGTGACGTCGAGGTCGGTGCGTTCGATGGGCTCATTCTTCCCGGCGGTCACGCGCCCGGCATGAAGCAGTACCTCGGGAGCGAGGCGCTTCAGAAGAAGGTGCGCGCGTTCTTCGAGACGGGAAAGCCGGTCGGCGCGATCTGTCACGGCCCGCTCGTCGCCGCGCGCGCGGGTGCGCTCGAAGGCCGGAAGACGACGTGTCTGCCCGCGTACATGGAGCGCACCGCGTTCTGGCTCACCGCGTGGCTCCGCGGCCGCTACTACCGGACGTACCCCGCGTACGTGGAAGCCGAGATTCGCGCGGCGCTCGGGCCGAAGGGCGAGTTCCTTCGCGGCCCGACGGAGCTGACGAAGCGTGGAACGGATCAGGACGACGCGCCGACGTTCGTGGTGGAAGACGGTAACTACGTGTCAGCGCGTTGGCCGGGTGATGCGTACGCCTTCGCGCGCGCGTTCATGAAGAAGCTGAGCTGACGCCATGCGCTTGCGAGTCGCTGCCTCCAGTTCAATGCCGGTCGCGCTCGCGCTGAGTCGCGCCATTCGCGTCACGCTGCGCGAGGCGCTCGTTCTCCTCGGTGAACCCCGCATTATCCCCGCGGAGTTTTCGCCTCAGTCGGCGAACGCGCTCGCCGAGTCGCTCCGGCAACTCGGAGTGACCGCCGAAGTGGTGAATGTGCCTCCGAGTTCGGCGCGCTGTGATGCCCACCCATCACTCACCACCGACACGCAGTGTGAACGCTGCCGCAAGTCGGTGTGCGTGCTGTGTCAGCCGAGGTGCCGTGCGTGCACCGCGGAGCTCGCGCGCGCCGCGTTCTGGAAGCGGGTTCGCGTCGCCGTCTTGCTGCTCGTGCTCGCGGGCGTCGGCGCGTTCGCGATTCTCAAACAGCGTGCGCAGGCGTCGCGACACGCGTGGTCGCGCCCGTTGCGGGTGTCGCTGGTGCTCGTGAGCACCACGCCGGTCAAGCCCGCGGAGCTCGAGGCGTGGTCCGACGGTACGGAGGCGCTCCAGCAATGGTTCGCCGAGGAAGCGAAGCGGGAAGGGCTGCGTCTGGAGGTGCCGGTGCTGGTGACGCTGGCTCCCACGGTCGTCGAGGCCGAAGCGCCCAAAGCGCCCGAGAGCACCGGTGAGTGGGTCGATGATTCGAAAGCGGCGCTCGAATTTCGTTCACAACTCGAAGCGCTCGCGGCTCGTGGCGGCGCGAGTGGTGACGTGAGCGTCGTGGTGTCGCTGCGTGAGCGCGGCGCGCATCGCGTCGAGGGCATCGGTGAAGCCGGCGGTTCCATCGGGCTCGTCGAGGGCACGCACGGCGACACCAAGCTCGGCTTGGAGCTCATCGCCGTCGCGCACGAACTGCTGCATCTCGTCGGCGCGCACGATGGCTACGACGAGAACGGTCACGCGTTGCCGCGCGGCTTCATCGACCCCGGTGTCTTCCCGCAGAAGTTCGCGGAGGTGATGGTGGGCGAAATACCGCTCACGGCGACGACCGGCCGCGTGCCCGAGGCGCTCGATGAGGTTCGCATCGGCGAGACGACCGCGAAGGAAATCGGCTGGAAGTAGCGGCCCCGCTGGTGTTGAACCGCCGGCATGTCACTCGACAAAGCCCTCGCCCATTTCGCTGCGAACAAGAACGAGTACCTCGAAGACCTCAAGAAGCTGGTGCGGATTCCCAGCGTGTCGTTCGACGGGTTCGACCCGAAGAACGTGCGCAAGAGCGCCGAGGCGACCGCGGAGCTGCTCAAGAAGCGCGGCTTCGACAACGTGCAGTTGCTCGAGATCGAAGGCGCGCACCCGTACGTCTATGGCGAAGTGTTGAAGGCGCCGGGCAAGCCGACGTTGCTGCTCTACGCGCACCACGACGTGCAGCCCGCGGGCGATGAAGAGGCGTGGAAGTCGCCTCCGTTCGAACCCACGGAGCGCGATGGCCGTCTCTACGCGCGCGGCGCCGCCGACGACAAAGCCGGCATCGTGGTGCACACCAGCGCGGTCGACGCATGGCTCAAGTCGGGTACGCCGCTGCCGCTCAACGTGAAGGTGGTCATCGAGGGCGAAGAAGAAGTCGGCTCCGAGCACCTGACCGCGTTTCTGCAGGCGCACCGCAAGATGCTGTCGGCGGACGCCATCGTGCTCACCGACACCTCCAACTTCGAGACCGGCCTGCCGTCGATCACCACCGCGCTGCGCGGCCTCGTCACCGTCGACGTCGAAGTGCGCGCGCTCAAGCAGTCGCTGCATTCGGGCATGTGGGGCGGTCCGGTTCCGGATCCGGTGATGGCGCTCAACAAGATGCTCGCGTCGCTCACCAACGCTGACGGCACCATCGCCATCCCCGGCATTCTCGAGAAGGTGAAGCCGCTCAACGACGCGGAGAAGAAGTCGATCGCGTCATTGCCCGGCGACATCGAGACGTTCCGCAAGCAGGCGGGCCTGCTCCCCGGCGTCGAGCTGATGGGTAACGGCCGCCACCCGTGGGAGACGAACTGGCGCCAGCCGTCGCTCACCGTGAACGCGATTCAGGCGAGCTCGCGCAAGGACGCGCGCAACATCGTGTGTGAATCGGCGTGGGCGCGCGTGGGCATTCGCATCGTGCCGAACCTCGACGCCAAGGAAGTGCAGAAGGCGCTCATCGACGCGATCAAGAAGGCCGTGCCGTGGGGCCTCGAGTGCACCGTGAACGCCGATTCGGCCGCGGGCTGGTGGTACACGGATCCATCGGGCCCTGCGTTTCAGGCGGCGTTCCGTGCGCTCGAGAAGGGCTACGGCACGAAGTCGGTCGCCATCGGTTGCGGCGGTTCTATCCCCTTCGTCGAGCCGTTCAGCAAGGAACTCGGCGGCGTGCCCGCGCTGCTCATCGGCGTCGAAGACCCGTACACCAACGCGCATTCCGAGAACGAGAGCTTGCACCTGGGCGACTGGGAAAAGTCGGTGAAGAGCGCGATTCACATCTACGAAGAGCTCGCGGGCGCGCTGAAAAAGTAAGAGGCGCGGAGCAGTTCGCTCCACGCCTCGCTCACTTCATTCTTCGAAGCTGCTTACGGGCAGGTGCAGACCGGCGGCGTGGTCGTCGGCAGGCAGTAGCCGATGTTGCACGCGAAGCCGGAGCCGCAGTCAGCGCTGCTCGTGCAGTGGTCGCGGCAGTTGCCGTCGACGCAGTCTTGCGTCGAGCTGCAGTGCGAAGCGTTGCTGCAGGTGCCGGCCGGGCGGGGCTTGCACAGACCGCCCTGGCACGAATCGGCCGCGCCGCAGTCGCTGTCAATCGCGCAACCGAGCACGCACGCGTTGTTGATGCACCACGAGCCGGCGAGGCAGTCGGCGTTGCGCGTGCAGGTCGACGGGTTGGTGGTGCCGCCGTCAGTCGTG
>JBEHYH010000422.1:0-5736 GCA_048498275.1 Myxococcota bacterium | reverse complement strand
GTCTGATTGGCGGTAGATGCGCACCATGCCTCCCGCTTTTAGGGCCGGCGCGGCGTCGAAGGTGAGACTCAACTCGCCGTCGGTGTATGCGCCGGTCGCGCCGCTCGCCGGGTACGTGACGGGCGCGAGCGAGCCGTACGCATCAGCCGCGGGGAAGTCGAAGACGTTGACCGAGATGGTCCTGGTGTTCGTCGCCGCGTTGGTGTCGGTGGGGTTGGTCACCGTCACCGTCGTCGAACCGGTCTGCAGGCCGTTGATGGTGATGGTCGAACCGCTCACCGTCGCCGTGGCGATCGACGGCGCCGCCGAGACGACCGTGACGTTCGCGCTCGCACCGCCGGGCGCGTTCGCGGTCGCGGTCACCGTCGCCGACTGACCAAGCTGCACCGAGGCGGAGCTCGCCGACACCGTCAGCGACGCGGGCGTGTACTCGCGGAGAATGCCCGTGCTCGAGTCGTAGACGACGGCGCCGCTCGAGTCCTTGACGACGAGGTTGGTGACGGTCGCGGCCACGTTGTTGAACGAGATCGCAGGGTACGCCGCGCCGCTCCCGTACACCGTGGTGCCATCGGTGAAGTTGCCGGTGCCCGCCGAGGCGACCGTCGGTGACGAACCCACGGCGCCAGCGCCATAGGTGAGCTGCGTGCCCGCGCGGCTGAAGACGAGATGCAACGGCGTACCATTGGTGAACGGCACCGTGACCGAGCCGCTGGAGCCGACGCTCGTCGCGCCGTTCACGTACATGAGCTGCGCCGAATTGTTCGCGTTGCGCATCAGGAAGTACGCGTATCGATCAGTGCCGTCGAAGCCGGTGGTCATGCCCACGCCGATGCCACACGCGTTGTTCGCCTTGTTCTGCGTGACGATGGTCACGTCGGCCTCGATGCTGAAGTCGGCGCTCATCAACGAGGGGAACGCGATGAAGCCGTTGCTGATCGTGCCGTAGTAGTTCGGCGCCACGTACTTGAACGCGTTGCCCGAGGCGCCGTACGCCGCGTTGACGGAGATCACGCCCGCAGACATCGTGGCGCTCTTCGTGCCGTTGGCCTGCCCCACGAAATAGACGAACGGGATGTTGACGGTGATGGAGAGCTGGCCACTGAGGCCGCTGCCGTCAGCCACCGTCGCGGTGATGATCACCGAGCCGTTCGCGAGCCCCGTCACGAGTCCCGTCGCGTCGACCGCCGCGATGTCGGGCGCGCTCGAACTCCAGACGACTCCGGGGTCGTCGGAGCCCACCGGGAGCACGCTCGCGGTGAGCTGCAACGTGCCTCCGTTGATGGTGATGGAGGTGCCGGTTGCGCTGGTCACCTCGATGCTCGTCGCGGGATGACCTGCGTCGACTCCGGTGCCACCGCCGGTCGCTGAGCCGCCGCCGGTTGCTGAGCCGCCGCCGGTCGCTGAGCCGCCACCGGTCGCCGTGCCACCACCAGTCGCCGTGCCGCCGCCGGTCGCGGTGCCGCCACCAGTCGCGGTGCCGCCACCAGTCGCGGTGCCTCCGCCAGTCGCGGTGCCTCCGCCAGTCGCGGTGCCTCCGCCAGTCGCGGTGCCTCCACCAGTCGCCGTGCCTCCGCCAGTCGCGGTGCCTCCGCCAGTTGCCGTGCCGCCGCCGGTCGCTGATCCACCACCCGTTGCCGTGCCGCCGCCAGTCGCCGTGCCGCCGCCAGTTGCCGTGCCGCCGCCAGTTGCCGTGCCGCCGCCAGTTGCCGTGCCGCCGCCAGTCGCCGTGCCGCCGCCGGTCGCTGATCCGCCACCAGCCGCTGCACCACCACCCGCGCCGCCGTCCTTTCCAGAATCAGGAGTGCAACCAGCGATCGCGAGAGCGACGGCGATCAGCAGTACGCGCCAGCCATTCAATGAACTCTTCATAAGCCCTCTGATGCAGGAAAGGCCGGCGCTCCACGGCGAGCGAAGGCAAAGTGGTCTTACCACTTTGAAGCGCATCTTGACCCGCGTTAGCAACAAATCTCAAGGAGAACTCTTAAGTGGTTGAACCACATTGACAACCGGGCACATACGGAGCGTCATGCCGCGCGCCGCCTCCGTCATGATCCTGAACCGCCCCGCTCTCAAAATCGCCCTCGCCGCGCTGACGCTCCGCGTAGCATTCGGCTGCGCGCCCCACGCCCTCGACGACGCAGGTCTTCCCGATGCCGGCGGCCACCCGCAGGTCGTCGACGGAGGCGACCTCACCGACGCAGGCGAGGAACAAGACAGCGGCGAATGGATCGACGCCGGCTCCGGCGACGACGCAGGTGCACCCGACGACGCGGGCGTGGTGTCAGACGACGCCGGAGCGCCACCCGACGCTGGGCCCGTCGACCCGAACCACTGCGGCAGCGGTGACATCAATCTGCTCGGCAAGGAACCCGCGCTGCCCACGTCGGTGTGTCAGACCATCGCCGCGACGAAGAGCGCGCCCGACGAGAGCGCGCTCGACACCGCGACGTTGCAGGCCGCGCTCGACGCGTGTCGCGGCCTCGGCGCGGTGAAGTTGGTGACCGACGGAGGCAACGACACCTTCGTGTCCGGCCCGTTGACGGTGGCGAGCCAGACGCTGTGGGTCGATGACGGCGTCACCCTCTACGCGTCGCGCACACCTTCTCTCTACACCCGGCCCGGCATGGCGTGCGGCGCCGAGGGCGTCGACGAAGACGATTCAGGAAAACAGTGCTTCGCGCTGCTCACCCTCAGCGGCACCGCGCCCGCGATCGTCGGCGGCGGCACCATCGACGGCCAGGGTCAGGAGCCGCTGGTCGGCAACGCCTCGCAGCACTCGTGGTGGGACCTTTCGCAGGCGCTGCGCAGCGCGGGCGGGAGCGCGCCGAACCCGGCGCTCATCGAGACCTCCGGCGCCACCAGCGGGCTCGTGTTGTACGGCGTCACGCTGGTCAATTCGCCCAAGTTCCACGTGAAGTTCAGCGGCACGGGCTTCGTGGTGTGGGGCCTCACCATCCTCACGCCTTCGCGGCAGACCAACAGCCTCGGCGCGGCGTTGACGCCCGACACCGCGCGCAACTCCGACGGCATCGACCCCGGCTCCGGCGGTGCGGCGCTCAATGGAGTCATCGCCTGCAACACCGTGTCCACCGGCGACGACCAGCTCGCGATCAAGGGCGCGACCAACGTGAACAACCTGCTCATCGCGCACAATCATTTCGGCACGGGGCACGGCCTCTCGATCGGCAGCGAGACACAGGGCGGCGTGTCGAACGTGCGCGTCTACGACCTCACCATCGACGCCGATTCGCGCGCGAGTGGCACCAGCTCGAGCGGCAACAGCAACGGGCTCCGCATCAAGTCTGACGCGAGCCGCGGCGGGCTGGTCACCGGCATCACCTACGAAGACATCTGCCTGCGCGACCTCGTCAACCCCATCGTGGTCAACGCGCACTACTCGAGCTCGAGCGGTTCGCTCCTGCCGACCTTCACCGACCTCACCTTCCGCCGCGTGCGCTCGGTGCGCGGAGCGTCTCCCGTGAACCCGGCCGTCACCTTCCAGGGGTACGACGCGGCGCACGTCACCACCGCCACGCTCGACGCCGTGGTGATCGATCAGATCACCAAGGTGAACAACACGTACGCGGCGATCACCGTCGCGGACGGCGGCGCGAACTTCAACCCGATGGATGGCGGCGTCGCTGCGGGCCCGCCCGTCGCACCTGCCTGCGTTTTCCCGACGTTGCCCGTTCCCCGATGACCTCCCTGAATCGAGGCGCACCATGAAGAAGCTCCCGCAGGTCCTGACGCTCGCGTTGCTTGCTGCGGCGTGCGGCAATCCTCCCGATGGAGGCGATGACGGCGGTGCGCCGGTCGACGCTGGGCACACGCTCGACGCGGGCCACGGCACCGACGCGGGCGAAACGATGGACGCCGGCGAAGTCGACGCAGGTGAGCCGCGCGACGCGGGTGAGACGCCCGATGCCGGCGAATCGACCGACGCCGGTGAGACGAACGACGCGGGCACGCGTGATGGCGGCGCCTTCACCATCTACATGGTCGGCGACTCCACGATGGCGCTGTACGACCCCGGCGTGTACCCGGACCAGCGCGGCTGGGGCCAGATGTTCGCCAACTTCATCATCAGCCCCGACGTCACGCTGGTCGACGCCGCGCGCAACGGCCGGAGCTCGCGCAGCTTCTATCTCGACCCGGCGAACTACTGGCCGAACGTGCGCGACGCGCTGCAGCCCGGTGACTACGTGCTCGTGCAGTTCGCGCACAACGACGAGCTCTTCGATGGCCTGAGCACCGAATCGTTCTACGGCGTCACCGACATCACGACGACCGCCGACCCCACCGGCCGCGGCACCGACATCGCGCTCTTCAAGGACTACCTCGGCCGCTACATCAACGAAACGCGCGCGCACGGGGCCACGCCGATCCTCGTGACGCCGGTCGTGCGCCGCTACTTCTCGGGCACCACGTTGACGGCGAAGGCGCTGCACGACCTCAGCAACACCACCGCGCTCACCAACGCCGGCGCGAGCGTGGCCATCGCCGACGGCAACTACGCGCAGGCGATGCGCGACGTCGGCGCGTCGATGAGCG
Source organism: Myxococcota bacterium (assembly GCA_048498275.1). Taxonomy (GTDB): domain Bacteria; phylum Myxococcota; class Myxococcia; order Myxococcales; family Myxococcaceae; genus Archangium_A. The sequence continues at coordinate 1,185 of JBEHYH010000422.1, read as the reverse complement.
TGCCGGTGATCGACCTGACCGCGTCGACCCGGCAGTTGGTCGAGAGCTACGGCCCCACGCAATCGAAAGACATCATCTACATCGCGACCGACGACACGCACCTCTCGTCGCTCGGCGCCACGCTCTTCGCGCAGCTCGCCGTCTCGGAGCTGCTCTCGAAGAACCTCTTCGTCGGGAAGATCGAAGACTCCGCGAATCTGGTGGTGAGCCCCACCACCGCCGACTTCGGGTTGCGCTACCTCAACACCACCTTCGACAAGGCCTTCAACGTCACCGGCTTGAGCCTCACGCCCGACAGCGGAGCGCTCACCATCACCGCGCCCGCCGGCTTCGCCGTGAGCGCGACCGCGAGCGGCACCTTCGGCGCGTCGTTCACGCTGCCGTACACCGGAGGCCAGCTCTCACCGACGACCTTCTACGTTCGCTTCGCGCCGACCGCCGCGCAGGTCTACGCGGGTGACGTCACGGTGGCCGGAGCCAACGGGGAGACGAAGACCATCGCGGTCACCGGCACGGGCGCGTCGGTTCCCGATGGAGGCACCGACTCCGAAGCCACGTGGCCGTTGATCAGCGACATCACCGCGAGCGGAGTCACCGGCCTCGTCACCGCCCCCGACCAGCGCCTCAGCGGCGTCTACGTGAAGAACTACGCAACCATCACCACGTGGAACCCCGCGAGCACCAGCACCACCGCGCAGCGCACCTCCATCACCGGCGACACCTGGCCCACGGAGACCGACCTCGACCCCGCGCGCTACGTGGAGTTCACGCTCACGCCGACCGCGGGCGCCACGCTCTCCGTCGACGCCATCGACTTCTTCATCGGAGGAGGCGGCGGCAACAAGCTGTCGTGGCGCGCGCTGTACAGCGTCGAAGACGACTTCAGCAACGAGACGGTGCTCGACGAGGCGATCAACGTCACTTCGAACACCATGAACCGCATGAGCTACAGCCCGCTCATCGTCGTGCCGCCGAACAAGAGCCTGCACCTGCGCATCTACCCGTGGCTCACCGCGACCGGCACCGGCAAGTACCTGCTGCTGCAGAACGTGCACCTCCACGGCATCGGGCAGATCCCATGACGGTCAGATCGTGGTGAGCCGCCAGGTGCGCTGCACCGCGCGGCGGAAGTCTGCGGGTAGCGACTTCTGCTCGACGAACTTCCTCGGCTTCGAGCTCGACGAG
>JBEHYH010000421.1:0-5740 GCA_048498275.1 Myxococcota bacterium | reverse complement strand
CGAGCGCCGCTTCGGGCGCATCGCCGGCCTCACCGAGATGACGTCGACGAGCGGGCTCGGCTCGACCAGCATCACGCTGCAGTTCGATCTCGATCGCGACGTCGAATCGGCCGCGCGCGACGTGCAGGCGGCCATCAACGCCGCGAGCGCGGAGCTGCCGACCAACCTCCCCTTCCGGCCCAACTATCGAAAGGTGAACCCCGCCGACGCGCCGGTGCTGATTCTCGCGGTGACGTCGAAGACCATTCCGCTGCCGCAACTGTTCGACACCGCGAACACCGTGCTCGCGCAGAAGATCGCCCAGGTCGATGGCGTCGGTCAGGTGTTCGTCGGTGGCGGTCAGCAGCCTGCCGTTCGCGTGCAAGCCGACCCGGTGGCACTCGCCGGCATGGGGCTCTCGCTCGAAGACGTGCGCGCGGCGATCACCACGCAGACCGCGAATCAACCGAAGGGCACGCTCGCGACAGCGGCGGAAGGCCAGTCGATCACCGCGAATGATCAACTCTTCGGCGCGGAGCAGTGGAAGCAGATCATCGTGAAGAGCACCGACGGGCAGATCGTCAGGCTCTCCGACGTCGCGCACGTGTTCGATGACGTCGAGAACGCGCGCGCGGCAGCGTGGGTGAATGGCCAACGCTGTGTGCTGCTGATCATCCGTCGTCAGCCCGGCGCGAACATCATCGCCACCATCGAGCGCATCAAGGCGCTGATGCCGGAGCTCTCGAGCAGCATCTCACCCGCGATCGACTTGAAGGTCGCGATCGATCGCAGCCAGACCATTCGCGCGTCGGTGGTCGACGTCGAGAAGTCGCTCTCGCTCAGCGTGATTCTCGTCGTGCTCGTGGTCTTCGTGTTCCTGCGCTCCGCACGCGCGACGGCGATTCCTTCGATTGCGGTACCGCTCTCGCTCACCGGCACCTTCGGCGCGATGTGGATGCTCGGCTTCAGCCTCAACAATCTCTCGCTGATGGCGCTCACGATTTCGACGGGCTTCGTGGTCGACGACGCCATCGTCGTCACCGAGAACATCACGCGCTACCTCGAAGCCGGTGACACGCCGTTCAACGCGGCCATCAAGGGCGCGAAGCAGATCGGCTTCACCATCGTGTCCATCACGGTGTCGCTCATCGCCGTGTTCATTCCGTTGTTGATGATGGGCGGCGTCATCGGGCGGCTCTTCCGCGAGTTCGCGGTGACGCTCACCATCGCCATCGCGCTGTCGGCCATCATCTCCATCACCCTGACGCCAATGATGTGCGCGCAGTTGCTCAAGCCACACAAACCGTCGGCCACCGGCCCTGGCGCGCTGTTCGAGCGCGCCTTCTCACGGCTGATTCACGGCTACGAACGCGCGCTCGGCTGGGTGCTCGACCACCGCCGCTTCATGCTCGGCGTCACGCTCAGCCTGATGGCGTTCGCGGTGTTCCTCTTCATCACCGTGCCGAAGGGCCTCTTCCCACAGCAGGACACGGGGCAGCTCATGGGCTTCGTCGAAGGCCCGCAAGACACGTCGTTCAGATCGATGCGCGCACGGGAAGAGCGCGCGCTGGCGGCGCTGCAGGGCGACCCTGACATCGAGAACACCGTCGCGTTCATGGGCGGCGGCCCGGCGAGCAGCACCAATACCGGCAGCGTCTTCATCGGCCTGAAGCCGGTGCCTCCGCGCCGCACGCCGGCAGACGCCATCATCGGCCGGTTGCGCCCGAAGCTCGCAAAGCTGGAAGGCGTGTCGCTGATGCTCCAGGCCGCGCAAGACCTGCGGGTCGGCGGCCGCTCGACGCGCACGCAGTACCAGTACACGGTGCAGACGCCGAAGCTCGACGACCTGAAGGAATGGGCGCCGAAGTTGTTCGAGGCGCTCAAGAAGTTGCCGGAGCTCAAGGACGTCGCGACGGATCAACAGACCGCGGGCCTGCAGCTCGGCCTGATCATCGATCGCGACACCGCCGCTCGCCTCGGCATCACGCCGCAGATGATCGACGACACGCTCTACGACGCGTACGGCCAGCGTCAGGTCGCGGTCACGTACACGCAGCAGAACCAGTACCGCGTGGTGATGGAGGTGCCTCCCGAGTTGCAGCAGGGCCCGGAAGGCCTCGAGAAGCTCTTCGTGCGCGCGAACACCGGAGCGCTGGTGCCACTCACGCAGCTCGGCCGCATCGAACCGGGCACGTTGCCGCTCGCCATCAACCATCAGGGCCAATTCCCCTCCACGACGCTGTCGTTCAACCTGTCGCCGGGCATTTCGCTCGGGCAGGCGGTCGAGGCGATTCACCGCGCGGAGTCGGGCATCGGACTGCCGGCGACGGTGAAGGCGGGGTTCGCGGGCACCGCGCAGGCGTTCGCCGCTTCGCTGAGCTCGCAGCCGACGCTCATCTTGATGGCGCTGCTCGTGGTCTACGTCGTGCTCGGCGTGCTCTACGAGAGCGTCATTCACCCCATCACGATTCTGTCGACGCTGCCGTCGGCCGGCGTGGGAGCGCTGCTCGCGCTCTCGTGGTCGGGCATCGACCTGAGCATCATCGCGCTGGTCGGTTTGATTCTGCTGGTGGGCATCGTGAAGAAGAACGCGATCATGATGATCGACTTCGCGATCGAAGCTGAACGCGATGAAGGTCTGTCTCCGCGCGACGCGATCATGAAGGCGTCGGTGCTGCGTTTCCGCCCGATTCTGATGACGACGCTGGCGGCGTTGCTCGGCGCGCTGCCGTTGGCGTTCGGTTCAGGGCTCGGCTCTGAGCTGCGCAAGCCGCTCGGCGTCGCGATCGTCGGCGGTCTGCTCGTGTCGCAACTGCTGACGATGTTCACGACTCCGGTCGTGTACCTGGCGCTCGAGCGTTTCTCGTCGAAGCCGAAGCCGCGCACTGAAACCGCTGCCACGACGGAACGGCCGCAGCTCGGGTGAGCGCGGTCATTTCGATGTCTCGTCCGTGCACGAATCGAGCAGGCGCGTCGTGCGAGAGAAACTGGTCCAGGCTCGTTGGGTGGACACCCTCGAACGCTCGTAGACGAAGTTGACAAACTCCGGGCAAACCCCGGGATGAACGCTCAGCACCGTCGGCTTGATGCAGTCCCCGCGCCGCGCACCATGCCTTCCCGAACAACACACGCCCCGAGTGCTTTTGACGACGAGCTCGCGGCGCCGCTTCATCCTTGCGGTCCTCCCGCAACTCATCTCGATGGAAGCGACACGCCGAGAAGCGGTTCATCGACCTCGCGAGCCGCGTCGACTACTCGTCGAACAGCGCGTCGACGAATTCCTTCGGGTCGAACGGGCGCAGGTCAGCGACCTTCTCGCCGACACCCGCCCAGGCCACCGGGAGTTTCAGCTCGTCGCAGATGCCGATGATGACGCCGCCCTTGGCGGTCCCGTCGAGCTTCGTCAGCGCGATCGTCGTCACGCCGACCGCTTCGTTGAACTGCTTGGCCTGCGCGATGGCGTTCTGACCGTTGGTCGAATCCAACACCAGCAGCACTTCATGCGGCGCGCCGGGCAGCGCCTTCTCGATGACGCGACGAACCTTCTTCAGCTCCTCCATCAGGTTCGCCTTGGTGTGCAGACGCCCGGCCGTGTCGGCGATGACGAGGTCGACCTTGCGCTCGACGCCCTGCTTCACCGCTTCGAACACGACCGACGCAGGGTCCGCGTCTTCCTTGCCCTTCACCAGGTCAGCGCCCGCGCGTTCAGCCCAGACGTCGAGCTGCTCCGCCGCCGCCGCGCGGAACGTGTCGCCCGCACCGAGCAGCACCTTCTTGCCCGCCGCGTGCGCCTTCGCCGCCAGCTTGCCGATGGTGGTGGTCTTGCCCGCGCCGTTGACGCCCACCACCATGATGACGTGCGGAGGCCCGCCGCCGCCCAGCGTGTGGTTCGCCTTCAGGTCGACGATGCGCTGCACCTCTTCGCGGATGATGGGCTTCAGGTCGGCGTTCGACTTTGCCTTCTCTCGCGCCAGCTCCACGAGCCGCGACGCGGTCTTCACGCCGATGTCGGCGGTGAAGAGCACCTCTTCGAGCTCCGCGAGCACCGATTCATCGATGGTCTTCGCGCCACCGCCGAAGAGCCCCGACAGCCGCGCCATGAAACCTTCGCGCTTCGTCTTCGCGAGACCGGCGGCGAGCGTCTGGCCCGCCTCGGCGTCGATCTTCTTCTGCGCGGCGGCCTTCGCTTCGGCTTCGAGACGCGCGGCTTCGTCTTTCTTCCGCTGCTCTTCTTCGACGCGGAGCCGTTCGGCTTCTTCGCGTTCGCGGACCTTGCGCGCCTTCTCTTCAGCTTCGAGCGCCTTCTCGGCCCGGTACGCTTCTTTGCGCGCGGCTTCGACGTCTTCGCGCGAGGCCTGCTGCGCTTTGAGCTCTTCGGCTTTGCGGCGCGCGTCTTCCGCGGCGGCGCGCCTGGCTTCTTCTTCGGCCGTCGGCGCCAGCGTCACCTTCGGCGCTTCGATTTCGGTCTCAAGCTGCGTCTGCGACGGGAGCTGCTCTTTCGTCTCCGGCTCGGGCGGGCGCATGCGTGACGTCGCGCGGCGCAACGCGATGAGCATGAACACCGCGACCGCGAGGCATGCGCCGCCGGCAATCAACGTCGACGAATCGACCCCTGCAGCCGGAGCCGGCGAGAGGTCGGCCAACAACAACGTGAGCGTCATTGGGGCGGCACGACCGGGAAGCGCGCGACGATGAGACGGTCGCGACCATCGTTGGGCACCGCTTCCTTGTTCACGATGGGCAGGCGCTGGTTGGTCTGCGGGTCCCAGAAGCCGATGAGCAGCGTGAGGCCGCGCACCTGCATGGTGGGAGGAATGGGGATCTCGAACATGTCTTGCACCACTTCACCGGGCTGCCACTGCGAGGTCGGCTTGCGGGGCGCGTGGTCGACGTTGAAGCGCTCGGCGCGGCCGTCGACGTCTTCGATGTGCACGAAGATGCCGTAGTCGCGGTCGGGGGTCTTGGTGACCTTGAAGTTCATCAACACGCGCACCGATTCGCCGGGCGTGCCGCGGCTGGGGTTGATGATGGCGTTGGTGAGCTCGAACGCGTCACCGAAGTTGGCACCGCTCTTCACTTCAGCCGGCGGCGCTTTGGGCGCAGAACCCTGCGTGCCTTCCTTGGTGGGCGCTTCGACGATGCACGCAGACAGCAACAGAATCGCTGGGAGCAGGAGACGCATGGCCCGCGGCTCATAACCCACGATGGCCGTCCTCCCAACCTCTCCCGCAGGGCGGGAAACCGTTGTGAGGCGGGAGTCGGCGGCCGCACGCCGGCTCCAGCTGCAAACCGGAGCGCAGCGGAGGTTTCAGCGCAGCCGAACAACAAAGAAACCCGAGTGAGCGGAATCGGCCGCGGCTTCATGCGGATGGCGAGGACAATCGCGAGCGGAGCAAGGATTGTCCCGCGCGAGCGAGCGACAAGAAAACGGCCGGAGTCACCCGTAAGCCGGGTTTTGTTCTCCCTCTTTCGAGAGAGCGACGAACATTCATCTAGGAGCGCCATTGCTGACGCCCTCGAGCGAGCAGACCCGGAAGCATTGGGCGGGCCACCCATCTTCTCTTTCGAGAAGGCTTCCCTATTGGCTCTTGCTCCAGGTGGGGTTTGCCGTGCCGTCTCTGTCACCAGAGACGCGGTGCGCTCTTACCGCACCGTTTCACCCTTACCTCTTTCGAGGCGGTTTATTTTCTGTGGCACTTTCCCGCGGCTCACGCCGGCTGGCCGTTAACCAGCACCCTGCCCTCTGGAGCCCGGACTTTCC
>JBEHYH010000420.1:0-5755 GCA_048498275.1 Myxococcota bacterium | reverse complement strand
CGCAAGCTGACCAAGGCCCAGGTCGACGAGGTCGGACAAGGCCGGGTGTGCCATCGTCGCAGTCTGCAGTTGTCGCGCCCCGTGCGTCGCATGCGTCGTCACCGGTTGTCACTGCGTCTGCGGAGAGTCACGCGACACACGTGCCGTCTGTTCCGTCGCAGACCGCAGCCGCACCGCACGCTCCGGCGGCACAGCGGGCGACGACCACCGTCGCCGTCACCACCGCGACCGTTCAACCTTCGCCGGAGTTGTCGTCGGGGATTCTCCGCGAGCTGCGCGCTGCGATTCGCGGCCGCCCGCTGCACGAGCTCTCGAGCGGCCTCAACGCGTCACAAGACGACGTGATGCGCGCGTGCGGCGCACTTCTTTCTCAGGGCCAGATCGTTCGTCGCGGCCTCAAGTACTTCGTCGCCTGAAGGAGCAACCTATGGACGCCATCGTCTACACCCCGAAAGAAGCGGCGGACCTGCTGGGCATCGCGCCGAAGGCGCTCACCGCCGCGCTCAAGAAGGACACGTACACGCCCGAAGACGTGTGGGATCTCCGCGGCAAGCTGCAGCTCGAGCCGCAGTCGCTCGGCACGCGCAAGCAGCTCTTCCTCAACTTCAAGGGCGGCACGGGCAAGACGTCGCTCTCGAGCTCATACGCGTGGCGCCTCGCGGAGATGGGTTACGGCGTGCTGCTGGTCGACCTCGACAGCCAGGGCCACGCCACCAAGTGCCTCGGCTTCGAAGGCGAAGACTTCGAGCGCACGCTGCTCGACGTGCTGGTGAAGAAGCAGCCGCTCTCGGGCGTGATTCAGAAGTCGTCGCTCCCGAACCTCGACTTCATTCCGTCGAACCTCTCGATGTCGACCGTCGACCTCGCGCTGATGCCGATGGCGGGCCGCGAGTTCAAACTCAAGAACGCGCTGAAGGAGGTCGAGGCGCACTACGACTTCATCATCTTCGACGCGCCTCCGAGCTTCGGGTTGCTCAACCTCAACGCGTTGATGGCGGCTGATGACCTGCTGGTGCCGGTGCTGGCCGACTTCCTCTCGTTCCACGGGCTCAAGCTGCTGTTCGAGACCGTGAACTCGCTCGAAGAAGACCTGGGTCACGTGCTCGACCACGTGTTCATCGTGGTCAACAGCTTCAACGCGACATTCAAGCTCGCGAAGGAAGCGCTCGCGGCGCTCCAGCAGCACTACCCCGAGTACCTGATGCCGACGGTGATTCGTCAGTGCACGCGCTTCGCGCAGGCCTCGAGCGAAGGCATGCCCATCTTCCGCTTCGATCGCGACAGCAAGGGTGCGGGCGACGTGCAGAAGCTGCTCGACGAAGTGCTCGCGCGGCTCGTGAAGGCTGCGGCCGAGAAAGCGCCACGCGCGAAGAGCGCCTGAACCATTTTTGACGAAGGGAAACGAACATGAAGAAAGCATTCGACGCGAACGTGAGCCGGGCCAAGCCGCGCATGAGACTGGGGTTGCTGACCGGAGCTGCGACTGAGACCCAGACCGAAACCGCCGTCAGCGCCGAGTCGGTGGAAGCGCTCGCGCAGCAGGTCGTCTCCGAGGTGCCGAGCCTCGGCGCCGCCATCAAGGAGCGCGCCGCCGCCAACGCGAGCCGCGTGACCGCCGCCGAGCGTTTCGCCGAAGCGCTGGAGCGCGAGGAAGCCGTGCAGGCGATGGCCGCCGCCGCCGAAGTGCACGCGCCCGTCGCGCACGCCGAGCCACCGCCGGAGCTGGTGGAGGTGCAGACCGCTCCCGAGCCGACGCCGATGCCGAAGTTCGACATCGAAGAGCGCCGCGCGAGCATCAAGGAGCGCATCAAGGCCGTGCGTCAGAACCCGCGCCCGGAGCCGCTGCCCGACACGGTCGCAGAGGCGGGCGTGCTGGCCGTCGAGCGCATCTCCGCGCTGCAGAGCGAGTTGACCAAGGCGCGCGCGATGAACCTCGCGTTGACGCAAGACCTCGAGGCCGCGCGCCGTCAGTCGGAGCGCGCCACCGAAGAAGCCCGCACGCGGATGGATGAAGCGCGCCGACTCTCGAAGGAGATGGAGAGCCGCGTGTCGTTGCTCAACGAGCTGGAGCGTGAGCTCGAGTCGCTCGAAGGTGAGCGCAACGAGTCGCTGCTCGCGCTGCAGGAGTCGCGTCAGCAGCTCGACGCGCGCGAGAAGGAGAAGCACGAGCTGATGGAGCTGGTCTCGAAGAAGGACGCGGAGATCGCCGATTCGCTCGCGGAAGAGGAGCGCCTCGCCGCGGAGCTCGAGACCGCGCAGGAGAACGCGATGGCGTTGCGCCGCAGCACCGACGCGCTGAAGACCGAGCGCGACACGCTCGCGCGCCAGGTCGCGGAGCTCACGCGTGAACGTGCGGAGCTGCTCGAGGCCCGCAAGGCGCTCGAAGCGGTGCACCGCGCCTTGTCGTCAGCGGTCGCGCGCTGAGCGAAGCTCGAAGACACACGCGAACGCCGCGCTGATCATCTCGATCGCGCGGCGTTTTCATTTCGTGCGCTCAGCGGCGTGCATCGCGAACGGTGCGCGCCCAGTTCGATCGACGCTTCATTCCCCGCTGTTGTGTGGCGCGCTCACGAGCGAACCCGCCGTTCTGACGTTGCCTCGTTCAGCGGCGGTAACGCTGACCAACCGGCGTCGCGCCGTGCATCGCGCCCGGAGGCGGTGGCACCGGAATGTACCGCGGCGTGGGGCGGACCACCGGCACTGGCGCGGGGGCTGAAATCACCGCACCGAAGAACCACGGCAACACCGCAGCGACATCGACGGCCACGTCGACTTCAGGCGGCGGCGCGGCGACGACGACCTGCGGTTGCGGAGGCGGCACCTGGTACGCGGTCTGTGTCGTGACGCTGACGGGCGCGGTGTTCCATTCCGCTTCGACCGGCGCGGAAGGCTGATAGCTCGACCACGCTTCGGCTTGAGGAGCGGGCGCCGGCGCCGTCACGGCCACGCGCTGCGCCGGGCACGAATAGCTTCCGTTGATGAACACGCCGGGCGCGCGCGAGCAGGCGCCGGTGCACCGGCTGATGGGCATCGCGCAGGTGTTGGTCGCGCAGCCACGCGGGTACGCGGCGAGCTCGACGACCTGGCCGCTCACCGTGCAACTGCTCTCGGTGCAGGCGCCGGGCGCCGGCGTGCAGCCGGCCGTGCACTGCGTCGCGGGGAGCACGCACGCGAGCTCGGTGCAGCCCGCCGGGTACATCGCGGCGACGGTGGGCAGCGGCGGCGCGACGCGCGCTGAAACGTTCGCGTCGTATTCATCGTCGGCGTCGTACTCCGCGAAGTCAGACGCGGCGTTCACCTGCGCGACGGCGACGGTGGAGTTCTCGATGTTGGTGTTCTGCGCGACCGTGCCCTGGGTGCCGGCGTTCACCTGCGCGATGGCAATCGTGGAGTTCTGAATGGTGGTGTTCCCCGTCGCGCTCGCGGCGCTCTGCGCGCCGACGTTCAACTGCGCGACGGCGACCGCCGAGTTCTCGACGTTCATCTGCGCGACGACGCTCGCGCTCTGGGCGCCGACGTTCGCCAGCGCGGCCGCGATCGCCGAGCTCTGCGCATCAGCGTTCGCCAGCGCGACAGCGACCGAGTCCTGCTCGAGCTGGGCGTCGTTCCACGAATCGATGTCCACCGAGGCAACCGCGACCGGCGTCGCGACATCGGTCTCCGCCTGATTCCAGCCGGCGAGCACGGTCGAGAACTCGGGCTGTGAGTTCTCGGTCGCGCGCGCGAGCTCTTCTTCGGTCATGCGCCGGCGGGCTTCACGGCGCGCGGCGAGCTCGGCACCACCACGACGCTCGAGCTCCGCGACCCACACCGCGTCGCTCGTCGGAGGAATCAGACGGCCATGCTCCAGCGTGAACACCGCGCCTTCGCAGCTCCCGCCATTCGTCGCGGTGAGATCAGCGATCGTCACGTCGATGGGCTGCGTCGCGCGCAACGCCGAAGGGAGATCAGGGTCGGTATTCTCGAATCGCGCTTCGACCACCAGCCCGTCGCCCTCGCTCGTCCACACGCGCGCGGGGTACGCGAGACCGGCGGCGTGCACCATCACCGAACCGCTCAGCGGCACCGGAGACGCCACCGTCAGCCGCACGTACTCGCCAAACCGCGCCTCCACGGGGATGCGGCGAAAGCCCATCGGCCCGCACTTGACGGGAGCGTTGAAGGTTTCAACGGCCTCACGCGCGGTCGCCAGTTTCGCGTTGCGGAAACAGCCGGAAGCGCCAATCACCAACACGAACAGGCACGCGCGCGGAAGCATGGGCATCACCACGGCCGTTCCTTACAAAAATTCACGGTGCGGCGGGGGCAGACCGTTAACGTGGTCGCTCCAATGTTTCGCCAGATTTTGAGGATTCTCGGGGTGGCACTTCTGCTCGGAGCGCTCGTGGTGCTGGCGCAGGCCTGGGAAGGGCTCGGCAAGAGCGCCACCGGTGAACGCCGCGCGCGCATGGAGCGCTCGCCGCAGTGGAAACAGGGCCTCTTCGAGAACCCGGAGCCCATCGAGAATCACTACAAGGCGTTCTTCGAAGGGCTCGGCGCGAGTGACGACCTGAGCCCGAAGGTGCCGGTGCCGACGGTGGTGCCTGACTTTTCATCGGCTCCGGCGAGCGGCCTGCGCGTCACCTGGTTCGGGCATTCCTCGACGCTGGTCGAGGTCGACGGTGTGCGCATTCTCACTGATCCGATGTGGAGCGAACGTGCGGGGCCCCTCACATGGGTCGGCCCGCGGCGCTACTTCCCGCCGATTCTCCCGCTCGAAAAACTGGGCCCGCTCGATGCGGTCGTGGTTTCACATGATCACTATGATCACATGGATCATCGGACGCTGATCGCGCTCAAGGATCAGGCGGCAAAGTTCATCGTGCCGCTCGGCGCGGGCGCGCACCTCGAATACTGGGGCATCGCCCCGGAGAAGATCATCGAGGTCGACTGGTGGGACGAAGTGAAGCTCGGCGCGTTGACGGTGGTCTCGACGCCAGTGCGGCACGCGACGGGCCGGCAGGTGCTCGATCGCGACATGACGCTGTGGAGCGGGTACGCGTTCATCGGCCCGCAGCATCGCGTGTATTTCTCCGGCGACACCGGGCTCTTCAGCGCGCTCGAGAAGATCGACGAGAAGCTGGGGCCCTTCGACCTCACGATGTTCGAGGTCGGCCAGTACCACCGCGGTTGGCCCGACTGGCACATGGGCCCGGAGCAGGCCGTGCTCGCGCATCAGAAGCTGCGCGGCAAAGTGTTCCTCCCGATTCACTGGGGGCTGCTGACGCTCGCGTACCATTCGTGGACGGAGCCGATTGAGCGCGCGCTCGCTGAATCGCAGCGGCTCGGCGTCACCGTGGTCACGCCGAAGCCGGGGCAGAGCGTCGACCCGACCGCGCCGCCGGCTCCCGAGAAGTGGTGGCCGACGGTGCCGTTCGAGACCGCCGCACAGCACCCGATCATCTCGGGCAACGTGAGCTTCACCGCCGGGCGCTGATCATTGCGGCAGGTTGGTGACGACGGGCACCAGATGGCCACGCACGAAACCGTAGGTGCGCGTCTGACCGCAGCCGCTCATCACGAAGCGCGTGCCCTGCACCTGTCGCGTCAGTTGTTCACGCGGGCATTGAAGGTCGATCGCCGCCTTCTGCTCCGGCGTCTCGCGCCACTTGCACAGGCCCGCCATGCAATGCAGCAGCGCCGTCGTCTGCTTGCCGCAGCCTTCGACCGTGTACGCGTGGAGGTTGTCTTCGATCGACTGCACGTAGCTCCCGCG
>JBEHYH010000419.1:0-5762 GCA_048498275.1 Myxococcota bacterium | reverse complement strand
ACGTTGAGTATGAAAAAAATGTAGATTTTTTTTATTTTATTGAAGAGAATTTAATTTTAGAAATTTTTGATATTTTAAATAAAAATATAAATAATTTACGCCCGCCACTTCGCAGTCGCTAGGGGCGCGCAGACTGATGAGCTGTTAAGTAAATATGAACAATCATGAATCAGGCTCCCTTCACGCAGATGCAGGCGTTCCTCGCGGTGGCGCGCGCCCGAAGCTTCAGCGGTGCGGCGCGTGAGCTCGCGCTCTCCCGCGCGGCGTTGAGTCAGTCGGTGCGGCAATTGGAAAAGGTGCTGGGCGTGACGCTCTTCCACCGCACGACTCGCAGCGTCTCGCTCACCGATGAAGGGCAGCGGCTCGTCGACAGCGCGGGCCCGGCGATGACGCAACTCGCCTCGGCGATGTCTGAAATCTCGGCGAAGCCGGGCGAGGCGGTGGGCCGGTTGCGGCTCTCGGTGCCGCGACTCGCGGGGCAGATGGTCATCGAACCGGTGCTCCCGATTTTTCGCGAGCGCTACCCGCGCGTGTCGGTCGAAGTCGTTCTCGAAGACCGCTTCGTCGACATCGCGGCCGGCGCGTTCGACGCGGGCGTGCGCCTCGCGGAGAGCATCGAGCGCGACATGGTGCAGGTGCGCGTGACGCCGTCGTTCCGTTTTCTCGTCGTCGGTTCACCGGCGTACTTGAAGAAGCGCGGCCGCCCGCAGAAGCCAGAAGACCTGCTCGCGCATGAGTGCATCGCGTTCCGTTCGACGACCACCGGCGCGCTCTACGCATGGGAACTCGAGCGCGGCCGCAAGTCATGGCGCGTGCCGGTGCGTGGCGGCGTCATCACCACTGACAGTTCACTCTCCGGCGCCCTCGCCGCGAGGGGAATGGGGCTCGCGTACGCCCCCGAGCCGCGCGTGGTTGATCAACTCCGCACCGGTGAGCTCGAAGTCGTGCTCGAGAGCTACGCGCCGCGTGTCCCCGGGTTCTTTCTCTACTTCCCCAGCCGCGCGCGACGTTCGACGCCGCTGCGACTGTTCGTCGACACCGCGCGTGAAGTGTTGAGCGCTACTTCACCTTCTTGAGCGCGGCGATGAACGCATCTTCGAGGCCGGGCACAGCGAGCGCCTCCTTCTTGCGACCCTGCATCCAGAGCCAGCACGCGTAGCTGTCGTCGATGATGGTCAACGAGTCGGGCAAGTTCGGAGGGAGCTCTCCGCTCGGTGAGATGACCTTCATCGGCTCCCAATGAGCGCGGCGAAGTTTCGCGGCGAGCTCCGTCACGGTCGTGAGCCCCCACACGTTGTCGACAGTCCTGGCGACCGAGAGAATTGTTCCGTTGCGTCCGACTCCGGTTTTCTTCACCCACGCGGCGAGCGACTTCGAGCTCACATACGACAACGTCTCGAGACACACGAAATCGCCCTCGATGTTCGAGTGCGACGACCAGAAGTTCATTTCAAGGGTGAGGTCGCCGCGGGTCTGGCTCAACCGCGGGCGCGAGCGTCGAAAGCGCAGACCATCGTTCGCGAACGCTTCAGCGAGCTGCGCACACACCGAATCAAAGACCTCTTTGCAGGTGTCGGGCACGCCGCGAGCCTACGCGTGGCCTGCGCTGACAACACGCTGGCACTGACACGCACCGCCACCGGCGTGCACGCCGCGCCCGGCTGTCAGATGCTCGGAGCCATGAGCACCAGCGACATCGAAGTGCGCAACCTCAAGTTCGATCTCTCCGGCGTGCCGCGTTTCTGGCACCCGCGCGGCATCGGCGCGTCCGTCTTCTGGGACGAGTTGTCGGTCTTCTTCCCCGTCGGCGAGACGTTCTTCGTGAAGTCGGTGCGTCACTACCTGCCGCAACTCACCGATCCGAAATTGAAAGCTGACGTCGCCGCGTTCGCGGGCCAGGAGGGTTTTCATGGCCGCGAGCACCTCGCCTACAACGACCGGCTCGCGCAGTGGTACCCGGTCGCGCGCATGGAGCGGTTGCTCCCGATTTTCCTGCTCTCGGTCGCCTCGAAGTTCTTCAGCCCGCGCCGGCAGCTCGCGGTGACCGCGGCGCTCGAGCACTTCACCTCGCTCATGGGCGAACACATTCTCGGCTCGCCGACGCTGCTCGAAGGCGTTCACCCGCAGATGGCCGCGCTCTGGCGCTGGCACGCGGCTGAGGAGAGCGAACATCGCGCGGTGGCGTTCGACGTGTACAACGCGGTGGGGGGCACCTGGTTCGAGCGCTGCCGCGTGATGCTCGTCGTGACCCTGCTGTTCTGGTGGGCCGCGGGTATCAACACCACCGTCTTCATGGCGAAGAGCGGGAAGCTCTTCAGCATCACCGAGTGGTGGAAGCTGTTCCGCACGCTGTGCGTCGACAAAGACGGGCTGTTCCGCGCGCTGTGGCGCCCGTACCTCGAGTACTACCGCCGCGATTTCCACCCGATGAATCGCGACGACTCGCAGTTGCTCGCGAACTGGAAGCAGTCGCAGGTTCAGGCAGCGTGATGTCGAACACGCTCGACGTGCTCATCGTCGGAGCCGGTTTCTCTGGCCTCGGCATGGCGGTGACGCTGCAGCGCGAGGGCAGGCGTTCATGGCTGTTGCTCGAGAAGGGCGCGGGCGTCGGCGGCACGTGGCGCGAGAATCACTACCCCGGTTGTGCATGTGACGTTCCCTCGCATCTCTATTCGTTCTCGTTCGCGCCGAACCCAGCGTGGTCGCATCACTTCGCGCCGCAGCCGGAGATTCTGAAGTACCTCGAAGGCGTTGCGCAGCAGGAGGGCGTGCTCGCGAATTGCCGTTTCGGCGTCGAGGTGAGCGCGTGCGACTACGACGAGCGCTCCGCGACGTGGACGGTGACCACGAAGTCGGGTGAGCGGCATCGCGCGCGGCACGTGGTGCTCGGCGTGGGCGCGCTCCACAACGCGAAGTTCCCCGACGTGCCGGGGCGTGAACGTTTCAAGGGCGCGCAGGTGCATTCCGCGCAGTGGGATGGCGCGCTGAACCTCGCCGGCAAACGCGTCGCGCTGGTCGGCACCGGCGCGTCGGCGATTCAGGTGTTGCCGGCGATTGCCCCCGTCGCGAAGCAGGTGACCGTGGTGCAGCGCACTCCGGCGTGGGTGTTGCCGCGTGGTGACCGGCCGATTTCTGAATTCATGAAGAAGCTCTACGCGGCGGTGCCGGTGTTGCGGCTCCTCCGGCGTGCGTCGATCTACGCGTTCTTCGAAGCGCGCATCATCGCGTTCACCGGCTTCACGTGGTTGCTGCGCGCGGCGGCGTGGTTGGGCAAGCGGCACATGTCGGTCATCGAGAACGCGGCGACGCGCGAGAAGCTGACGCCGAGTTACCTGCCGGGCTGCAAACGCATTCTGCTGTCTGACGATTACTACCCGGCGTTCAACCGCGAGAACGTGTCGCTCGAGGTCGGAGGCGTTCGCGAGGTGACGGAGAAGGGCGTCGTCACCGCCGATGGCCGCGAAATTGAGTGCGACGTCATCGCGTGGTGCACGGGGTTTGACCTCGCGGCTCCGCTCGCGGCGATGAAGGTCACGGGTCGCTCGGGGAAGGAGCTCGCCCGTGACGCGTGGAAGCACGGTCTGCAGGCGTATCGCGGCACGACGGTGCCCGGCTTTCCGAACTTCTACATGCTGATGGGGCCGAACACGGGCCTGGGGCACAACTCGATGGTCTACGTCATCGAGTCGCAGATCCACTTCGTGATGAAGCACCTGGAGGCGTGTGACGCGATGAACGCGCGGGCCATCGAGGTGAAGGAAGACGCCACGCAGCGCTTCAACGACTTCATCCAGTCGCGCTTCCCCGGCACGGTGTGGAGCTCTGGCTGCGCGAGCTGGTACCTCGACGCGACGGGAAAGAACCGCACGCTGTGGCCGGGGTCGACGCTCGCGTTCCGCGCGCTGACCTCCGAGCTGAACCTCGCCGATCTGCAGCTCGAGACCGCGGAGGAGTTTTCGACGGCGCCGCAGGCGGTGGCTTGAACCATCGGTGGAGCCATTGACCGCACCGCACGCGGCGGTCTGAGGCGTCGCCGGGACCAGCGACACACCGCGCGGGTTCAAGGCGTCATCGAAAAGCGCATCGTCTGTGTCACGCGCGCGGTGGCTGGCCGCATGGCGTCTCGCGGCGCTGGTACGGTGTCGCGATGAGCCTCGACGTGGCGACGGGCGTGTTGACGTACGACGATGGTGCGCAGGTCGACCCCTCGAGGCCCCTCGCGGAGTTCCTCACGACTCCGCTGGGCAGCTCAGCGACGAAGCGCCACCGCGACACGTGGACCTGGCTCGAGCTGCCGAAGCGCCTCACTGGGGGCGTTGCCTTCGTTGCCACGCTTACCTTCGAGCGCGAGCGGCTCTTCTCGATTCTCCTGAATCGAGCGCGCGAGCCCCGCGGTTGGGAGCAGTGGTCGCTCGCCGAAGAGCAGGCCATCGTCGCGGAGGACACGCGCTGGCTCGCGGCGGCGGTGGGCGAGGGCCGTCACGAGTTCTCCTGGGGCAGCGCGGGCGCCGGCTTCGATGAACGCGGCGCCACCGCGTACCTGTTGATCCGCTACCGGCGCTGAGTCACCGCGCGAGCTGCTTGCCGGCTTCCGAGAGCTCGTTGTGGAAGAGCCGGAGCCACTTCACGTTCGCGAGCCGCGGTGACTCCGCGAGGGCGCGCGCGCCGGCGTCGGTGATGCCGTTGGCGTTGAGCAGCAGGCGACGCAGGTCAGCCCACCGCGTCGCACCGGCGAGAGAGCGCGCACCGTCGTCTCCCAGTTCGTTGTCGTCGAGCGCGAGCTCTTGAAGACGCGTGAGGTGTGGAGACTCAGCGAGCGCACGAGCGCCGGCGGCCCCGAGCTTGTTCTTCGCGAGCTCCAGCTTCGTGAGGTTCGCCGCGAGAGGCGAAGTCGCGAGCGCCATCGCACCGCGCGCGGTCAGCGCGTTGTTCGACAGCTTCAGCGTCGTCACGTGTGAGAACCATGGTGCCCGCGTGAGCGCCTCGAGGCCCACGTCGTCGATGGCGTTGCCGCTCAGGTCGAGCTCCGCGAGGGCGTGCAGCGGCGCGTGTGCCAGGGCGACGGCGCCCGCGGTGCCGAGGTTGTTGTGCGCCAGCGTCAGCAGCGCTGCGTGTTCGAAGCCTCGCCATGGCGCGAGCGCGACGAGGGCCTCGTCGCTGATGCGGAACCAGTCGAACCGGAGCTCGCGCAGCGCAGGCGCATGGGCCGCCGTCACCAACGCGCGTGCATGCGTGGCCGAGAAACCCGACGCTCCGGTGACGCACGTGCGCAGCGAGGGGAGTCGCGGCGACGTCAGCACCGCGACCATGCCGTCGGCGGAGAGCTGGCACGAGTACAGCCCGAGCCACGTGAGCTGCGTGAGGTGCGGTGACGCCGCCAGCGCGCGCGCAGCCTCGTCAGTCAGCGGGTTGAAGCCGAGGTCGAGCGAGATGACACCTTCGAGCAGCGGTGACTCCGCCAGCGCGACGACGCCTGCATCGCCCAGCGCGTTGTCGACGAGGTTCAACGCCGAGAGGTGCGCGAGCCCCGGCCAGGTCGCCAGCCAGCGAGTGCCCGCGTCGCCGACCTGCGTGCCGTTCACGTCGAGCATTCGCAGCGGGGGAATGGTCGGGCTGTTCAGCAACGCGATGAGCGCGTCGTCATCCAGCTCCTCCGAATGCAGGAGGAGCGCGTTCAACAACGTCAGCCGCGCGTCGCCGGGGCGGTGCCAGTCTTCGTACCCGAAGCGCGTCACCTCCCCGGGCCATGCCGCCAGCGCGGC
>JBEHYH010000418.1:0-5763 GCA_048498275.1 Myxococcota bacterium | reverse complement strand
GCTGGCGGAATTGTGGCACAGGTTTGGGCTTCACGACGGGTTGCGCCGCCGCTTCGGCTTCGAGCTCTTCGATGCGCGCGCGGAGGCGCAACACCTCGGCCGACAACTGCGCGTACGAATCGCGCACGTGACCGTTGAAGACCACCTGCCGCGAGAGCGCTTCGTTGATGAAAATCTGCCCGACGCCGCGGAAGACGCGCTTCGCCGCGAGCACCGCGCGGCCGCTGAGCCCATCGCGATGCGTTTCCAACGGCAGCCCGCGCGTCGCGTCTGAATTCTCTTCGAGCGCCTGAAGATTGAAGCTGAGCGGGTCGACGCGCGCTTCGACTTCTTCATCGAGCCATTGCTCGCCGACGCGCGTGCTCAGGCCGCGCGCCGCGAGACGCTCGCTCACCACGTTCATCAACTTCGCCGCCGAGATGTCTTTGCCGAGCAGTTTCATTCGAGTTCCTCGAGGTACGCGCGAATCACTTCATTCCAATTCGCCTTCGCGGCGAAGGCCCGCGCGCGTCTGGCAAGGGTTGAACGCTTGGCTCCGGCGATCTGAACCGCGGCGCGGAAGCTCTCGTCGCTGTTGAGCTCGAAGGTGACGCCACCGCCGCTGCGCTCGAGCTGGCCGGCGACGACTTCACTCGCTGCGTTGCCGATGACGGGAGTTCCAGCCGCGAACGCTTCGAGCGTGACGAGTGAAAGACTCTCGAGACTGCTCGGCACGACGACGGCGAGCGCGCCTGACAATGCGTCCCACTTCGTCTGTTCATCGACGCGGCCGGTGCAGATGACGCGCGTGCCCTTCGGCCTCAAGTCTCCGCCGCCCATGAGCACGAGTGACGGCGCGTCGTGGAAGTCGCGCACCAGCGCTTGATGGCGGCGAACGAGCTCGGGCACGTTCTTCCCCGCCTCCATGCGGCCGACATAAAGGAGGTACGGCTCGTCGAGGTCGAACGCCTTGCGAAAACGTTTGGCGTTGCCTTTGAGCGGGTCGATGCCGACGCCGACGACGCGACGGCGTGCAGCGTTCGGGAATTGGCGCTCGATGAGTTCGATTTCTTCCGGCGTGTTGCAGAGCAGCGCGCGCGGAGAATTGAAGACGTCGTTCATCGCACCGAAGCGCAACGGCGGCTCGTCGTGCGCCGTGGGGATGACGAGTGCTTTGTCTTTCACCAGCGGCACGCCCCACGCGGTGGGCGCGTAGAGGTACGTGAAGAAGATGAACGCGTCGAAGTCGTCGCGACGTTCGGCGATCGCCCGGAGCAACGCGGGCGACAACGGGCCCTGCTCCGCGAGCCAATGCGTTTCAGTGACGAAGTCCTGGCGCTCCTTGAAGACAGCATCAGAGAGCCGATTGAACGGCCGCATCTGCCGCGGCCGCGACACCGGGAAGCGATGCACCTTGAGCGCGCCATCGCGCTCGACGCCCGGCGTGAATTCGTTCGCCCACGTAAGGTGGTCTTTCGCGCACGTCGTCAGCACCTCGACATCGACATGCTTCGCGAGCCGGAGCGCGACCTGACGCGCATGGGCCTCCGCGCCGCCGGAAATCTCTTCACCGAACCGCTGCACGACGATCGCGACACGTTTCGAACTCCCCCTCTCCCGTCTACGGGAGAGGGTCGGGGTGAGGGCCGCACTCATCTTCTTGAGCGTGTTCTCAAACGAAAGCGCACCAACACGCTCGAGCTGCCCAGCAATCAACTTCTTCCTCAACGTGGAGTTGTCGGTCACTTCACGAACAACTTCCGCGAGCGCCGCGAAGTTCTTCTCATCGAAAACGACTCCACGACCGCCCATCGTCTCCGGCACCGCCGCGGCACCGAACGCGAGCACGGGAATTTCACACGCCATCGCTTCAATCAGCGGAACTCCGAAACCTTCGTGCTCCGACATCGAAACGAAAACGTCCGATTGCCGATACGCGGTCACCAACTGCTCGTGCGAAACGCGCCCGAGAAAGCGCACGCCACCCAACTGCTTCGCGCGCGCCGCGAGCTTCTTGAACGCCTCATGCCCCGGCGCGTAGCCACCGACGATCCACAACTCTGCGCGCGGAGCGATTCGTCGAAGCTCTTCATGGAGCGACAGCAGATCCTCCATGCGCTTGTGCGGCACCACGCGGCTGACGGAGACGACGCGCGGCAACTTCGGCGCGTTCGATTCACCGGTGAACCGCTCGGGCTCGACGAACAACGGCACCACGTGCACGTTGCGATGCCCTGCTTCACGCAACTCCGCCGCGTTGAACTCGGAGACGCCGATCGAGAACTCGACCGCCTCGGCGAGCGCCGCCAACTGCGCGCGCCCGGCGACGAGCGCTTCCGCCAACCGCGTGCCCTCGTAAAACCGCGCCGGAGTCACATTGTGAAACACCACCGCGCGACGACACGGCAGATGCATCACGCGCCCGGCGAGCGGTGACGCGATGCCGTGGTGGTACAGCACGAGGTCCTCCGGAGCGGGTTTCAGCTCCTCCGCGGGCCGCACCAGCGAGCGAAATTCAGGCGCGACCGCGCCCGCAAAAATCTCCCCGGTGTACCCGAGGTGCCGGAGCACGCGCTGCCACGCGACCGCAGCCTGCCCCATCGCGTCAGCGGGTTTGAAATCGGGAATGAGCTGATGAACCTGCCCCACGCGCGTGCCCTTACTTCACTTCGGCACGTGCTACAGCGCGTCGCGCACGTGTCACCCATCGCACTCGACGCCACGCTCTGGGACGAGCCCACCACCGGCATTGCGCTGTACACGCGCGAATTGCACGCGGCGCTCGGGCGTATCGGCGTCGATGCTGAACGCTGGGGCGCTCGGCGTTCTGGCGATGTTCCCCGCGGCCGCACCGCGCGCACGTTGTGGACGGTCTCGCAGTTGCCGAAGTTGCTCGATGAACGTCAGCCGCGGCTCTTTCACGCGCTCTCGAATTTCAATCTGCCGCTCGTGAAATCGAACACGCCGCTCGTGCTGACGGTGCATGACCTGGTGCCGCTGTTGTTGCCCGACACGGTGTCGCTGCCGTTTCGCTGGCAGTTCCGCGTGTGGCTCTCACGCAGTCTCGCGATCGCGGACGCGGTCATCTGCGTGAGTGAAACCGCGAAGCAGAGCGTGCTGCGTCACTTCGATGTCGATGAGCGCAAACTCCACGTCGTGCATCACGGAGTCGACCACGTCGAACGCGTCGCGCCGCCCGATGAGACGACAGTGAAATGGCTCGACGCGATTCTGCCGCCCGAGAACAACTTCGTTCTCTACGCCGGCGCGCTCGACGCGCGGAAGAACGTGCAGTTGGTCGTGCGCGCGATGGAAGCACTGCACGATGGAGGAATGCCGGTGCCGCTCGTGCTCGCGGGTCAGCGCTGGTTCGGCTCGGGGCCCATCGAAGCTGAATTCGCTCGCGTGAAGTTGCGCGGGGTCGACGTTCGCCCGCTCGGCTACCTGAGTGATTCTGTTTTCTACGCACTGATGAAACGCGCGGGCGTGTTCGTCTTCCCGTCTCGCTACGAGGGCTTCGGTCTGCCTCCGCTCGAAGCGATGCGGCTCGGTGTGCCGACCATCATCTCCACCGAAGGTTCGTTGCCCGAAGTCTGCGGAGCCGGCGCCGCGCAGGTCGGGCCCGACGACCCCCGCGCGCTCGCCACGCTGCTCTCACAGTGGCTCACGAACCCCGCCGAACGCCGCAAACAATCACTTCGCGCTCGTTCACACGCCCTTGCCTATTCATGGGACGAAACCGCGCGACAAACAGCGAACGTCTACCAGCAAGTTGCACCTCGCTAATCGCCGCGCTCTTCCGTCTCGTAGCAGGAGATGGACAACGTGATTCCCGCCTGCGCGATTCGTTGAAGAATCTCCGGGCGGATCTCCAGATTGCACTGCGCTTCGTAGCCAAACGTGACGTCGAGCCCGATGTCAGTCACGCCGAGCGCCTTCCAATCCGCGCCGAAGCGAACGATTTGATCAGCGAGTGTGGCGGCGCCTTCGAACAATTCCTCATCGGCTTTTCGCTCGATGATGACGGCGGCGCTGCCGTCGGGCGACGGGAGCCCGCGATACCTGCCGCGCGTCACGATGGAGCCGGGCGCACACGACTTCGTAAACTTGATGCCGAGCTTTTCTTCTGCCTCGGCGGGCCGGAAGTCAGGGCCTGACAAACTCAACAACGCCATCTCTTTCACGATCATTTTCTGGCGCTCCTCACGCGCGATGGGGTGCAGATCTGACGTCGTGATACGCGAAGGCATGCGCTTCTTGCTCGTGTTCGCGGTCGTGTTTCTCTCGTGTTCTTCAGCGACGAAGGTCGTCGACGCAGGGCAAGCTCCGGCGGTGCCCGCGAAGCTGAGTGAGACGCTCGACGTGACGTTGTTGCCGGCTGACTCGTTTACCGTCGGCAAGCCCATCGAGTTCCGCATGCGCGTGAAGAACTCCACCGGCAAGCCGCAGAAGTTCTGCACGTACCACACGCTCTTCGAAGGGCTCCGCAACGACCTCTTCCTGGTGAAGCGCACCGACGGCACCGTCATCGACTACCGCGGCATGATGGCGAAGCGCGCGCCTCCGGGTGACGACGACTTCATCACGCTCGCGCCGGGTGAAGAGCGCGTGAGCAAACCGGTCGACTTGGGCGAGGGCTACGCGTTCGACAGCGGCGCGTTCACGGTGATGTTCCCCGGCAACGGCATCAGCGAACTGCCCGCGTCGGCGCCGGTCATCGTCGTCGTGAAGTGATTCAACTCGCGCAGCGCGCGGCCTGCTTCACCATGCCGTCGTCGTCGACGAGCACGAAGAACACCGCGATGCCGGAGCCCATGAACGCGAGCACGCGCTCGTCTTCTTCGCGTTTGGCGAAGAGCTCATGGCGCTCTTCACAGCTCCAGTGCGCGTAGCAATCGGCTTCATCGGTGCACACGGCCTGCGGCGCGCCGAGTTCTTGAGCCTTCACATGATTCGTGACCGCGCTCTTCACGCGCAGCGCGATGGGCACGTCGAAGAAATGCCAGAACGCCCACGACCAACCGACGAGCATCACCACGACACCCACCACCAGAGGATCTGCGGTTCTGATTTTCTTCATCGAGCGGCTCCTCCTGTTGAACGGTGTGATTCAAAATATTCTGCGTCAACGGACGAACAGGTGTCGCGCTTCCCGGAGGCATGTTTCGAGTGCGTTACGCGGGTGGCGCGAATTGCCGAGGGCGAATGCCTCAGCGAATCCGAATCGTTTTTCCTCTCGGGAAGGAGCGGTGGCAAAGATTGGAGCGTGCTCCTGACGAGCGGGCTCTCGGCTTCAGATGAACTGATTCAAGCACGCGCGATTCTGGGTGCGTTTTCGGTTGTTCCCACGACGGAAAACAGCCCCAGAAGGTCACCTTCACGAAGACTGCGCGTTTCATATCACTGGTGTCGTGCCGCGAAGCCAGCGTGGTCGAGCTCGCCATTCACGCTGCGACCAATCGCCCTTCATTCGAGCCGCAACATCGTGACGCGCAGCGCGTTCAGTGCTTGCCGTTGGAGCGCTCGAGCGCGTCCATCACGTCGACGAAGCGCGCGCGATTGCGCTCATCGACGTCACACAGCTCCCGATGCGCGCCGAGCATCACCGCCGCGAGCCCCTGCGGCGGAGTTCTGTCGAGCGTCACCTTCTCGAGCTGCAGATCATTCGGCACGTCGAGCGTCGGCGTGAGCGTGAACATCTTGTCGAACTGCATCGCCCTCAACGTCTGCGCTACTGACCCTTCTGGGCACAGAATCACCGCGCGCCGCGAGAAGCGCTGCAGA
>JBEHYH010000417.1:0-5765 GCA_048498275.1 Myxococcota bacterium | reverse complement strand
TTGTACGACCAGACCTTGGGCCAGTACCACGGGCTCCCGAGGAACTTCTGCGAGAGGTCCCACAGGGTGTCGCCCTTCTCGACCGTGTGCTGCTGGCCGGGAGCCGACGCCTTGCCGGTCGTCGACGGCGACGGCGTCTTCGGGCCGTCTTCGTCGTCGGGCCTGAAGGTCGCACCGCCCTCGGTCAGGCTGTTGTCTTCGTCGGAGGCCTGCGCGTTGGCGAGCGAGGCGAGGCTGAAGACCGCAGTGAAAATGAGCTTGCGCATGAGAGACCTCTTTTACGGTGAACCGGTGGAAGGCGAATTGACCTGAGCGAGCCGCTGTTGCGCCTGCGTGGCGGCGGTGGTGCCCGGGTAGTTGGAGACGATTCTTTCCCACGTGGCGCGCGCTTCCTTCGGCTTGTTCAGCCGGGCGCGGCAGTCGGCGAGCTTGAGCATCGAGTCGAGCACCGCGTCACCGGCGGGGTACGAGGAGACGACGCGCTCGAAGAAGCCGACCGCCTTCTCGAATTCCTTGCTCGAATGCAGCGCGAGCCCGGCGAAATAGAGCGCGTTGTCGGCCTTCGGGTGCTTCGGCCAGTCGCTCACGAACTGCTGCAGCTGCGCGACGCCGCCGTCGAGGTTGCCGGTCTTCAGCATCTCCACGCCGCGGTCGAACTGCGCTTCGGCCATCGCGAGGTCGGCTTCGTCAGGCTCGGAGTTCTGCTGCGCCTCTTTGAGATTGGTGAACGTCTCGGGCGGCTCGGCGACCTCGACGCTGGTGTCGATCTTCGGGGGCGCCTCGCGCCGGGGCTTGAGCTTGACCACCGCGAGCGGAGGCAGCGCCCCTGACGAGCCCATGTCGGCCTTCGCGGCCTCCATGATCGGCTTCGGCATCGGCTTCGCGCTGCTCACCAGGCGATCGGTCTCGAGCTTCTCCACGCGCGATTCGAGGCGCGCGTTGTCGGCGCGCAACGCACGAATCACAGACAACAGCTCCGCGTGTTCAGCGCGCGAGACGACGTCTGTCGCGCAACCGGCGAGCGCAAAACAGGAGATGGCGGCGAGAGTACGAATGACGCCGTCGAAGATAGAGAGGCGCTCCGTCGGGAGCAAGAAAAGCACCCCGCGCGAGTGCTACAGGCGTGAAGCGCCCTGACAGGTAATGAAAGACAAATGACGCCCGGTGACGCCGTTGTCACGCCGGTGCGAAAAGAAGCGTTCGTCGCAGCGCGTGCAGTGCGGGAGCGCTTGGACATTCGCAGCGGGAACTCCGGCGCGCCGCAGTGTCAAAGCGACCGCGCGTGGCAGATCGAGGTGCTTCTTCGCTTTTCCTTCAATGGAAACGACCGCTTCAGGGCCGAACGCCGCCGAGAAACGCTCCGGCAGATCGCCATCGACCTCGAAACAACACTTCTGGATGCAGGGCCCGATGGCGGCGCGAAGGTCTTCGGCGCGAGTGCCCTGCTCCTTCCAGAACGCGATGGTTTTGGCGGTGAGCTCGTTGATCACCCCGCGCCAACCGGCGTGCACCGCAGCCACGCGCCCACTCCGTGGATCATGCAGCAACACCGGCAGACAATCGGCCGTGCGCACCCCAACCGCGGTTCCCGGAGTCTGCGTCCACAACGCGTCAGCGTTCGTCCGCGGCGTCGACTCGAGCGCGTGAACGAGCACGTCTCCATGCACCTGCGTGACCGAGAACAGCTTGTCCGGTTCGACGTTCGCCGCGTTCGCGAGGCGCTTCAGGTTTTCGCGAACGTGCGCCTCGTCATCGCCCACCACGAACGACGTATTCAACGAACTGAACGGACCTATCGAAATTCCACCGTGTCTGGTGGGGAAGCCATGGGGGACCTCGATCGATGACGCAGTGAGCAATTCCACGCGATCGAACATATGCTGCGCGCCTTCCTTGCGCTCGATTCGTACCAGGTTGTTGGCGGCGGTCGCCGTACCCGCGGTGTTGTTGGCCACCTTTGGCACCGCGGGCGCGTGGCGCGCGACCGATCACGCCGTGCGCGAGAAGACGCGTGACGACGCGCTCGGCCTCGCCGGTTTCGTCGCGACGTCGTTCGGTGTGGTCGAAGACGTGAAGCCCGGGACTCAGGCGCGCGTGGCGCATCGCGCGGTGACGAACGCCGTGCGCAGTGACTGGTCGGCGCTGCAGTTGGTGACGGAGCTGCGCATCATCGGCCGCGACGGCCGCGTGAAGTGGAGCCGCGCGATCGAAGAAGAAGACAAGCCGTGGAGCGAGTCGCAGCGCATTCTCGCGGCCGATTCGGCGCGCACCGCGTTCGATGAAAACGGCGGCGAAGTGCTCTACCCGCTCGGCGGCGTGGCGTGCGGCGGCTGTCACACCGGCGAATCGACGCTGAAGGCCGGCGTGCTGCAGCTCAAAGTGCCCGAGTCGGTGCTGCGCAAACAGGTCGGTCAGGTCTTCAGCAACGCGACGTGGTTCATCACCTTGTTCCTGCTGGTGCTGGCTGTCTCTCTCTTCCTCGCGGTCAGGAAGTTCGTGACCGCTCCGCTCGCGCGGCTGGCGAAGGTGATGAAGCGGGCCGAAGAGGGCGATGTCGTGGTGCGCGCGCCGGCGGGCCGCGATGACGAGCTCGGCCGGCTGGGCACCGCGTTCAATCGCATGCTGGAGCGGCTCACCGAGTTCAAGGTGAACGAGATCGACACGCAGCGCGATCTCGAGGAGGCGCGCACGGCGCTCGAGCTGAAGGCGGAGATCGAGAAGCGCGCGACGGAGCTGCAGTTGTTGTTCGACCTCTCGCGCACCATCGCGGCGACGCTCGACCTCGATGAGGTGTTGTCGCTGGTGACCGCGGAGGTGCCGCGGCGGCTGGGCGTGAATCACTTCAGCGTGATGCTGCTCAACGCCGCGGGGGCGCTCGAAGTGCGCAAGGCGCACCCCGCGAACGCGGGCATCGAAGGCATGAGCTTCGAGATCGGTGAAGGCGTCGGCGGGCACGCGGCGAAGGAGCGCGCGCTGTACTACTCGCCCGATGTCGAGAAGGAGCCGCTCTTCAAGAATCGGGGCGTCGCGCAGAAGGGCTCGCTGCTCTCGGTGCCGATGGTGCGCAGCGGAGAACTGCTGGGTGTCCTGAACTTCGAGCGCCCGACGACCAACGCGTTCTCCGTTCGCGAGCGCGATCTCTTCGTCGCGGTCGCCGATCAGATCGGCCTCGCGGTGCAGAACGCGCGCTTGCACGAGCAGACGGTGGCGCTGTCGATCACCGACCCGCTCACCGGCGTGCCGAACCGCCGCTTCTTCTACCAGCAGCTCAACAGCGAGCTCGCGCGCGCCGAGCGCTTCAACACGCCGGTGTCGATGGTGATGGTCGACATCGATCACTTCAAACAGCTCAATGATCACTCCGGGCATTCGGCGGGCGACGACGTGCTGCGAAAGGTCGCGCAGTTGCTGCGGCACAACCTGCGCAAGGTCGACACGCTCGCGCGCTACGGCGGCGAGGAGTTCATCGTGTTGCTCCCGCAGATCGGCCCCGATGAAGCGCGGGAGGTCGCCGAGAAGCTGCGCCGCGCGGTCGCGGAGACGGTGTTCGAGCAGGGCACGCGCCAGCCGCTGGGCATCGTGTCGATCTCGGTCGGTGTCGCAACCCTGCCCCGCGACGCGAATGACGACGTGAAGTTGATCGACGCGGCCGACTCCGCGCTCTACGCGAGCAAGCGCAACGGGCGGAACAAGGTGACCAGCTACGAGCGCGGCATGGAGACGGAGCCGACGCGTCAGCGCGGTCGCCTGGCGCGTGCCGTGACCGGCGAGATTCCCGCGATCGTCATCAAGGAATGAGCGGGCTCAGACGTCGTCTCTCGTAAGTGTTGTCAACTCCGTCTACGAGCACGCAGGTGTGTGAACCTTGCCCGAAGCCGAGAGCCCGCCCGTCATCGGCAACGCGCTCACCCGGAACAACCGGCCACCCCGATTGCGCCGTGTTTCAAACGCGCCCATGGTGTCCGTGACGAGCCAATCGTGACTCGCCTTCGCAGGAGGCGTCATGGAAACACTGCTCTCGAAGTGGTCTCACTTCACCCGTTTCGTGGAGCGCAACAGCGACCTCACGTACGAGTTCATCCGCATCTATCTGGGCGTCGGGTTGTTCGCGAAAGGCATCTACTTCGCCGGGCATCTCGGCGACGTGATGACGCTGCTCGATCACGGTTCGCTGCACGTACCGAACGTGATGATCGCGCACTACGTCGGGCTCGCGCATCTCGCGGGCGGGCTGCTGATCGCCACCGGTCTGCTCACGCGTCTCGCGGCGTTGATTCAGATACCCGTGCTCATCGGCGCGATCTTCACCGTGCATCTGCGTGAAGGGTTCTTCGGCGCCTCACAGAATCTGGAGTTCGCGGTGCTGGTGCTCTTCCTGCTCGTGCTCACCGTGGTGAACGGCGGAGGAAGATTGTCTGCGGACGCCTGGCTCGCGCGGCGTGAATCGCTGCTCACGCACGCGCACTGATCAGAGCGGGTCGTCGGAGGGCGGCTGCTCAGCCGTGGGCTGCGAGTCGTTCGCGGGCGCGTTGTTCGCCGGCGCCGCGCTGGTGCTCTCGAGCGTCAGATCTTTCGCCACCGTCATCGCGATACCCGTCACCATCTGACGGATGCGCGCCGAGAACAGCTCGGCGTTCTTGCGCACCTCGAACGGGTCGAGGTGCGGCAGGCCCGCGTTCAGGTCATCGCTGATGAAGCTGCGGCGATAGATCTCTCCGCCCCCGATGCGGAACATGTGCGCGAACCCGAGCACGTAGACGCCGGCGACGCCGTTGTGGCTGCGCATGCCGTAGTCCTCGATGACGATCTCCATCACCGTGTCGGCGCCCAGCGATTTCAGCCGCTCGTAGTCGGGTGCGTTCGCCGGCACCTCCTGCACCAGGAAGCTCTCGAGCACGCGCGCCACCTTCACCGGGTGCACCACGCGCGTCCACGGCTCGGTCTTCGGCAGCAACGCCAGCGTGCTCGACCGCAGCGAATCAGCGAACTCGAAGCGCGAAATGGTGTGCACCGCGAGCTCGCCCTGCTTGTCGTAGCTGCCGACGGTGAGCGCGTTGCCCAGGCGGCGGTCGGCCTCTTCAGGCGAGAGCCGTTTCAATTTCTCAGCGTAGGAGCCGTCGTCGCGGAACACCGTCGAATGCGGCCCGGCGTTGTCATCGATGCGGGCGATGAACGCGATCTGCCGCGTCTCCCCGAGCGCCGCGGCCGACGGGAGGTGCAGCGCACAGCCAGACACCAGCAACGCAGTGAAGCCGAAGAAAGCGCGCATGGGTCGCTCACTACTCTGGAACCTTGTGGACCTGTGAATTTGATTCCGCTACGCAGCCCGCTCATGAAAAGCCTCCGCATCGCCGCGTTGACTGTTCTGGGCCTGACTGCCTGCACCAAGAAAGAGGAAGCCGCGCCGCCTCCTCCTCCGCCCGTCGCGAAGGTCGACCCGAAGCCTGTCGCGCCTCCGCCGCCTCCTCCCGAGGAGCCCAAGGCCGACAAGGAATGCGCCGCGCCGATGGCCGCCACCGGCGAGACCACCGAGCTCAAGTTCGGCGACAAGAGCGCCAAGCTGACGGGGACCAGGCTGGTGTTCGCCGACAAGGACACCGACGGCCTGACGTTCGGCGTGCTCGGCCCCATCAACGAAGACTCGGGCGCCAACATCGTGGCGCTGCGCAAGTACCTCAAGTTCTTCATCGCCGAGAAGGCCGACGCGATCATCGTCACCGGCGACGTGGGCGAGGTGGCCCCCGGCATCCAGCGCGTGCTCGAAG
>JBEHYH010000416.1:0-5766 GCA_048498275.1 Myxococcota bacterium | reverse complement strand
CTGTACCTTCCCGGCGTTTTCGAATGAGCCGTGCAGACCGGTGCAGCTCACTTCACCGATCGCGTACAGCCCGGGCACGGAGCTGCGACCGAACTCGTCGGTCACTACGCCTCCGCACATGAAGTGCGCCGCAGGCACGACGGGGATCGGCTGCACCGACATGTCGATGCCGAACTCTTTGCAGGTGGCGAAGATGTTGGGGAAGCGCTCCATCAGGTACGACTTCCCGAGGTGCGTCATGTCGAGGTTCACGCAGTCGTCGCCGGTGCGTTTGATCTCGGCGTCGATCGCGCGCGCCACGATGTCGCGCGGCGCGAGCTCCAGCCGATCGTCGTAGCGCTTCATGAAACGTTCACCCGTCGAGCGCAGCCGCAACCGCCCACCTTCACCGCGCAGCGCTTCTGAAATCAGGAAGCTCTTCGCCATCGGGTGGAACAGCGTGGTCGGGTGGAACTGGTAGAACTCCATGTTCGCGATCTTCGCGCCCGCCCGGTACGCCATCGCCACGCCGTCACCGGTCGCGACGTCGGGGTTCGACGTGTAGAGGTAGACCTTCCCCGCGCCGCCGGTCGCCAGCACTACCGACTTGCTCAAGAACGTCTCGACCTTGCCGTCGTCGCGCAGCACGTAGCAGCCGCGCACCCGGCCCTGCCCGCGCGGCGCCGAGCGATCGACGATCAGATCGACCGCGGTCGCGTCTTCGAAAAACCGAATGTTCCTGGACTCGTCACACGCCGCGAGCAGCGCGCGTTCGACTTCGCGGCCGGTGATGTCGCCGGAATGCACGATGCGGCGCTTGCTGTGACCGCCTTCTTTCGTGAGGTCGAAGTCACCGCTGGTGCGCCGATCGAACTCCGCGCCGAACTCCACGAGCGCACGCAGCCGATCCGGAGCCTCGCGGACGCAGATCTCCACAATCTCCCGCTTATTGAGCCGCGCGCCGGCGACCATCGTGTCGTCAACGTGACGCTCGAAGCTGTCTTCCGGCGAGAGCACCGCGGCGATGCCGCCCTGTGCGTAGAGCGTGTTGCTTTCCGAGCGGTTGCGCTTGGTCAGCACGCCCACCTGCCCGTACTTCGAGGCCTCGACCGCGAAGCTGAGCCCCGCAACCCCTCCGCCGAGCACCAGAAAGTCGAAATGATGCGTCATGGCCGTTGTTTAACAGTGCATCACTTCTTTGCGGGGTCTGTTGGTTCGGCGGTAGGTTCGCCCACGAAAAACGATGCGTCTGGCCTCACTCCTCTCATTCGTCTTGCTGGTGCCTGGCGTCGCGTTCGCCGGAGGCATCTACAAGTACGTCGAGAAGGACGGCACCGTCGTCTACACGAACGTCCCCCCGAAGAACGGCAAGGCGGCGCGCAAGGTCGAAGGCGAGTTCCGCCCCGCGCCCGCGCTCGAGGCGCCTTCGCGCATCACGCCGCGCTCCAGGATGACGCTCGAGGAATTCGACGCGTACATCGAGTCGGCCGCGATCCGGTACAAGATGCCGCCCGCGCTGGTGAAAGCGGTGATGCACGCTGAATCGGCCTTCGACCCCAACGCGCTCTCGAACGTCGGCGCCTCCGGGTTGATGCAGTTGATGCCGGGCACCGCGCGAGAAATGTACGTGCAGGACATCTTCGACCCGAAGGACAACATCGAGGGCGGCGTGCGCTACCTGCGCGTGCTCGCCAACGAGTTCGACGGAGACATGGTGAAGATGGTCGCGGCCTACAACGCGGGCCCCGAAGCGGTCAGAAAGTACAACGGGCAAGTGCCGCCCTACCCCGAAACGCAGGCCTACGTGCGCAAGGTCATTGCGCTCTACTTCCAATACAAAGCGCAGAACTGAAAAATGCCGACGAGCACGAGGGGACGTGACCCAGCGCGAGAGGAAGAGTTCCTCGGTGCGCTCTACAAAGGTGGAGAGCTTCTTGCCGCCGGCAATCTCGCGGAGGCGAAGACGCACCTCGAGAAGGCGCATGAGCTCAACCCGAAGAATGAGAAGGCGCAGAACCTCCTCGGGCTGACCTACTTCAAGCTGGGCGACTACCCGCAGGCGAGCGCGGTGTATTCGAAGCTGGTCGATGACAACCCGACCGACGCCACGCTGCGCGTCAACCTGGGCCTCGTCTTCTTGAAGACCAACGAGCTCGACCGCTGCGTGCACGAATTCGAGACCGCGACCGACCTCGAGCCCACGCACAAGAAGGCGCACAACTACCTCGGCCTCGCGCTCGCCCAGCAGGGCAACTACGTGAAGGCGAAGGAGCACTTCGAGCACGCGGGTTCCGACGCGATGGTCGAGAAAATGACGCGCGCCATCGCCGCGCAGCAGGCCGCGACCGCCACCGCCGTGGAGCCGCATACGCCGATGACGGTGCGGCTGGGTGACGCCGACGAAGCGCCTCCGCCGCCCGCGATCGCGCCGGTGGCCGCCGCGCCCGCCGAGAACCCTCCGTACACCGAGACCGAATCGATCGAAGTGATGACCGACGAGGAGCTGCCGTCGGACGTCTACGTCGTGCCTGAAGATGCGCAGGCCGCGTCTCCCCCGCCGGAAGCCGCGAACCTGAGCTCAGACTGGGGCGCGCAGCTCGATGCGCCTCCGCCCGTCGAAGAGATGCCGGTGCTCGACGCCGAGATCTCGACCAGCGGGGTGACCAACATCCCCCTCGAGGAGGCGGAAGTGCCGCCGCCCGCGCCGTCGATGCCGACGCCCGCGTGGCTGACGATGGAGGCCGCCGAAGCGGCGCGCGTCACCGAGACGCAGACGACCGAGTGGGTGACGGAGTCGGTCGAAGGGGTCCCGCCTCCCGAAGGTGGCGAAGAATCGGTACCGCAGGCGGTGGTCGAAGACATCGCGGCCGGTGTCTCGGCTGAAGAAGCGCCCTCGTACGAAGACACCGCGCCGCTGCCGTCGAGCGACAGCGACTCGTTCGCCGCACCGCCCGCCACGGCTGACGATGAATCGTGGGCGAGCGCGCAGGAGCAGGAGGTCACCGCGACGCCTGATGACGATTCGTGGGCGACGGGTGCGACGGCACCGCAGCCGGAGACGACGGAGGTCGAAGCCGTCACCGCGAGCGAGGAGCTGCCGGCGACGCCTGATGATGATTCATGGGCGACCGGCGCGGCCGCGCCGGCGGAGACGACCGAAGTCGCGGCGGTCGCCGCCGAGCCTTCGTGGGCGCCGGTCGAGACCGAAGCCGCGGCGCCGCTCACCGCTGAAGATCCTGCGTGGTCGGCTCCGGTCGAAGAACCCGCGCCGCTCACCGCCGAAGATCCCGCCTGGGGGTCGTCTGAAGCAGCGCCGAGCGAGACCGAGGCCGTCAGCGAACCGCTCCCGACGACGGCCGATGATGATTCATGGGCGACGGGCGCGGCGAGCGCCGAGCCCGTCGCTGAAGCCCTGCCCTCCAACGATGACTCGTGGGCCAGCGGCGCGACCGCACAGGTCGAAGAAGCGGCCACCGACGACGCGCTGCTGGGCGCGAGCAAAGACGACGCGTCGTGGAGCGCACCCGCGCCTTCAGCGCCGCTGCCGATCACCGTCGAAGAACCCGAAGCGCCGCCTCGCCCGCCTGCTGAAGCGCCGGCCGGCTATGCGCCGATGGCGCCGCAGCGTCTGGTCGATCTCGGCGCGTCATCGAGCGGTTGGGTGCAAGACGCCTCGACAGGCCCCTTCCACCTGAGCAGCGACGGCCTCGCGGTCACCGTGAGCGGCGAAATGCTGCTGCGCATGGAAGGCCTCGTCGCGGTGGTCGGCAGCGTCGAGGTGAAGCCTGAAAACCGGCGCCGCCGCGGCCGCGCCACGCAGGAGCCGTTCGGGAAGGACGGCATGCAGCTCCAGCGCGTCGCCGGGCATGGAACGGTGTACCTCGAGCCCGGGAAGGCGACGTTCCACGCGGTCGATCTCACCGATCACAACGGCGTGAAGATCGACGACGACGGCGCCTACCTGCGAGAAGAATACGTGTTCGCCTTCGAGGAGCCGGTGAGCTTCGAGAACGGCCGCCTGACTTCTGACTCACAGCTGCTCGAGCTGGTGCATCTGAAGGGCACCGGCCGGGTGTTGCTGCAGCTCGACGGCAACCTGCGCGCGATGCCCATCCCCGTGGCGGCGCCGCTGGTGGTTCCGCTCCATCGCGTGGTCGGTTGGTTCGGCCGCGTGACGCCCCGGCTCACCGGCTTCGGCGGCCGTGGTGCCGTGGAGTTGACGGGCGAAGGTTACGCGCTGCTCGGCGCGCCGCCGGAAAGGCAGTAGCGATGGCCACCGACAAGGATGCGAAGCGGCACGCGCGGCAGGAAGCAAAGGCCCACAAGCGTGAAGAGAAGCTGAAGCGCGCGCAGGAAAAAGCCGCCCGCAAGGCGCACAAGCGGGCCCATCGCAAACCGTCGGTGCTCGCGCAGGAGTTCTGGAATCTCCCCAACATGCTCACGCTGGCGCGGATCTTCGTGATCCCCCTCTTCGTGTGGCTGCTCTACAACGGCGACCCTTGGTACTCGGTGTGGGCCGGCGCGCTGTTCACGCTCGCGGCGGTCACCGACATCATCGACGGCTTCCTCGCGCGCCGGTGGAACATGATCACCGTCACCGGGAAGCTGCTCGACCCATTGGCCGACAAGCTGATCGTCGCCGCCGCGATGGTGATGATGGTGCGCCTCGGCCGTATTCCCGCGGCGATCGTCATCGTCTTGCTCTCGCGGGAGTTCATCATCACCGGGCTGCGCGCCGCGGCGGCGAGCGAAGGCCTCGTCATCGCCGCCGGGCAGGAAGGCAAATGGAAGACGGCGCTGCAGCTCATCGCGCTGGTGGCGCTGTGCGTTCACTACACGCACCCGGTGTTCCTGGTCGTCGGCTGGTACCCGGTGAACTTCAACCTCGTGGGCAAGGTGCTCCTCTATCTCTCGACCGCTTTCAGCGTGTGGAGCGCGGCGACGTACTTCCAGGCTTTCCTGAATCGACTCGGTCAACGCGGAGAGCCTGCGAAAAGCGCTTGACGGTACGTCAGGGCACAGGTACTTGCGCGTCCGCATTTCCGGAGCACGCAGCACGAATACGCGGGAATAGCTCAGCGGTAGAGCATCGCCTTGCCAAGGCGGGGGTCGAGGGTTCAAATCCCTTTTCCCGCTCCAGATTTGGTCGAAGAAGCCTCGGTAACCCCGAGGCTTTTTTGTTTTCAAGGGTCTCGATTCGGCGCGGAAGACCTCGCCTCGTCACGAGCGAGCACAAGGAGCCGGCGGCCGGCGAAGACCACGAACACAACCCACGGGAGCAATGACCCGAGCGCGAACGCCAGCCCCACGGCGGCGAACGTCGAAGGCACGAGCATCAGCGCCGCCGCGGCGAAGCCCCACGCGCGCGTCGGCTTCGAGAACGGCGAGCGCGCGCCCATCGCGGCGGCGTACAGAAACAACGACGCCGCGTTCAGCCAGTAATACGCGACGAACGCCGAGCCCTTCCACCCGGCGAGGAGCCCTTCGCCGGCCGCGAGCAGCGCCGGGCGAGCGGTCGCATCGGCCGCCGCGTGGAGCCGCGCGAGCGACAGCATCTCCACCGAGCGATTCGAGGCGAAGAGCAGTGTGAGGCCCATCGCGCCCAGGAGCAGCGCGCTCGCCGCGAGTGAACGGCTCGCGCGCCACGTCGCGACGGTGAGCGACAGATAGAACGGCACGATGAGCGCGTTGGTGAACAGGTAGAGCGCGTCGAGCCCGAGCAGGCCGAGCACGGTGCCGCGCTCGAATTGCGCGAAGCTGGCCGCGGCGGTCGAGGGCGGTGGCCAG
>JBEHYH010000415.1:0-5778 GCA_048498275.1 Myxococcota bacterium | reverse complement strand
ATCAAGCCGAACCCCCGAGCTTGACCTGACTTAACGAAACCGAATGAGAGCCCGCGCGGGCTGTCGACGTCTTCGCAGCCGACCTCGACGTTGACCATCTACCATCAGCCGCCGCCGTGCATGACCGGGTGCATCCCCAACCCGACGACGGTGGCGTACCCGAACGGCAACTCGCTGACGCAGCGGCCGTCATTCATCGAGACCGACACCGAGGTGAAGATCGCGGTGCTGCGGCACACGGTGACGACGGTGCAGAGCAACGGGGCCACCTACGAAGGTGATGATCTGGTGATGGTGGCCTTCCCGAAGGACGCGACGGGCACCGTGCACTGCTCCGGCTCGAATCGCAACGCGACGCTGCTCATCGACAGCGCCGCGGGTGACGCGCTCGCCACCGGCTCCGCGCCGTGTCAGTTCTCGGTCGACACCAACACGCCGTCGCAGATCGTGGTGTCGTTCGACCATCTCTCGCTGCTTGGCGTCACGCAGGAGATCCACATGATCGACGGCGCGCTGACCATCCCCCTCCAGCCGCACACCGCGAGCCCGCGCACGCTGGGCGACATCGCGAACCTCACGGTCAATGGCTCGTTTGGCAGTGGTTCAGCGTCATTCGTGACGAACGCGAGCCTCACCGAAGCCGATGGGGGCGTGACCTACCAGGGCGAAGCGACCGACTCGAACGGCATCGTCTACACGCTGCACATGACGGTACCGTCATCAGGGCTGGGGCTGGTGCCGATGTCGCTCCCGAACTCCACCGCGCCCGGCGCGAGCGGGTGGCTCAGCGCGCTGGGCACCTACTACGACGCCGCGGGTACGCTGCGCGTCGTTGAGAACACGTCTACGCGGCTGGTCATCGAGGCTCCGAGCCTGCTGACGGTGGAGCGCACCTCGCAGATGTACGGGCCGAACGCGTCGTTCGGCTTCGACGTGCCGCTCCAGTAACCGCGCCGTGAAGCCCGCTTCGCCGACGCGGAGCGGGCTCGTCACTTGAACGCGAAGCCGGCGCCCACCGAGGCGAGCC
The DNA here is from genome assembly GCA_048498275.1 of Myxococcota bacterium. GTDB lineage: Bacteria > Myxococcota > Myxococcia > Myxococcales > Myxococcaceae > Archangium_A. The sequence goes on along the minus strand of JBEHYH010000415.1, from coordinate 4,751 downwards.
GGAGCCGCGCCACACCGCGCGGGAGATCTGGAAGCACCGGGTTCTTCGACGGGCCGACGTTCAAGAAGAGCGACACCACGCCGTCGTGAGAGACGACGATCGCCGCGCGGTCGCCCGGCTTGCCCGCCTGACAGAACGCCGCCGCCGAACGATGACGGCCGCCGCCGAGCTCGGTCGAGGGCACCTCTTCCGACTCTCCGTGCTGGAGATCATGAACGGTCACCGGCGGGTCGTTGTGAATGAACGCGGAATACGCGAGCAGCCGGGGCTCCATCGTCAGCAGCACCGCGCCGTCGGTGGAGGTCAGTTGCGCGATGGTCTTCGCGACGGCTTCTTCTTCGACGTCACGAAGCAGATTCTCAGCGGCGTTCTCGCGCGGGTCCGCGCTGGTCACGATCACGTTCGCGAGCTCACGCTTCTCGATCACGTTGGTGACCTCGAAGAGCGCACCGGTGCTCGTGATGTACCTCGCGGTCCCCGCCAGTTTTTCGTCGGGCCGGAGAATCCACAGCGAGCCTCCGTGCCCGAGTTTCTGGATGAGGTTCACCGCGCGCAGCAACAGCCGGGCGACGATGCGATGGCGCTGCACCGCGCCGTCGTCGCGCGCTTGATGCGCGGCCAGCACGCGTTCGAGCCGTTGCTCATCGAACTGCGTGAAGGTCAGCGTGGTGACTTCGCCGTTCTCGATGTTCATCAAGCGCACGTTGTTGAACGAAACCGTGATGGCGCCGGGGTTGGTGGTGGCGAACGACAGCGCCAGAGGCCGCCCGTAATCGCGCGCGAAGGAATGGATGCCGGTGATGCACAGCACGCCGCCGGCCGAGCGTTGCGCGCAGAGCAGCGACGAGTCTGGAGGCGCGGCAGGAGCCAGGGCTCGAAGCGCCCGCCGGTGAACAGGCTGCGCCTCCGTGAAACGAATGAACGCCGAAGAGATCTCCGCTGATTCCTGATCAGGCAACAGCGAGAGCACGAAGCGGGTGGGGCGCTGCTCGTCGGCGTGGAGCGATGCGAAGAACGACTCACGGAGCACGAGCTCCAGTTCTTCGGGCGTGGGTTTCAACGCGTACCGGTTGAGCGCGTCGGCCCATTGCGCATCTGCTTCTGATTGCGCCCACAACGGGTGCGAGCGCAGGGTTTCCAGAAGTTGAAGTGCGATTGCCGCGAAGTCCATGGCGGTTCAAAGAGTACGCGCCTGGAAACAAAAAAAGGCCCGGAGTTCTCCGGACCTTCTGTGTGCCCAAGGCCGGAATCGAACCAGCGACACGGGGATTTTCAATCCTCAAGACGCGTCGTCCAAGACCTCAACTTCGCTTGGTTTTCCCAAAACCGTTCACCAGACGGTAGTCACTGGGTAGTAACTTAACCCAAGTTCTTCATGGAACTGTCGCCCGCCACTACCCTACAGAGAGCAGGTTCTGTTTCCTCGGGTTCATGAACTGTCGCGTGCACCGCCGTAGGCGGCCTATGTGCGGCCGGCTGAGGACGGATGCGGCGTGAGCAGCCACGCAAACGTCGCGAGGCTCACCGCGGCGGGAATCAACAATGCGACCGATCCGCCTTTTCGCAACCACAGGTATGGCAGGTAGCAGCCGGCAATCTCCGTGATGGCTGTCACGATGAACAGCGCGATCACTTTCAACAGCGTCATGTGGAACTCTTCAGAAGCGTGCAGCTGCCAGCGCGGCAATGAGACAGCGGTTGCGTCAGACCGTCTCGCAGTCGCATCAGCGTCGCGATCTGCTCGTCAACGCGCCAGAGAACGTTCTCGACACGAAATCGCTCTGTCGCGCAGGTCGCGCGGCCCGCGTCGATCGACGCCAGCATCGCGACCACTTCGTCTTTGGCCAGAAGACGGGCTCTCCGTTGACGCCCACGACGTAGCGCAGCCCACGCTGCGCAAGTGCTCCCGAAACTCACGCGAGTCGCCGTAGCCGGCATCTGCCAGGACGACGTGTCGACGCACTCTGGCGGCCAGCGCCGCGTCGAGTTGCTCCAGCGCCAACATCCCCTTCGTCGCTGCGGGCACTCCCGCGCGCATTTCAGCGCGCGTCGTCATTCACCACGAGTCAGGCAGAAACAGCCGGAATCCCACCATGCTGCCGCTCCCGTGCTCCTGCGAGGTGCAGATTCACCGCCACCCTCGCAGTTGTCGATGCGGGCCCAACGTGCCCGAGTACTGCCGTTGTACTCCGTCGGAGTTCTCTCCCTTCTTCGGAAAGCCCGTGTCGTCGATGACGAAGGCCTCCGCTCCGGGCAACTCTGCGTCGAGTTTGCGCGCCAGCCGCGCCAGCACCTCGTCGTCTGCCCACTCGGCCATGACGACTGCCTGCTGCACCCGCCGCCGCATCGCTTCCGTCTCTCGTGCGTTATTCCACCAACCGTCTGTACGTCGGCGCGATGGACTTCCTCTCCCCATCGAGCAGCAGCCCATCATGTACCGCCCAAGCGCTTCTCGCCTCTCGGGGAGGCCCAGCCCGTCGTACTAGAGGTAGCTGAGCCACCAGTCGGTGCGCCGCGACTTGAGCCAAGAGAACCAGCGACTCGGAACATAGAGCAGCACCACTGCGACGAACCACGCCGTGTAGACCCAGCCGAGGCTCAGGCCGTACGCCTTCGGAAATCGCCAGAAGGGGCTCATGAACTGGGTCCACTCGAATCCCTGCGACACGCCGATGAGCACGGCCATCGAGTGCAGAAGCAGCAGATGCATCACGTAATAGAAGAACGGCACGCGGCCGAAGATGACCAGCGCGTCGAGCACGGGTCCGCGCAGTCGCTCCGCTGCCGCGAGCGCGAAGAAGATGGGCCCCAACGTCATCAGCAGATACGCGAGCGACGGCGGGTACTTCGTCACGTTCAGAAACGAGAGCAGCGTGAAGGTGCTCGTTGACTGCGTCGTCCACGGCTCGAGGTCTCCGTAGATGTTGAGCGCGCGAAGCACCACGAATCCGACGGTGCAACTCGCGCCGAGCGTGAACAGCACACGCGTGCGGCGACCGACCTCCATCAAGAAGACAGGGCCGAGCACGTAGCCAAGCGCCATCACCATCACCCACGGGATCAACGGGTAGACGACCGGCGAGTTCTTCTGGTGGAGCAGGGTGAGGACCCAATCACTCGCGCTGCCGGAGAGACTTCCCGACGCATCAACGAGCGCGCCTGCGTGAAACCCATCGAAGGCGTTGTGCAGAAGAATCGTTCCCACCGACACCACCGCCAACCAACGAGCTGGCAGCCAGATGAGCGCCGCCAACATCACCATCGACCAACCAAGCGCCCAGATGACCATCAGCAACGGTCTCCCGAACGAGAACGTCCACGCGAAGTGAATGATCGTGAGCTCCGCGAAGACGAGCCACAAGCCGCGGGTCAGCAAGAAGCGAGAGGTCTCCGGGCGTGACCGGCGCATCAAGAACGCGGAGACGCCCGCGAGCAGCATGAAACCCGGCGCGCAGAAGTGCGTCACCCAGCGCGTGAGGAAATACGCGAGCGTGGTCTTCGACAGGTCGGTGACGTTGAACTCTTTGACGCCGAGAAAGTCGCGCGCGTGATCGAGCGCCATCACCACCATGATGAGCCCGCGAACTGCGTCGATTGAAGAGAGTCGAGACTTCACGGCGCCTCAGGCGAAGTTGGCCGCGCGCCACGCCACGAGCCGCCGTTGAATCTCGTCGCGGGCCGTGCGGAAACGCTCGAGCATTTCTTCCCGGCCAAGCGGTTGCTCCGACGCGGGATCGGGAATGGGCCAATGCAGTCGCCGCGCCTTCCCGAGGAACACCGGGCACACCTCTTCAGCGCAGAGCGTGATCACCGTCTCGACGCTCTCGGGCGCGATGGTGTCGACCGACTTGCTGTGATGTTTCGAGAGATCGATGCCCAGTTCACGCATCACTTCGATGGCGTACGGGTTCACACGACTGGGTGTGCTGCCCGCGCTCTGCACCGTCTTCACATCGCCGAACAGGCTCCGCGCGAGACCTTCAGCCATCTGACTGCGCGCAGAATTCGCGACGCAGAGAAACAAGATCCCCGGAGTCATGCCGTCACCTCGTTCGAGAAGTACTTCCGCTTTGCCCACAGCGCGACGTTCACCAACGCGATCAACGCAGGCACTTCGACGAGCGGGCCGATGACGGCGGCGAACGCAGCTCCGCTGTGAATGCCGAAACTCGCGATGGCGACGGCGATGGCCAACTCGAAATTGTTCGACGCCGCCGTGAACGAGAGCGTCGCCGACTGCTGGTAGTTCGCGCCGACTTTGCGGCTCATGAAGAACGACGCGATGAACATCACCGCGAAATAGATGACCAGCGGCGCTGCGATGCGCAGCACATCGAGCGGCAACTGCACGATCGCTTCGCCCTTGAGCGAGAACATGACGACGATGGTGAAGAGCAGCGAGACCAACGTGATCGGGCCGACGCGCGGCACGAAGTTCGTCTCGTACCAGTCGCGGCCTTTGATGCTGACCAGCACGCGGCGCGTGAGGAAGCCCGCGGCGAACGGCACACCCAGATAGATGGCGACGCTCTGTGCGATGTCGCCCATCGAGATGTTCACCGTCGCGCTTTCGAGCCCGAGCCACGACGGCAACAACGTCGCGAAGAACCACGCGTAGAGCGGGAAGAACAACACCTGGAAGATCGAATTGAACGCCACGAGCCCCGCGCAGTACTCGCGGTCACCTCCGGCGAGGTCGTTCCACACGATGACCATCGCGATACAGCGCGCGAGCCCGATGAGGATCAGAC
>JBEHYH010000414.1:0-5780 GCA_048498275.1 Myxococcota bacterium | reverse complement strand
CGCCCGCCTGAACCAGCGTCACGTACTGCCCGGCAATCTCTTCCGTCGTCATTGGTGCTCCCTCGTTGTGGTGAAGCGTTGAGGGTGGCCTTGAATGGTGCCAGTTTCTGTCACCATTGATGTCACGCGAACCGGTCAGCGAAAGAATCGAGCGCCTGATGGGGCTCCTCGCGTCGCGCACCTCGTGGACCGGTGTATTGCTCGCCGAAGAGCTGGGCGTCAGCCTGCGCACCCTGCGCCGTGACCTCGCGAGGCTGAATGCGCGGGGTGTGCCCATCGACGCCGAACCGGGTCGCGGTGGAGGCGTGCGCGTACCCACGCACTACGCGTTCGGGAAGCTCCAGCTCGCGCAACACGAGGCGCTCGACCTGCTGCTCGCGCTGGCCCTCGGTGAACATCTGCATTCGCCGCTGCTGCTCTCGAGCGTTCGCGCGTTGCGGCAGAAGATCACGCTCGCGTTCCCACCTCAGCAACGAGCGCTGGTTGCTCGCTTGCGACGGCGCGTGCTGCTTCGCCCCACGGCGCACATCAACGAGTCGTGGACGCAACCGCGAGCATCGGTGCTCAAGCCGGTGCAACAGGCCTTCTTCGAACAACGCGCGCTCGACGTGCACTACCGCACCGGTCGCGGCGTGAGCGCTCGGCGCGTCGAGCCTCACTACCTCCTGCTCGCGTGGCCCGTCTGGTACCTGCTGTGTTGGGACCATCTCCGCGGCGCGGTGCGCACGTTGCGCGTCGACCGCATCGAGCACGCACAGCTCACGGAGCAGACCTTTACGCTGCGCTCGGCGATGCTCGAAGACCCGTCACGGATCTTCTCGGCGCTCTGATCACGGGTCCGGAACGCCGGCGTCGGCCTTGCGCAACTTCGCGCGGGCACGCTCGGCGACGCACTCGTCGAGCCCCTTCGCCATGATGTCGTACGGCACCCCGGCCTCGAGCCTGAAGCCGCCGCCCTCACCCGCCGCACCGACCCGCGCGAGGTCGAGAATCGCCGCTTCATCTTGATCACCTTCCGCGGTCGCCTTCATGCGCGCGAGCGACACCGCGGCGCCGAGCGCGCGCCGCAGCTCATCGGCCGTCTTCGGGTCGGTCGGGCTCACGTCAGCCACCATGCCGACGTCGTGACTCACGTCCATGTGGAGTTGCATCGAGTCCGCCGTCTGCCGCATCAACTGCGCGAGCCGGGGGTCCTGCTTGTCCATCATCGAGGCGATGAAGTCCGACTTCACGAGGCCGTAGACCTCGCCGTACGCCATCGACTCATCGAGCACGGAGCTGCCCTGCTGCGGGCCGCCGTTCTCGAGCCGGTCCAACGCCGCGCGAATCGCTTCTTCGTCGCGCCCGGTGATCAACATCTGCCCGTTCCACACGCCGAAGCTGCGGCCGCCGGCACTCTCGTAGATCTTCGCGCGCGGCCCGTAGTCCTTCGAGGTCTGCGCGAAGTTGTTCCACGCGACGTGGCTGAAATCGCCGCTCACCACCGCGGTGTTGTCGATCATCGCGACGCGATCGATGCCGCTGACCGGGTCGACGCCCGCGTCGCGGAACCACGTGAGGTCGCCTTCATCGAAGAGACAGCTCGTCAGCTTCTGACCGAGGTCGCTGTTCATGATCGCGTTGAACTCCGCGACGACGGCGCCGCGCTTCACCTCCGACGGCATCATCGCGAGCATCGGGTCTTTCGGCGGCGCGCGCTTCACACCCGCATCGGGAACCTCGGCGATCCACGTGCGGCGCGACTCGGCCTGCTTCACCTCTTCGCGCGTCTTCTTCGTCGGCATGCGCACTTCGGGAGTCTCCGGCCGCTCCGGTGGTTCAGCGCCGCGCATCAACCACGCGCCGAGCCCGAGCAACACGGCGGCGAGAACGAGCCACCACACAGGGGAACGTTTTTTCTGCACGTCAGAAGTCCTTTCGTTCGAATCGCCACGCGGCGACCGAGAGCAGCGCGACGCTGAAGATCACGCACCCGCCGAGGAGCCGGCCGAGCATTCCGCTGTCCACCGGCTCCGACGCGGCGAGGTGCGCGGAGACGATGGCGAGCGTGCCCAACCGGGGGAACGGCAACATCGCCCAGGAGAAGAGCTCGCGGCCGAGGCCTTCGTTCATCGCGATGGCGATGGATTCACGAAAGCTGGCGACGACGCCGAGGATCAAGGTGACGACGGCCGTCGCGCCCGAGAGCGCCGCGCTGCGCACGAAGAAGTTGGTGGTGAGCATCACCGCGTAGAGCGCGCAGAAACCGACCCAGCCGACGGCGCTGCCGAGCAGCAGGTTCGCGTTCCACATGCCGGTCTTCACGCCGAGGAGAATGGTGATGCCCGCCGCGCCGTAGAGCGTGCCGATCGCCGCGAGCGTCACCACGCCGAGGAAGGTTCCAAAAAGTAACTGCCAGCGCGCGACGGGCAGCGAGAGCAACTGCTCGATTCGGCCTGGCGCCAACAGTTCGGGCGCGAAATCACTGCACGCGATCGCGAGGAAGAACGCGCCTCCGTAGAAGCTCACGTACGCGACGACGATGAAGACGCCGCTCATCACGCGGTTCGCGCTCACGATGTCGCTGCTCATGATGGCGCCGAAGAGCTTCGAACCGGCGATGGCGCCGTCGACGACGTCGAGTTGCAGTGAGAACCCGAGCACCACCAGCACCAGCGTGATGCCGCCGAACAACGCGAGGAACCAGCGGCGCCGCGACGCCTCGAGCAACAGGTCCCACGCCACGCGGAACATCTGCTTCATGACGCGTTCTCCACGTCGGCGAGCACGTCTTCGAGCGCGCGAACATGCGGAGTCACGGAGACGACGTTCAAACCTTCGCTGCGCGCCGCATCGAGTGACGCGTTCAACCCCGCGACGTCACCTTCATACGAACGCGGCGGCGCGCCTTCGAAAGTGATGCTCCACCGATTCGCGGCGCGGGTGAGCTCTTCGAGCGTGCCTTCGAGCTTGAGCTCGCCCTTCTGCAACACCGCGATGCGGTCACACACGCGCTCCGTCTCGGCGAGAAGATGCGAATTGAGCAGCAGCGTCGCGCCGCGCGCCTTCTCCTCGAGGAGCAGATTGCGCACCTCCACGCGCCCCAGCGGGTCGATGCCGTCGGTGGGTTCGTCGAGGATCAGCAGCTCCGGTTTCCCCAACATCGCGCCCGCGAGCCCGAGGCGCTGCCGCATGCCCTTGCTGAACGTGCCGACGCGCTGAGAAGAGTCAGCGAGGCCCACGCGCTCGAGCAACGCGGCGAGCTCGGCATTCGTGGGCTTGAGGTCCTTGAGCGTCGACATCGAGCGCAGAAAATCACGCGCGCTGAGCGCGGCCGGCAGGTGCATCCGCTCCGGCAGGTAGCCGATGCGCGCACGCACGCTGAGTTCAGACGGGTCGCCGCCGAGCACGCTCACGGAGCCCGACGTCGGCTGCACCACGCCGAGCAGCGTCTTGATGAACGTCGTCTTTCCCGCGCCGTTCGGCCCGATGAGACCGAAGGCAGCGCCTTTCGGAATCGACAGCGTCAACCCTCGCAGCGCGCGATGCGGCGTACCGAAGAGACTCCGGTAGTCCTTCACCAGCGCGTTCACACTCACCGCGGTCATCGAGCCCCTCTCCTCATCGCGAAGTACGACGTACCAACGAGAACTCGATTGCTCAGCGCAACGCGAGCCGCATACGCGCCAGCAACTCGGTGACGTCGGTTTCGTCGTGATACGGCGCGAAGCCGAAGCGCAGCCGGTCGTCACGCGCGTCGGTCATCACGTGATGCAGCTTGAGCGCCGCGCAAATCGCGCGCGCGTCCGGAGTGCGGAACGTCAGGAAGCTCCCGCGCTGCTCCGACATCATCGCGTTCGACAGCGAACCGATCGGCAACCCGGCGAGAAATTGCTCCTGCAGCGCGTGCACGTGAATGAACACGTTCGCCGTCGAGCACTGCGCTTCTTCACGCCAGCGCATCACGGAATTGAAGCGATAGAGGCCCGAGACATCGAACGTCGCGCCGCCGAAGCGCTGCCCACCCACCGCATACGGAACACCTTCGATTTTTCCATCGAGCGCACCGAACGCGGCGAACCAACCGGTGTTGCGCGGGCGCAGGTGCGCGGCCGTCGGAGGCACATGGAGGAAACACGCGCCCTCGCCGCTCATCGCGTATTTGTAGCCACCGGCCACGTAGAACGCGCGCGCTCCGACGTGATGCAGGTTGGTCGGCACCGCGCAGAACCCGTGGTACCCGTCGATGACGACCAGCGCCTCTTTCGGCAGCGCGTCGACCAGCGCGTCGAGGTTCGAAACCACCGCGCCCGAGTTGAAGAACACCTGACTGAAGAAGACGAGGTCGGCCCCGGCGCTCGCTGCGATGAGCCGCTCGGGAAACGACTCGAACGGCTCCGACGGCACGCGCGTCACCGTCACGAGGCCTTCTTCTTCGAGCCTCCGCGTCTGCCGTTCGAACGAATGAAATTCAGAATCACTGGTGACGATGCGCGGCTTCTCACCGAGACACGACAGAATCCGCAGCACGAACTCGTGCGTATTCGGAGCGAACACGATCGACGAGCTCTCCGGCAACGCGAGCTCCTTCGCGACGTGCCGCTGCGCCTCGGGGACCACTTCGGAAAAAACGTGATCCCACTTCTCATCAGCGAGCCGCGCGGCGTCGAGCCACGCGCGCTGCTGCGCCTCGAACGAAACATCAGGCCAGGCGTGATGACTGTGCGCCGCGAAGTGCAGGCGCTCCGGAGCTGCTTCAAGAAACCGCGTGAAGCCCGCTTTCCAGTTCATTTGTTGCCCAGCAGCGATTTCACCTTGTCGAAGAAGCTCTTGCTCTGCGGGTTGACGTCTTCGCCCGAGGCTTCGGCGAACTTCGTCAGCAACTCGCGCTGCGCCTTGTTCAGATTCTGCGGCGTCTCGACGACCACGCGCACGTGCTGATCACCGCGCCCACTCGACTGGAGGTGCGGAATGCCCTTGCCCTTCAGGCGGAACACCTTGCCGCTCTGCGTGCCTTCGGGAACCTTCATCTTCACCAGGCCATCGAGCGTCGGCACCTCCAACTGCGTGCCCAGCGTCGCCTGCACGAAGCTGATGGGCACTTCGCAGAACACCTCGAACTCTTCGCGGTGGAAGAGCGCGTGTTCCTTCACGTGCACCACGACGTAGAGGTCGCCTGACGGGCCGCCCTGCTCGCCCGGTTCACCTTCGCCGGCGAGCCGCACGCGCGTACCGGTGTCGACACCCGCGGGGATCTTCACCGACAGCTCGCTCACCGATTCGGTCTTGCCGGAGCCTTTGCATTCCTTGCACGGGTCGGTGACCACGCTGCCCGCGCCACCGCACTGCGTGCACGTGCGCGCGACCGCGAAGAAGCCCTGCGTGAAGCGCACTTCGCCGGCGCCGCCGCACGTCGGGCACTGCCGGCGCTGCTTGCTCTTGCTGCCGGTGCCGTCGCATTCGTTGCAGCGCTTCGGCCGCGGAATCTTCACGCTGACGTCGGTGCCGAACGCGGCCTCTTCGAAGGTCAGCTCCAGGTTGTACCGGAGGTCGGCGCCGCGATTGCGGCCACCGCGACGGCCGCCACGCTGGCCCCCGAAGATGTCGCCGAAGATCTCGCCGAAGATGTCGTTGATGTTGACGTTGTTGAAGCCGGAGCCGCCGAAGCCTTCGACGCCCTGATGCCCGAACCGGTCGTAGCGCGCGCGGCGGTCGGGGTCTGAGAGCACCTCGTACGCTTCAGACGCCTCCTTGAACTTCTCTTCGGCGGTCGCGTCGCCCGGGTTGCGGTCGGGGTGGTA
>JBEHYH010000413.1:0-5792 GCA_048498275.1 Myxococcota bacterium | reverse complement strand
GCCCGCGGCGCCGGCGATCACGATGGCCGTAATCTCGGGGATGCCGTGCGGCAGGATCCACGCCCAGAACCAGCCGGTGAGGTTCTTCGCGGAGTACACCCACGCGAGTGACCCCAGCATCACCCCGTTCAAGAACATCAGAATCGCCGTGCCGAGGCCCGCAGTGAGACCGAAGGCGAAGCACATGAACGCGACCTGAATGTTGTGCGTGAAGAGGAAGCTGCTGAACGCGGCCTGCTCACCGGTGCTCGCGACTTCACGCGTCTTCTCGTCTTCGGCGCGCTTGGTGGGGTCGAAGCCCTGATGCATGTCGGGCACGAGGTACGGAGCCGCCTCGGGGTCGAACATCATGCCGATCCACCCGAAGCCGGCGCCCGCGAAGAACAGCAGCATCGACGCGGCGAACATGCGCCACTCGCGCGCCATCACGTCGGGGAAACCCATCGACAGGAACTTGCCGATCGCCGCGAAGCGGATGCGCTTGCCCGGGTACGTGATGGCGTACGCGCGGCCGACGAGATCGTTGAGGTAGCCGCTGAGGTCGGCGGCCCCGGCGCGCGCGCGAACCCAGAGCAGATCTGACGACGCCGCGCGGTACAGCCGCGAGAGGTTGCGCGCGTCATCGAGCGAGAGCCGCGAGACGCCTTCGCGCTCCACGGTGTCCAACAAGCGCTCCAACGCGTCCCACTTCGGCCGGCGCTGCTCGACGAACTCCGCGAGTTCCATGTTGCCCCAAATATAGGTGTCAAACCGCGCGACAAAACACGGGTTTTTCCACTTCTAGCCCGCGACGAAAATCACCGCATGGCGACCTACACCATTCGATCTGGCGACACGTTGAGCAGCATCGCGGCGAAGTACAAGACCACCGTCGCCAAGCTCGCGTCGGCGAACCACATCAGCAACCCGAACAAGATCTACGCCGGGCAGAAGCTGACGGTCCCCGACTCGTATTCGACGACGCCCGCTCCGAAGCCGTCGGCGCCCACGTCGAGCGGCACCACGTACACCGTGAAGGCCGGCGACACGCTCTCGGCGATCGCGGCGAAGTACCACACGACCGTCGCCGCCATCGCGCAGAAGAACGGCATCTCGAACCCCAACAAGATCTCCGTCGGTCAGCGCCTGACGATCCCCGGTGGGTCGTCGACGCCCGCGCCATCGGCGCCGTCTGCACCCGCGGCGCCGTCGGGCGGCACCACCTACCGTGTGCGCGCCGGTGACACGCTCTCGGGCATCGCCTCGCGCTACGGCACCACGGTCGCGGCCATCGCGTCGCTCAACCACATCAGCAACCCGAACCTCATCTCGGTCGGTCAGGTGCTCCAGATTCCGAAGGGCGGCTCGACGCCCACGGCTCCGACGAACCCCACCACGCCGAGCGGCGGCTCGCACCCGGCGTCAGGCCTGAGCACCAGCAGCCGCGGCCTGCACATGATCGAACAGTTCGAAGGCCTGCGCCTCAACGCGTATCAAGACTCCGGCGGCGTCTGGACCATCGGCTACGGCCCCACCGGCGGCGTGCACGCGGGCCAGAGCATCAGCCAGGCGCAGGCGGAGCAGTACCTCGCCTCCGACATCGGCTGGGCGCAGAACGCGGTGCGCAACAACGTGCACGTGCCGCTCAACCAGAACCAGTTCGATGCGCTCGTCAGCCTCACCTACAACCTCGGCCCCAACGGCTACAGCACGCTGCTGAACCACCTGAACTCGGGCAACTACGCGCAGGCCCAGCAGGACTTCCACCTCTACGTGCACGCCGGCGGGCAGGTGCTGCAGGGCCTCGTCAACCGCCGCAATCAGGAAGCGGCGCTCTTCGGCAGCTGAAAGTCTCGCGCGCGGCGTAGAGTGGTGCGCCGCGCATGTCTGCCGCCGAGAAAGTCAGCCTCGATGCCACGCACACGGTGCTCACGCCCGAGTACGTGGAGTTCAACTTCGTCCTCGCGGGGTTGATGAGCCGCTTTCTCGCGCTGCTCCTCGACACCTTCATCAGCATCGTCATCGCGTACATCGGCATGCTGGTGGTGATGCTGCTCGGCGCGGGGCTGGGTTTCGTCGCCGGCTCGACCGAAGGCGGCGGCAGCTTCGGCGCGGCGGGCCAGTTCATCATCTGGTTCCTCGTCGACTGGGGCTACATGGTGGTGCTCGAGACGGCGTGGAGCGGCCAGACCATCGGCAAGCGCATCATGGGCCTGCGCGTGATTCAGGAGACCGGCGTGCGCATCGGCGTCACCCAGTCGCTGCTCCGAAACCTGGTGCGCCCGGTCGATCGCCTGCCCATCTTCTATTTCGTGGGCGGCGTGTTCGCGTTGTTCTCCGAATCACAACAGCGGCTGGGTGACCTGCTCGCGGGCACCATCGTGGTGCGTGAACGCCGCCTCAAGATCCCCTCGCAGCTCGAGCGGCCCGATGGCGACGTGTCGCTGCTGGCCGATTTGGACTTCCGCGCCCGCGTCGCGAAGCTGACCGAGGAAGAACGGGCGCTGTTCTTTTCCGCGTCGCTGCGCCGTGAAGAGATGGGCATCGAAGCGCGCCTCAACCTCTTCGCCGCGCTCTGCAAGCGCCTCGAGGAGCAGCTCGGCTTCACCAAGCCGCCGCATCTCTCCGACGAAAAGCTGGTGCTGCTGGTGACCGCCGCCGCCCTCGCGTCACAGCCGAAGGCGAAAGCGAAGAAACCTCAGAAGTACGTCGTGGCGTAGATGGTGCCACCGACGCCGACGTTGGCGACGATGTCCTGCCCGCGAACGTTGAAGCCGAGGTACAGGTCGACCGGCACACGAACGCCGAGCGACACGCTGTCGGTCACGAAGAAGTCGCAACCGACGTTCGCGCCGACACCGGGCGCGCCGAGCACCGGCTGCGTGCCGAGAATCAGCACCGAGAGATGCAACCCGACGTAGGGGCGAATCGATTCTTCGAGAAACAGGTAACGCACGCCGAACTGACCGCCGCCGCCGACCACGATGCCTCCGCCCGTCGTGCCATCGGAGCGGGGTACGCCGGCGCCGACGTGCGTGATGAAGAACTGCGGCCGCAGATACAGCTCGAAGCCGCTGTCGAGGTACATGCCGCCCTCGAGCGCGATCGGCACGATGAGATCGGGGCCGATGAATGACGCACCGAAGAGCTTCTGAACCGTGACGCTCAAACCGATGCTCCGGTTGGCGAAGGTCTGGGCGAACGACGGGGCGGCACTGCAGAGCACGGCGGCGAACAGTGCGAATCGGAGCGTCTTGCGCATGGCGGCGCATCATAAGCTCGTGATTGCGAGGGTGCGGTGAGATCTTTACACTCACTTCGCAATGACTCGACCTTGTCTGGTGCTGGCTCTGGCCTTCTTTTCGGCCTGCAACAACGTGCCCTTCAAACCGCACCCGCGAGCGGTGGAGTGCAATGAGCTCTGCGCTCAGTACATCGGCATGGGCAACCTGCAGTCGGCCGAGGAGCAGTGCGATCTCGGCATCGAGTTCTCACCGCAGTACGCCGACCTGTACGTGAACAAGGGCATCATCGCGATGAACCGCGGCCAGGAAAAGAACGCCAAGGAGCTGTTCATCAAGGCGCTGCGTCTCAACAACGACCAGGCACAGGCGCACAACAACCTCGGCATGATCTATTTGAACGAGCGCATGTACGGGAAGGCGCACGACAACTTCCAGCACGCGCTCCGCGTCGACCCTGACTACCTCGAGGCCCGCTACAACCTCGCGCTCGCGTTCAAGGGCCTCGGCGATCACGACTCGGCGCGCAAGGCGTGGCGCACGCTGCTGCACGTGAAGCCCACCGTGGCCGACGCGTGGGCGCAGCTCGGCGCGATGGATCTCGAAGACGGCCAGACCGAAGACGCGATCGAGAGCCTCACCAAGGCCGTGCAGATCGACCCGCAGTTCGTCGACGCCTGGCTCACGCTCGGCAACGGCTACATGGAGGCCGGCAAGCCGTGCGAAGCGAAGGACTCGTTCACCTCGTGCATCGAGGTGAAGGAAGACAAGGCCGAGTGCCGCAACAACATCATCGTGGCCGAGAAGAAGTGCCAGCTGCAGCAGAAGGCGCTCGACGACGTCAAGGCCCGCGCAGCAGGCGAGAAGACGCCGGCCAGCGAGTATTCCCTGGCGTTGCAGGCGCGCGAAAAGGGCCTGTCGAACGACGAGGAGCGCGCGTTCAACCGCTGCCTCAAGTACGATCCGAAGTACGCGCTGTGCCACTACGGGTTGTTCGAGCTGTTCCGCCGTCGCAGCGACGACAAGAAGGCGACCATCGGGTGCAAGAACTTCCTCAAGTACGCAAACGAGAGTGAGTTCGCGTCACAAGTGGCGACCTGCAAGCAATACGTGAACGAGTAAATCAAGGCGACATGGGAGTCCGCCTCACAGTCAAGATGAAGAGCGGCGCCAAGGCGGGCACCACGAAGACCGTGGTGCTCGAGGAGGACGTCATCACCTTCGGGCGCGATCAGACGTGCCAGGTGGTGCTCGCCCAACAGGCCGTCTCACGCAACCACGCGCGCATCTCGAAAGACGGCACCCTCTTCTTCTTGGAAGATCTCGGCAGCTCCTTCGGCACCGAGGTGAACGGGCAGAAGCTGCCGAAGGGTGAAAAGAGGCTCCTGCGAAACGGCGACATCATCGCCATCGCCCAGTTCGACGTGACCTTCGACCGCGTCGCCGACGTCGGCAACGGCCAGAGCGAGAAGACCAGCTTCCTCTCACGCAGTCTGGTGAAAGACGCGATGAAGGGCATCGCCGCCAGCGGCGAGCACGCCTACTTCCGCGTGATGAACGGCGCGACCGAAGGCACCCGCATCGAGATCCTCGACGCGCAGGAATACGTCTTCGGCCGCGACGGCGCCGAAGCCGACGTGGTGCTCAACGACGACCTCGTCTCCCGTAAGCACGTGAAGGTGCGCCGCGACTGGTCGGGCACGCACATCGAAGATCTCGGCAGCCGCAACGGCATCAAGGTCAACAAGAAGCGCACCCGCAAGGAAACGCTCAAAGACCGCGACGAAGTCGAAATCGGCGGCGTGCGGCTGCTCTTCGTCGACCCGACCGAGCAGCGTGACGACCCGGTGGTGCTCTCGAACTCCGGTGAAGAAGAAGAGCCCGGCGAGAGCACGCTCGCGACGCCCGAGAAAGACGAACCCGAAGAGGCGCCCGAGCCGCCTTCGGAACAGTCACAGACCGAGCAGGAAGCGCCCAGCGAGCCTGAAGAGAAAGAACCCGAACAGAGCGAGACCGAAGCGGCTGGGGAGAATCAGGGCGGTGAAGAACAGCCCCCTGAAGAGCCGCAAGGTGAAGAGGCCGCCGAAGCGCCGAGCCGCAACCCGCTCAAGCTGATCGACTTCAACAACAAGCAGCACCTGGTGGTGCTCGGCATCGGCGCCCTGATGGTGATTCTGGGCATCGTGCTGATCATCCTGCTCGTCGCGGGCGCGTGAAAAAGCCTCTCACCTTTCGAGGGAGAGGCGCTCGGCTCACGAACGCTTTCAGCGGGAGCTGATGCGGGCCACGGGCTGAATGTTCAGCTCGGGCGAGAGTTCCTGGTAGCTCACCACCGAGAACGGCGGGTTGAACTCGTATTCGAGCAGCTTGCGCACGTACCGGCGGATGTCCATCGACGTGAGGATCACCGGGCGCTGCGCGGTCGGAGGCAGGTGGCCGCATTCGTTCTTCACGGCCTGCACGATTTCCTGCGCGATGTCGGGTTCGAGCGCGAGGTGCGTGCCCGCCGACGTGCGCTTGATGGGGCTGCGGATCGCGTCTTCGATCTGCGGATCAAGCAGGTAGACGACG
>JBEHYH010000412.1:0-5815 GCA_048498275.1 Myxococcota bacterium | reverse complement strand
CTCGCCAACCTCCCGTACCAACTCCCTCGGCCTGGCCGTCTTCAACTTTTAGTTCTTCCGGCGCGTAACCGTGTTTCTCCGCTTCCATGGCCAACAGAATCTTCCGAATCAGATCCATATCTCGCTTCATGAGCACCCCGGGAATTTCCTTCAATTGACGAGAGCTACACTACGCATTCGCAGGATCCAGAGGCAGAGTCGAAAAAGTCTCTGGATTCAAGCGTTTAAAAAACGTCGCAATATGCCCCGCATTTACGATCGGAATCGTCCTGATGAAAGCGTGTCGCAGGTATCGAGAGAATGAATCAGCAATACTTGATCCAGGGGGTTGCCGCAGATCGGGCTTGCTGCTGACTGACGTGTGATACTGATAATACAGAAATGGTACTTCACGAGGCTCGAGCTTACTCAGGGACACTTCTCCTGTCGCCAAATCAGCATCCGCCAAGTCGAAGTCGGTGACCATCAGCTTTGCCGTAGTAAAGATAACTGGCAGAAAAATGGGATGCAGATTTCGGATCGCAGCCATCGAAAAGTCTTTCATTGATTCAATCAGACCACTAACCCCGCGCATCACTTGTGTTGCCGTCTCGTCGATAACGTTTCCGCTGCTGCCCTTTGGATCACCTTTTTTGCCCGTCTTTACGTCGATTCCAAGATTAAAAACGTCTGAGGTCAGGTCCCGAAGTCGTACCGTAACGGCTCGAATATCTCCATGCATCGCGACCGAGTCAACGATCATCGCATCGTAGTGGTTTCTCGATATATTACTCGATTTTGCAAACAACCAATCGCTGTACGCGGGGTTCACCCGCTTACACTCACCGATGAGAGACACCCTTCCCGGTGGCGGCAGCGATAGGATGAAATCGATGCGAGTATCACGCCCGCGAATTTGAACCGGAAATTCCGCTGCCTCGAAACGCCACCGACTGACGCCGAGCTCGTGAAGAGCCTTGATTTCCTCGATCACGGCGTTTTGAAATGGATGCCCGTGATAGTTCAGTGCATCGGCGAAACGCTTCAGCGTATCGTGTTGTTCCTGCTCATCTTTTGTTCCGTCACCATCTTCCATCTTGCCCCGCTCTTTATGCTCCGAGTCGCCGCTGCTGATCGATGATTTCACACCCGAACGTTCTGCGGCGGGCCGTGAGCTCGTCGGGTTTCTCGAGCGTGCGGTGGGCGAGCTGCCTGACGGGTACCGCGAGGTGTTCATGCTCCGGCAGGTCGAAGGCTTCTCCGTCGCCGAAACCGCGGAGGCGCTCGGCATTTCAGAAGAGACGGTGAAGACGCGCACCTTCCGCGCGAATGAACGGCTGCGCGCGCGGCTCGACACCTGGTTCGACGGCAGCACACGGGAGCTCTTCTCCTTCCCCATTCCCCGCTGCAATCGCATCGTCGCCGGCGTGTTCGCGCGTCTGGGCTGACCATTCGCGGTACGGTCGGTCGATGAGGACGTACTGAACCCCGCGATGTTGAGCGCGATCACCTCGCGCACCATCTCGGTGGAGCTCCGAGCCGATGTCGTTTTTCAGATGATGGAGGTGCTGGGCCAGCCGCGGCCGAGTCAGTGGGCGCGCGTGTGGCCGACGGCGGTGGCGCTGAGCCGCTGGCTGCTCGAGCAACGCGCCGGCTCGCTCCCGTCGAGCGCCACGGAGCTCGGCTGCGGCATGGGGCTGGTGAGCATGACGCTCGCGCACCTGGGCTTGCTGACCGAAGGCACCGATCGCGAACCGCTCGCGCTGGCGTTCGCGCGGAAGAACGCGGTGCTCAACGGGTTGCCGGGCTTCACGGCCAGCAGGCTCGAGTGGAGCGACGACGCCGGCGTGCCCACGTCGCTGCTGGTCGCTTCCGACATCATCTACGAAGAAGCCGCGCCGGAGCTGTTGTTCGCGCTCATCGAAACCAACGGGCTGCTGCTCCCGGGCGGGCGCCTGCTGTTGGGTGGGCCGCGGGCGCGCACCGAGCTGCTCGATGTGTTCATCAATCGGCTGCAGCTCGGCGGCTACACGCATCGCGAAGAAGCGCGCGACGTCGATTGGCACGGCCGCCTCGAGGCGATCGACGTGCACGTGCTCGTGCGCCCGGCGTGACTCAGATCGGCAGACTCAGCGCGTAGAGCAGGTAGTCGATGTAGTCCTGCAGCGCTTCGATGAGCCCGCGCGCCACTGGCGTCCCCGCGAGCGCCGCGATGCCGGCCAGCGCCAGCACCAGCGAGATCGACGCGTATTCGACGCTCGCCTGGCCACGCTTGAACTTCATGGCGTGCCTCCGAGCACAATCGCCGAGAGCTGACTGCCACCTTCACGAGATTGAATGCGCACGCGCCAGCGTCTTCCCGCGTCGGTGAGCTCGAAGTGGCGCGCGTTCCGCTGCTCCAGCACCTGACCCCAGCGCGCGCCGAAGCGCTTCGCGTAGAACTGCTCGAGCGCGAGGGGCGTCATCGTCGACGAGAACGTGACGACGCGGCCTCCGCCTTCGCCCTGAATCTCGAGCAGCGATGGCTTCACGTTCGGCGGCGCGGGGAAGCCGGGGTCGGGCGCCTTCTTCGCCACCCGTTCGTAGAACAGGCGCATGTCGGAAACGCTGAGCACCACGCTCGTGCCGCCTTCGCGTTCGAGCACCATCACCGTCGCCTGGAGGTCGTCGGGCAGCGTCGCGCTCAATGACGGCCAGGGCGCCGTGGCGAGGTTCTGCTTGATGCCGCTCCACGGCCAGCCGTGTGCGTCGAAGTGCCTGGCGTAGAACTCGAGCACGTCGGCGCCATCGCGTTTCGTTTCGACGACCGCCACCATCATCGGCACGCCGCTCACGTCGGTCTTCTCACCGAAGGGGATCAGCGCGCCGCCCCCTGGAGGCAGCGGCAGCACCGCTTCGAGCAGCGCCCGGTTCGCACGTGACTCGCTCTGCGCGAAGGCGAGCGCGGACAGCAACGGCACGATGATGAGCGCGCGGTTCATTTCAGGGGCCGAGGAATTCAGGGTCGCGTTGACCGAGGTAGTTGTTGCGCACGCGTTCGAGCGACACGCGATGCAGTGACGGGAGCTCATCGCCGTTGTCGCCGTCGTGCGGCCGCTCGCCGTCTTCGTACGGAAAGAGGTACGGCCGGCGCTCGCCCTGATCAGGGTCGAAGATTCGCTTCTCGTCGAGGTCGAGGTGGAGGCTGAACTTGAACTCCGCCGACTTCGCCGGGTCGTTCGAATTGCCGAGCAACGCTTCGTTCACTTCGCGGAGCTGCTCTTCGGTGACGGTGTCTCCCTCGAGCTTCGCGACCGCCTCGGCGACGTGGAAGAACTTCGGGTTTCTCGAGCCGCCCGCGTTCGTGCCGGCCTGATCGCCGTTCACGTTGCCCTCTTCGACGGACCAGTCATCGAGCAGCAGATACGCGCCGCTCCGCACGTCGCCTCCCTGACTCACCGCTTCGCCATCTTCGGAGCCGCCGACGCCGAAGAACACGAAGCCGTTGCGGTCGACCTCCCGCATCACCTCGCGCCGGCTGAACTGCGGCAGCACCCACGAGGGCATGAACTCCGCGGTGTACGTGGCGCGCGCGCGGCAGGTGACCGTGCCCGCCTGCTGTAGAAAGCGGCTCGCGGTGTCGTCGGCGGCGCGGCCCTCGTCGGTGCGAATCGCACGGAACATCTGAAAGCCCGGCACGTCTTCGCTCTGCAGTTGGCGGGCGGTGAGTGTCTGGCAACGCAACTGCACGGTGCCCCAGCCGCCGACGAAGCGGCGCCGCGAGAGCCCCGTGTCTTGCGTGCTGTCGAGATCGTCGAGGTTGCCGCCGACGCTGGCCTGCGTCGCGCTGGCGATCGCGTCGAGGTGATCGAGCGCATCGGTGCCGTCGTCGAAGTCGTGCACGCGATACGCCGTCGCGTCCCACATCGCCGAAATCTCCGCCTCTTGCGCCTTCGCGCCGACCGCGAAGACCTCGCCGATCCAGATCGCGTAGAGGAGAACGGGGATGATCAGCAGCGTCGAGAGCAGGAACTCGGTGGTCGCGGCGCCGCGCTTTTCACGGGAGCATTTCACGCAGCGGTACCTCCGTCTTCAGCGAGTTCAGATCGCGATCGATCTCGGCGGCGTCTTCGACGCGCAGCGGGTGGAGCTTCGCGCGCCAGAACGGGCTCCAGAAGTTCGGAGGCTCCTGGCTGCCCGGCCCCGGGCCGTCGTCGGGGTGATGGAAGTAGACGAGCGCCCCGGCAGACGCGGCGACCGAAGTGGCGCCGATCGTGCCCTTGCTGGTGACGCGGCCGCGCACCGCGAACGCACCGGCGACATCGAAGTCCCACGGGCGCGCGCTGGTGCGCTCCGGGCGCTTCACTTCGATGATCACCCGCGGTTGGTTGAGCAGCGGCTCGTCGGGCTTCGCGAGAAAGCGCATGTGCCCGAGCGCCGCGTAGTCGTAGAGCGGCACCCGATGCGCGGGGCCGACGTTGTGCCCGTTCACCGCCGCCGTGTGCCCGTGGAAGTTGTGGTACCCGGGCGCGTCGTTGCCCGAATCGAAGATGCCGTCGCGCGCGTCCTCCAGCGCCCACGGAGACGCCACGACTTCGCCGCAACCGCCGATGATGTAGCGGGCGGTGACGCGGCCGTGATCTTCGGCGCCCATGGCGTGCAGCGTCGGCACGTCTTCTTCATGCAGCATGTCCGAGAGGCGGTAGCCCGCGCTGCTCCCGGGCGAGGGCGCGAGATAGAGCGGGTTCCCCGTCCACGGCGTCTCCGGGCTGCGCGTCGGCCCGTTGGAGATGCTCGGCTGGCTGACCGCGCCCGCGTTGCCGGCGTTGGTGACGAAGGTCTCGACGCGATCTCCCTGCGCCAGGACGTTCGCCAGGCGCTGCAGCGTCTTCCAGTTGTCGTCGTTCACCACGCCGTTGGTCCGGTGGACGATCCATTCCGGGTAGCGGGTGGCGTAGAGCACCTGATCGTAGTCGCGGTGCGCGAAGTGGCCCTGCCGTTGCTCGAAGATCGCGTCGCTGTATTCCTTTCGCGTCAGCTCGAGCGCGTCGTCGTTCACCTTCAGTTGCTCGTCGAAGCGCTTCACGAGTTGCTGCGCGGCGCTCCCGCGGAGCGTGCTCCGTGACTCGTAGTCGTGGATGTCGATGAAGCGCGGCGCGGGGTCATCACCGCCCGTCGTACGGTCGCCGCCCTTCGGCAGGTCTTCGCGCATCTTCTTGAGGTCGAGCTGCATCGCGGTCTCGTCACCGAGCAGCGCGAGCACTTCGTCCTGCACGTCGAGTTGATGCGCGCGCAGCAGTTGAATCGCCGACACCTCGTCGCGCTCCGCATCGCCGAGGAGGTCGCACCAGTTGCCGTCGGCCTTCGAGTGATACTGGTCGTGGAACCACAGACCTCCGCGCGGGCCCTTCGGCTGAAGGTCGCAGTCGCGATCGCCCTGGCACCGCACGCCTTCTCGATCTTGATCGGCGATGGGCGCGCTGTTGCTGACACCGGTCTGCACCGGCGTGTCGCCGTTCGCGGTCCACACCCAGCCGCCGGTGATGCTGCCGAGGTCCGGGTTGTGGTCGAACACGCGCCCGGCGAGCGTCGGCATGCCGAACGCGTAGAGCCGGTACACGTTGTCGGCGCGCGTCGCCGCAGCGCACACCGCGGGTACACCGCACGAGGCGACGCCGGTGCCCGAGCGCAGCGCGCACGCGTTTCTCAGCCGATCGGCGACGTCGCGGTACATCATCGCCGTCGTGATCAGGGCGTCCTCGTAATACGAGAGGTAGCTCTGGTGCGCGATGACGGAGGTCGCCGCGACCGCGTGTGACACCTCGAAGCTCGGCCCCATTCATTTCATCGGCATCGG
>JBEHYH010000411.1:0-5823 GCA_048498275.1 Myxococcota bacterium | reverse complement strand
TCACGTTGCGTCGATGCAGCTCGCCGCGTGGGAGGCGAGCCCGCTCACCTCGAGCTCGTTCACCGGCAGGGTCGTGCTGCTCACCGCCGAGACCGGCCCGTGCGCGGAAGACTGCGTGAAACGTC
This sequence comes from Myxococcota bacterium, assembly GCA_048498275.1. Lineage (GTDB taxonomy): Bacteria > Myxococcota > Myxococcia > Myxococcales > Myxococcaceae > Archangium_A. The sequence goes on along the minus strand of JBEHYH010000411.1, from coordinate 5,698 downwards.
AGACCGACTTCGGCACCGCCGTTCGCCACGTCGATGACCTCGGCACCATCACCGTCGTCACCCTGGTCTCCCCCGAGGCGCGCGCCGCGATTTCGCCGCTCGTCACCTCCTCGCTGTGGAAGTTGGGCGACGCATCACCTGCGCTTCTGGAGCAACTGCAGGACGGGCTGAACACGTTCCTCCCGCCGCCCGGTGCCCACTTCGCCGAGACGCACGCCATCGTGCTCATCGATCAGAACAACGCCGTTCGGGGCTTCTGGCCCGGAGACGCCGCGGGCCGTGGCAACTCCATCAACGCCGCGCGCCTGCTCGCGAAAGAAGGCCCGCAGCCGTGATTCCCCGGTGGCGGAAGGCTCCGCTGCGCTGGGGAATTCTGTGCGTTCGCTGAGCCGCGCGAACCGGCTCCAGCTCCGCCCAATTTGCGAGTGATTCTCAACTCGCTGGTCGCAACTCATACCCACCTCAAGTGCGCCTCACAGCCGCGACTTCACGGGGGAAAAAGAAGTTGTGACGGTACGTCGACTCCCGTAAGTGCGCGGCGCTCTTCGATAGAGGTCGACCCCACATGGCTCAGATTTTTCCCCGGTGGACCAACCAGACACCCCGGCTCATCACGTTGGGAGCCCTCGCGGGCCTCGGCGCGACCGTGTTCGCCGTCTACTGGTGGGCTTCCCCCTACAACACCGACGTCGGCTACGCGCCGAAGCAGCCTGTTCCGTACAGCCACAAGCTGCACGCCGGTGATCTCAAGATGGACTGCCGCTACTGCCACGTCGGCACCGAACAGGGCCCGGCCGCGGGCGTGCCGCCCACGCAGACGTGCATGAACTGCCACAAGCAGGTCAAGACCGAGAGCGACAAGCTCAAGCTCGTGCGCGAATCGTGGGCCACCGACAAGTCCATCGAGTGGGTGCGCATCCACAAGCTCCCCGACTTCGCGTACTTCAACCACTCGGCGCACCTCGGCGTCGGCGTCGGTGAGAACCGCGCGGCGATCGGCTGCGAGACGTGCCACGGCCGCATCGACACCATGGAGGTCGTGCACCAGGTGCAGCCGCTCTCGATGAGCTGGTGCCTCGAGTGTCACAGCAACCCGGCGCAGAACCTTCGCCCGGTCGCCGACATCACGAAGATGGGTTGGAGCGCCGACATGAGCTGGCAGGAAAAGCAGCGTCAGATCGCCGCCACGTTGAACCCGCCCGGCAGCTTGTCACGCGCGCAGCGCTTCGAAGACGGCCACCTCAAGACCTACGCGACGGCCGGTTGCTCCGGCTGCCACCGCTGATTTTCAAAGGGAAAGAGTCATGAAGAAAGATCCCTACGCTCCACTTCGCGACACCATCGGCGAGAAGCCGGCTTACTGGCGCAGCGTCGAACACAAGAACGCCGATGAATCGGTGGTCAAAGGTTACGACGCCGAGTTCCAGGCGGGCGTGACGCTGCCGAACTTCAACCGCCGTGACGCGCTGAAAGTGGCCGGTGCCTCGATGGCGCTCGCGTCTTTGGCCGGCTGCGAGAAGCTCCGCCGCGACCCCGACGAGATTCTGCCGTTCGTGCACCAGCCGGAGAAGTTCGTCGCCGGCAACAAGCTGATGTACGCGACGGCGCAGCAGCGTTCAGACGGCGCCATCGGTCTTCTCGCGGAGGCCAACGAAGGCCGCCCGACCAAGCTCGAAGGCAACCCGGCGCACGGCGCGTCGCTCGGCGCCACCGACATCTGGGCGCAAGCCGAGATCCTCAAGCTGTATGACCCGCAGCGCGCGCGGTCGCCGCTCAAGGCCGGCGCCGCCGCGAAGTGGGAAGAGTGGGACGCCTTCGCGAAGGACCACTTCGGCAAGCTGGCCGCTGATCAGGGCAAGGGCCTCGCGTTCCTCGTCGAAGAAGAGAACGGCCCGACCTTCGAGCGGCTGCTCAAGAAGCTGCCGCAGGCGCGCGTCGTCCGCTACGACCCGCTCACGTCTGACCGGGCGTTGCAGGGCGCGCAGCTCGCGTTCGGCAACGGCGCGCGCATGCACTACGACCTGACGAAGGCGAAGGTCGTGTTCGCGCTCGACTCCGAGTTCCTCTCGTCGGGCCCGGAGAGCCTGCTCCACGCGCGCAACTTCGGTAACTCGCGCAAGGTCCACACGCGCGAAGACACGCTGAAGATGATCCGTCTGTACACGGCGGAGGGCGTCTTCTCGAGCTCCGGCACCAACGCTGATCACCGCGTGCGCATCAGCTCCGGTGAAGGCGTGAACATCTTGAAGGGCGTCGCCGGCGCGCTGGGTCTCGCAGACCTCGCGGCGGGCGGCGGTTCGCTCACCGAGGCGCAGAAGAAGTTCGTCGACGCGCTCGCGAAGGACCTCACGGCCAACAAGGGCGCGGGCGTCATCTTCGTGGGTGAGCGTCAGCCGGCGCCGGTGCACGCGTTGGCGCACGCCATCACGTCAGCCCTCGGCAACCTCGGCACCACCACGCTGGTCAGCTTCACCGACGGCGCGGTCGCGCGCGTGTCGCAGAGCGAGCAGCTCGAAGCGCTGGTGAAGGCGCTGGGCACTGAAGTCACGACGCTCGTCACCTTCGAAGGCAACCCGTTCTACACGGCGCCGGTCGGGCTCAAGTTCGCCGAGGCCGTCTCGAAGGTCACCTTCATCCACGCGGGTGTGCTCCCCGAAGAGACCGGCGTGAAGGCCACGTGGCACCTGCCCACGGCGCACTTCCTCGAGTCGTGGGGTGATGCGGTCGCGTGGAGCGGCGTCGCGTCGCTGGTGCAGCCCATCATTCTGCCGCTGCACGGCGGCCGCCCGGGCATCACGTTGCTCGCGCAGATCGTCGGAGAGGCCGACACCAACGACAAGAAGCTGGTGCAGGCCACCTGGCCGCAGCTCGCCGACGTCAAGGCGTGGCGCAAAGCGCTGCACGACGGCGTCATCACCGGCACGGGCCGCACCCTCGGCACGGCGGTGTTGAAGCAGGCCGACATCGTCACCGCGCTCGGCACGGTCACCGCGACCACGGCGACCAAAGACGCGCTGGAGTTCATCGCCGTCGATGGTCACCTGAAGGACGGCCGCCTCTCGAACGTGTCGTGGCTGATGGAGTTGCCCGACTCCGTCTCGAAGCTCTGCTGGGACAACGCGCTGCTGGTCTCGCCCTCGCTCGCCAGGGAACTCGGCATCGAGAGCGCGAACTCCAAGAACAAGTACAAGTCAGACATCGTCGAGCTGTCTGCCGAAGGCCGCACGCTGAAGGTCCCGACCTTCGTGCTCCCCGGCATCGGTCATTACTCGATGGTGCTCACCAGGGGCTTCGGCCACACGTGGGGTGAAGTCGCGACCGGCGTCGGCGTGAATGCCGCGTCGTTCCTCGGCAACTCCGGCAGCGTGGTGCAGGGCGTGAAGCTCACCCGCACCGGTGAGACGACCGACCTCGCGTCGACGCAAGACCACTTCGGCGTGCCCGGCAACCCGCTGAAGGAGCTCACGTTCGCACAGCAGTCGGAACTGCCTGCGACCGCGAAGGACAAAGAGGGCAAGGACGTCGAGAACCCCGAGCGTCACCTCGGCCTGGGCACGCGCCCGCTGTTCCTCTCCGGCACCGCCGGCGAGTACCAGAAAGACGGCGCGGAGTTCGCTCGCAAGGCGGACATGCCCGAGAACCTCGTGCAGCTCGGTACGCCGAAGAACCGGCCGTCGAAGCCGATTCAGCCGACGAACGAGATCACGTACGAAGGCCAGCAGTGGGGCATGGTCATCGACCTGTCGGCCTGCACCGGCTGCGGCACGTGCACGGTGGCCTGCATCGCGGAGAACAACATCCCCGTGGTGGGCCGTGAGCAGGTGTTGCTGGGCCGCGAGATGCACTGGATCCGCATCGACCGCTACTTCACGGGCGACGTCGACCAGCCGCGCGCGGTGCACCAGCCGCTGACCTGCATGCACTGCGAGAACGCGCCGTGCGAGCCGGTGTGCCCTGTGTCTGCGACGGTGCACGACGAAGAGGGCATCAACTCGATGGCCTACAACCGCTGCATCGGCACGCGTTACTGCAACAACAACTGCCCGTACAAAGTGCGCCGGTACAACTACCTCGACTTCACGCACACCGGTGACTTCGTGGTCGAGAAGGGCCAGCCGTGGCCGTACAAGGGCAACGAAGGCGTCGACTGGAAGGAGCGCTTCAAGACGCTCAAGCTCCAGCGCAACCCTGACGTCACCGTGCGCTACCGCGGCGTGATGGAAAAGTGCACGTTCTGCACGCAGCGCATCGAGGAGGCGAAGATCGCCGCCAAGCGCCTGGGTCAGGACCGCAAGAAGTTGCCCGATGGCGCAGTGACGCCGGCGTGCGCGCAGGCGTGCCCGACGTCGGCCATCACCTTCGGCAACATCAACGACCTCGAGAGCCGCGTCGCGAAGCTGAAGGCCAGCGAGCGCAACTACGAACTTCTGCAGGAACTCAACGTTCGCCCGCGCACGACGTACCTCGCGCGCGTCCGCAACGAGAACGAGGAGCTGAGCTAAATGGCCTCCGCTGATTCAGCCGTCGCACTGCCTGACGACATCAACCTCCGCGGCGACGTCGTTCTGCCTGACGTCGTCGGCGGCCGTGAATCGCTCGTGCGTGGCCCGCACGACTTTCACGCCGTCACCGAGATGGTGTGCAAGGTCAACGAAGCGCCCATCAAGGACACGCCCAAGCCGCTGATGTTCGGCATCGCGCTCGCGGGCGCCGTGCTGACCATGTTCGGTGGCTACATCGGCTACCTGCTGTGGGAAGGCCCCGGCATCTGGGGCAACAACAACCCCGTCGGCTGGGCGTGGGACATCGTCAACTTCGTGTTCTGGATCGGCATCGGCCACGCAGGCACGCTGATCTCCGCCGTTCTGTACCTGTTCCGTCAGAAGTGGCGCACGTCGATCAACCGCTACGCCGAAGCGATGACCATCTTCGCCGTCATCGCGGCCTCGAGCTGCGTCGCGCTGCACACCGGCCGCGTGTGGATGGACTTCTACCTCTTCCCCATCCCCAACCAGATGGGGTTGTGGCCGAACTTCCGCTCCCCGCTGGAGTGGGACGTGTTCGCCGTCAACACGTACTTCCTCGTGTCGCTGCTGTTCTGGTTCACGGGGCTCGTGCCCGACTTCGCGACGCTGCGTGACCGCGCGACCGTTCGTTGGCGCCAGGTGTTCTACGGCACGCTCTCGCTGGGCTGGCGCGGTTCGATGCGCCACTGGGTGACCTACGAAAAGGCGTACCAGATTCTCGCGGCCTTCTCGGCGCCGCTGGTGCTCTCGGTGCACACCATCGTTTCGTTCGACTTCGCCGTCTCGCAGTTGCCCGGTTGGCACACCACCATCTTCCCGCCGTACTTCGTCGCCGGCGCCATCTTCTCCGGCTTCGCGATGGTGCAGACGCTGATGATCCCGGCCCGTAAGTACCTGGGCCTCAAAGACCTCGTCACCGCGAAGCACATCGAGAACACCAACAAGATCATTCTCGTGACGGGTTCGCTCGTCGGCTACGCGTACGCGATGGAGTTCTTCGTCGCCGCGTATTCAGGCAACGACTACGAAGGCTTCACGTTCCTGAACCGCATGGGCGGCCCGTACTGGTGGTCGTACTGGATCATGATCAGCTGCAACGTGCTGACGCCGCAGCTCTTCTGGACCTGCAGGTTCGAGTAGCTGAACGTGGTGTAGCTGAGGCCGGCGCCGAA
>JBEHYH010000410.1:0-5852 GCA_048498275.1 Myxococcota bacterium | reverse complement strand
TGCATTGAAGGGATGGTCAAGGTGTTTCTCGCGCGTGAAGGTGGCGCCACGCCGCGCGCGGTGGTCGTCAAGAAGGTGCTGCCCAACCTCATCGCCAATCGCGCCTTCGTCGGCCGTTTCAAAGACGAAGCGAAGGTGGTGGTTCGTCTGAAGCACGCGAACATCGCGCGCGTTCACGACATGGGCGAGGTGAACGGCGAATACTTCCTGTCGATGGAATACGTGCAGGGCAAGACGGTGAGCCGCTTCACGCGCCGTCTCCGCGACCGCAAGTTGGACATTCCGCTGGGCATCGTGCTGCTGCTCGGCGAGCGCGTGTGTTCGGGTCTGCAATACGCGCACGATTCGCGCGACGAGAACGGCAGCCCGCTGCATTTGGTGCACCGCGACCTCTCGCCGGCGAACGTGTGCATCAGCTACCGCGGCGAAGTGAAGATCATCGACTTCGGCGCCGCGCAGTCGACGCTCAAAGAAGAACAGACGGCTCCGCGGGTGGTCATCGGCAACCTCACGTACATGGCGCCGGAGCAGGCGAAGAAGCAGATCGTCGACGGCCGCGCCGACATCTATTCGTGCGGCGTGATGCTGTGGGAATTGCTCTCGTGGCACGCGCTGCCGCAGAAGGGCGACCCGATTGAACGCTGGCGCAAGGCCGCGAACCCCGTGTGGGACGCGCCGTCTGCCACGCAGCCTTCGATACCCCGCGACGTCGACGAGGTGATCCTCAAGGCGCTGCGCAAGGAGCCGAAGGACCGCTACGCGACCGCGCTCGAGTTCGGTGAGGCGCTGAAAAAACTGCGCATCAAGTACGCGCCCGACGCGGGCGAGCGCGACCTCGGAGATCTGCTCGCGCGTGTGTTCGCCAAAGAAAAAGCTGGCGAAGACGAGGTGCTGCACGAAGCGGTCTACGGCAAGACCACCAACATTCCGCGCGATGAGAAGACGCGGCGGGTGCAATTGGTGCCTCCGACGGCGCTCGCGTTCGAGCACACCGCGGTGTTGGCCTCGCGTGACTTCCACCCCGAAGATGATCAAGACGTGACCGACCCCGGTGAAGACACGCCGGTCGCTCCGCCGTCGACGGAAGAACGCGGCACGCCGACCGGGCCCGACCCGCGGCATCGCCCGGCGATTCAGGCGAAGTCGCGCCGCACCAGCTTCGGCGTCACCTTCAGCGAAGTCGAAGAGCCGGTCATCGAACGCTCGCTGGTCGAAGAGATCGACGCGCTCGACATCGAAGACCCGTCAGACCCCGAGGCCGATACGCGCGCGATTCCAGCGCCGATGTCGGGCGCGCTAAAGAACGCGGTGCTCTTCGGCGGCATCTTCCTGTTCGCGACGGGCCTGGGTTTTCTCGGCGTGTGGCTCTTCATGCGATGAGCGACCGCGAGCTGCGCGACGAACTCGAGAGGTTGTCGGCGAAGGTGCTGGCCGCGCGGCGTGAAGCGGAAACGTATTCGCACGAGCTCGCGGTGACTGAAGCGGTGCGCGCCGCAGAAGCCGAGACGCCGAAACTTCAAGAACGGCTGGTGCGCGCGAAGGCCGCGTTCGCGGCGGCGAGCCGCACCGAGCGTCTGTTGCGTGAGTCGGTGAAGGAGCTGCAGCGCAGCCTCGAACATTCACGCTCTGAAATCGGGAAGCGCGAGAGCCCCGGAGATCCACTCGAAGGGAGCGGCTTCGACCGAAAGGGTTGGCGAGGTGACTGAGGCCAACGAGCTCGAGGTGCGCCGCGAGGAACTCACGCGCCAGTTGGCGGAGTTCGAAGTTCAACGCGCCCAGCGTGCGAAGGAACTGCGCGACGCGCTCGCCGCGAAGCTGCCCGAGTTTCAGCAGCTCGAAGCGGAAGTGAAAGAAGCGGAAGCGGCGCTCGAAGCGGTGCAGATGGAAGTGTCGGCTTTGCAGTCTGAGAAAGCCGAACTCCAGCGGCTCGAGTCTTCAGCGCGCGAGTACCTGCGTTCACTGATGAGCGAAGGGCGCCAACCGAACGCGCCGCTCATTCACGAGAGCACGCTGCAGGTCTGGGCCGTCGTCGCGGTGATGGGCGGCGTCATCTTGCTGCTGCTCTACGTGATGATTTCGTCACTTCTGCGCTAGCGCGTGGCGGGCGCGTTCGAGCTCCGCTTCGGCCTCACGCAGCGCCTGCGCGACCATGCGGCCGGCTTCATCGTCGGCGGCGATGAAGTCTTTGGCGGCCTCCAACAGCGCGCGCCGTGAGCGTTCGAGCGACGACACCGCGTGCAATCGAGACGTGTTGAGCATGTCGACCTTCTACCGGGAGGGTCCGACAAGTGAATGAAAGTCGAATGCTTTCAGTTGGTTGGCGGGTTCTCCCATCGTCATGGGAGCGCGCTCGCACCGGCCATCGGCGATTCTGCTGTGTATGAAACGAATGCTCATGCTGGCGGCGATCGCCACCGTCTCGTCGCTCATCTTTTCCGGCTGCGATGCGGGCTGCGACTTCCGCGAGGTGAAGGACGGGCTCAACAACGGCCCTGAGCCGCGCTGTCAGGAACGGCTCGGCCTGCAGGGTTTCGGCTTCGAAGCGACCTGCAAAGGTCTGGGCGCGAAGGCGGTATCCGGAGGCTGCGACATGGCGGGCGTGGTCTTCGGCTGCGACCTCGGCGGCGGAGTGACTGACTGGTACTACGCCCCCAAGACTCGCGCCGACGCCGAGCAGGAGTGCGGCAACGACAAGATCGTCGAAGCGCCGTAGTTCCTGATCGCTCTCGTCTTGGCGGAATCCTTCGCGGTGCTTCGGAATTCCGCTCGTTCGCCGCAATTGCGCGGCGGACCGGCGTGAGCGACGTCGTCTGGTCGCGCTCGCCTTGGCGAATCCGGAATCGCGAGATCCGTTTTACGCGGCGAGGCCGTAGACGACTTCACGGCTCTCGGCGGTGAGCCGGCGGGCTTTCATGGCCGCCTCCACCGCCGCGCGCGCTTTCTGGAGCGCCGCTTCGGCCGCACGCACGGCCTCCAACGCTTCTGCTTCGACGCCGGCTCCGGCCGCTTCGTGCGCCGCCGCCGCCGCGTTGTCGATGGCCGTCGTGGCCTTGCAGCAGGCCCGCGCACGCACCACCCAGCTGCTGAATCGCGAGTTGTTGTTCATGCAGCGAGATGTACCAACAGGGTCCGACATGTGAACCGATGTTCAGTGCTTCCGCGGGGTTGAGGAGCGTGCACCCGAAATGGCGCACGCTCCTGGTTCAACTCACGGCTTGCAGCTCAGGCACAGCGAGCGTTCGCGAACAATCTCGCGGCCCGTTCCTCCGGGGTCATCGACCCACGCGCGCTTCCGCTTCGCGTGCTTCATCACGTAGTTCGCGTTCTCACGAACCGGGTAGCGCTTGAAACGCGTCTCCACCACTTCACGGAGCTGAGAGACGCGGGGACCAACGACCGAATTGCACTCTTCACATCGATACATCGACACAGCCGATGGGCACTCGTCCGCGATGGGTGGCTGACGCCCCGCGGAACGTGAGAGCGCGTGCTCGCGCTCACAGTTTTGGAAAGGGATGTTTCAGCTCGTTCAGGTCAGGCGCGAGGGCGCCACGTCCAGAGTTCGCTGCGGGTCATAAGCGCCGGCCTTGCGCATGTCACGGGCGCGTGCGCTGTTTCGTCTGGTGGGCATGACGGACCCCTTCGTCGAACACCGGCCGCGCCTGTTGGCCCTGGCGTATCGGCTGCTCGGCAGCATGGCGGAGGCCGAGGACGCGGTGCAGGACACGCACGAGAAATGGCTGCGCACCGCGCAGGCTGAAGTCCTCTCGCCGCGCGCGTGGCTCGAGAAGGCGCTGACCAACCGCTGCCTCGACGTGCTCGGTTCGGCGCGCGTGAAGCGTGAAGAATACGTGGGCCCGTGGCTCCCGGAGCCGGTGCCGACCGACGCCGGCCCGCTGTCCGGTGAAGCGCTCGACACCATCTCGCTCGCGTTCCTCACGTTGCTCGAACGGCTCTCGCCGCTGGAGCGCGCCGTTTTCGTGCTCGCTGAAGCGTTCGACTATTCGACGCCCGAAATCGCGCAGGCGCTGGGCCGTGAAGAGCCGGCGGTTCGTCAACTGCTCCATCGTGCGCGTGGACACGTTCGTGAAGGCCGGCCGCGGTTCTCTCCGACGAAAGAAGCGCACGAGAACCTGCTCACCACCTTTCTCGCGGCGGTCGCCGAAGGAGACGTCGCAAAGGTCGAGAGCCTGTTGGCGTCAGACGCGGTGTTGCGCACCGACGCGGGTGGCAAGGCGCGAGCGGCGCTCAAGGAGGTCGTGGGCTCCAACAAAGTCGCGCGCGGCTTCATCGGCATCTCGCGCAAGGGCTCGCCGCCCGCCGGTTTCGCGATGCGTGAGGTCAACGGCGCGCCCGTGTTGTTGATGCTCGACGCCGCCGGCCGCGTCATCGGCGTGCTCGACGTGGAGACCGATGGCGAGCGCATCTTCACCATCTCGGTGGTGCTCAACCCCGACAAGCTTCACCACATGTCACCGCCGAACTGAGCCGTTCGTCTTGTGGAGCGAAAGGAAGCTCCGCATGTCGAAACTGGTTCGTGTGCAGGCCCTCAGTGGCCTGATGTTCTCGTTGTTCCTGGTGGTGCATCTCGTCAACACCGCGCTCGCCGCGTTCGGCCCGGAGTCGTACGACGGCTTTCAGCATGCGATGCGCAAGGGCTACCAATATGGGCCCGTCGAGTTGCTCGTCGTGCTCGGCCCGCTGTTCGTTCACGTCGGCTGCGGCCTCGCGCGCATGGTGCAACGGCGCGGGCAACCGAGGGCTCCGGTGAATTGGGAAACCCGCGCGCATCGCTGGAGCGCGTACTACCTGCTGTTCTTCTTCATCGGGCACATCAGCGCGACGCGCGGCTCGTCATTCTTCTACGGCGTGTTCGCGGGCTTCGAAGGCGTGTCGTGGACCTTCCGCTGGGTGCCGGCGTATTTCTGGCCGTACTACTCGCTGCTGTTCATCAGCGGCGCGGTGCATCTCATCATCGGCGTGAAGCGCGCGTTGCCGGCGCTCCAACTCGGCGCGCTGCCGTGGCCGCGGAGTTCGCGTGCGGTGGCGCTCACCTGCGCGCTCGCCGCGATGCTCGGGCTCACCGGTATTCTCCATCTCGGCGGCGTATTGCGTGACGTCGGAACGCCCGAGAACGGGCCTTTCGCGAAGCTGGTGCTTTCACTCACGTCTTCAAAGTGAATGGGACTGAGTCGAAACGTTCGTTGCCGCGCTGACCATCGTGTTTAGGGTTCTCTTCATGAACCGTGCACTCCTTGCAGCGTTGTTTCTCGTTTCGACGATTCCGCTGACCGCGCGTGCCGAAGAGAGCGTGAAGCAGGACCTCAAGCAGGCGGGCCGCGACATCAAGCAGGGTTTCAAGCAGGCGAAACCCGAGCTGAAGAAGGCCGGCAAAGAAGTGAAGAGCGCCACCAAACAGGCCGGCAAGGAGATTCATCGGGGCGTCAAAGAGGCGGGCCAGGAAATCAAAGACGCCGTGAAGTGAGAAAACGTGTTCAGGAGGCTCCATGAGCGAATCTCCCGCACGCCGCATCGCCCTGTTCATCGACTTCGAGAACCTGGTGACCAACACCGGCATCACGCCCGAGAGCTTTGATCTCCAGCCGCCGCTCGACCGGTTGCTCGAGAAGGGCAAGGTCATCTTCCGCCGCGCGTATTGTGATTGGTCGCGTTTCCGCGAAGCGCGGAAGCACCTGCACGACTTCGGCGTGGAGCTGGTGGAGGTGCCTCCGTCGACGCGCGCCGGGAAGAACAGCGCCGACATGCGGCTGGTCATCGACGCGCTCGAGCTCTGCTACGCGCGTGAACACATCGACACCTTCGTCATCGCGTCAGGCGACTCCGACTTCGTG
>JBEHYH010000409.1:0-5896 GCA_048498275.1 Myxococcota bacterium | reverse complement strand
GGTACCCGTCAGGCAGCTCGCCCACCGCACGCTCGAGAAACCCGACGAGCTCACGGCCCGCCGCAGAACGTTCGGGGTCGCGCTGCTGCGCCGGTACATCGAGCGGCACCACTTCTGTCTCATCGACCGGCGAGACCTTCGCGCGACGCGTCTTCGCGATCGCCTCGTTCACGCCGATCTGCACCAGCCACGTCGAGAACCGTGCGCGGCCCTCGAAGCGCGCGAGGTTCTCGTACGCGCGCACGTACGACTCCTGCATGAGCTCTTCGGTCTGCACCTCGTCGCGAATGATGGAGCGGATGGCGCGGTACAGCTTGCCGTTGTGCCGGCGCATCAGCACCTCGAAGAGCTGCAGGTCACCGCCACGAACGCGTTGCACCACCTCCTCGTCGGTGAGCGGTGAGGTCAGCGGTTGCAGTTGTGGGGCGTGCATTTTTCGTCACCTCGTTGTTGATGCGACGAACGACGAGCGAATCGGTTACAGGTTTTCCGGAGGATTTTCGCAACCGATCGGCCGACCGGTTCTCTCACTGGGGACACCACATGCTCGAAACCAGCTCCGACGCCAACACCCAGGCGCGCTTCGCCGCGCAGCGGCTCGCCTTCGCGCCGCTCATGTTCCAGGCCTGCCGTGCCCTGCGCGACCTCGGCGTTCTCGAGAAGCTCGCGCGGGCCCGTGAACGGGGCCTGACCGCGCGCGAAGCGGTGGAACAGACCGGCGTCACGCCCTACGCCGCCGCGCTGCTGCTCGAGGCCGGGCTCGCGTCGGGGCTGTGTGAGAGCGCGAACACCCACGAGCAGGAGCCGCGCTTCACCATCACGCCGGTGGGGGTGTACTGGCTGCGCGACCCGCTCACGCTGGCCAACGCGGAGTTCAACCATCACGTCTGCTACCGCGGCGCGTTCAATCTCCGCGAGGCGTTGCTCGAGGGGCGGCCCGCGGGGTTGCCGGCGATCGACTCCACGGGCGCGAAGACGGTCTACGAAGCGCTCCGCACGCTGCCCGACACGGTGAAGAAGGCGTGGTTCGAGTTCGACCACTTCTATTCAGACGGAGTGTTCGAAGAATGCCTGCCGCGCGTGCTGACGCCGGGCACGAAACACGTCGTCGACATCGGCGCCAACACCGGGCGCTTCACGCAACTGCTCCTCCGTCGCGACGAGCAGGTGAAGGTCACGCTGGTCGACCTGCCCGGGCAGCTCGCGGTCGCGAAGGAAGCGCTCACGGCGCACGCGCAGCGCACCACCTTCGCGCCGACGAATCTGCTCGAGGCCGGCGCGCCGTTGCCGAAGGGCGGCGACGCGTACTGGCTCTCGCAGTTCCTCGATTGTTTCGGCGAAGAGGAGATCGTCTCGATCCTCACGCGCGTGCGTGAAGCGATGCGGCCCGAGTCGCGCGTCTTCATTCTCGAGACGTTCTGGGACCTGCAGCGTCACGACGCGGCGCGGTTCTGCGTCATCGGCACGTCGCTGTACTTCGCGTGCATCGCCAACGGGAACTCGCGCATGTACCACTCGCGAGTGATGACCGCGCTCGCGGCGAAGGCGGGCCTCGAGGTGGTCGAGCTCGTGCCCCACCTCGGCGTGTCGCATTCGTTGATGGAGCTGCGCGCCGCTTGACGGCTACAGCGTCGGGTCGCTGGTGAAGCAGCACCTGAAGCCGGTGTCGAAATACTGAAAGTCCTGCGCGACGACGTAGTTGGTGAAGCTGCATTCGGCGCCGGCTTCGTCATCGGTCAGGTAGCTGCCACCGAGCAGCGTGTAGACCCCCGTGGAGGTCTTGCTGATTTCGCGCAGGTTGCCGGTGATGTCGAAGGCCCTGCCGGTGCTGGCGGTGTTCCCGAGGAGACCGGTCCAGTCGGCGTAGCAGTTCGCCAGCGACGGAGAGCCGGTGACGAGCAGGCCGTCCTGATCTCCAGTCTGCGTGGTGTTGAAGTCGAACGTGGGGCCGAGGTTGCAGAACTTCGAGCCCGAGGTGGGGAACGGCACCGCGTACGGGTTCATACCGGCCGAGCCGCCGAGCGCCGTCGTACAGGCCGCACCATTCGGCGCGTACGCCCAGCGACAGGTGGTGGCTGACGGCGGGTTCGTCTTGCACGCGGTCTGCAGCGTCGCCGTGCTGCAGAGCGAGCCGCCCATCGCCGCGCAGGTCTGTTCGGCTTCGACGGGCGTGACGTTGAACCACGGGAGACGCCCCTGCACCGAGCACGCGGGCACCATGTCGAGCGTGACCCCGGTGGGCGCGGTCGGCACGCCCGCGGTGCAGTTGCCGCTGCACCAGTAACCGTCTCCGCTGCCCGGTGAGGTGCTGGTCGCGCTCGGCCGGCTGGCTTCGTAGCTGTACACCCAGAGGCTGCTGCCAATCTTGGTGACCGCGGGCTTCACGAAGTACGTCGAGTTCGTGCCCTTGTTGCTGAAGGTCTCGTCGATGAGCCCGTCGCAGTCGTTGTCGATGTTGTCGCAGAGCTCCGGGCCCGCGCGCGTCAGGTCTTTGGTGGCGTTGCACATCGTCGTCGTCGAAGACGAACAGACGTACGTGCCCGTCGTGCGGCACGCGCCGTGGCCCGGCGTGACGCCGAGGTCGCTCGCGCACGGCAAGCCGTAGTTCGGCGTGTTCTCGTTCACGAGCCCGTTGCAGTTGTTGTCGACCGCGTCGCAGATCTCGCTGCTCGCGGCGCAGCCCGGGTTGCAGACACCCGGAGTGTGGAACGTGCAGCTCCACGAGCCGTTGTTGCAGCTCACGCTGACGCCGCCCGGGTTGGTGGTGGCGGAGTACGGCGTGCACTCGCTCGCCACCGCGCCGACGCTCACGCCGCACACCTGCACCGGCGACGGAGCGACCACGTTCTCGTCGATGGTGCCATCGCAGTTCTCGTCGAGGCCGTTACAGAGCTCCTGCGACGAGGCGAAGGTGCACGCGTAACCGCACTTCTTGTCACCGGCGACCGCGTCACCCGGCCCGCCGTTGTCGTAGTAGCCGGCCTGACAGCCCTGGAATGCGCAGACGCTGTTGACGCAGGCCCAGCCCGAATGCACCGCGCCCGCGAGGCAGTCATTGCCGCACGCGCCGCAGTTGTGAACGTCGGTCTGGAGGTCGGGTTGATTGGTCAACTGACCATCACAGTTCGCATCGACGCCGCACGTGTCGATGGTGCTGCTGGCGTGCGTCGAACCCGCGCAGCTCAGCGTGCCGCCCACGCATTGCACCACGCCCGCCTGACACGGGCTCGTCGCACCCGTCGGCGGAGGCAGCGGCACATCGCACGCCGCGTTCAAACCGGAGAGGTCGTCGATGGTGCCGTTGCAGTCGTTGTCGATGCCGTCACACGTCTCGGTGCTCGGCGACGAAGCGCCCACGCACGTCAGCTCGCCCGCGACGCACGCGATGCGGCCGGGCGTACAGGGCAGCGTCGCGTTGCCGCACGTCGCTCCGGTGTCGGTGGTCTCGTCGTCGATGGCGCCATTGCAGTCGTCGTCCTGCCCGTTGCAGGTCTCCGGGTACTGCCCCGGGCGGATCACGTCTGGCCCGTTGCACACCACTTCGCCGAAGAGACAACTCGTGGTGCCGGCGTGCACGAGGTCGGCGCAGATGCCCTGCGTGCCACCCAGACACGTGGTCGACGCGACGCCGTCATCGATCTGCCCGTTGCAGTCGTTGTCGAGGCCGTCACAGAGCTCCACGCCGCCGTTCGACACGTCACACGCGTATTCGCAGCCGTTCGCGTTCGAGCCGTCGAGGTCGTGCCAGCAGTTGCCCGCTCCTGAACATTCGCAGCTCGAGATGGCGCACGCGGTGTTCGACGGGCTGCACGCCTCGTCGCCGCTGTGCTGACAACTCGTCGTCGCATGGCTCGCGGTGCCGCACGCCCGCCCGCACGCGCCGCACGACGTGTCGGCGCAGAGGTCGACGTCATCGATCGCGCCGTTGCAGTCGTTGTCGACCGAATCGCACACCTCGGTCGCCGGAGACGTCGGCCAGCATGACGCCTCGCACCCGTTCGACGCGTCCTCGTCGCGATCTGAATGGCCCGGCGTGCAGGCGCCCATCGAACACGCGCCAGCGGTGCACACGCCGACGGCGTTCGCGTACCGGCACACGTGCCCGCAGGTTCCACAGTTCCACGGGTCGGTCTGGAGCGACGCTGCGGTGCATGGAGAGAACGGCCCTGCGTCGACGTGCTCGACATCACCTGAATCGGGGACGGTGATCGGCGTGGGGCACGCGGCGAAGACCAGCAGCAGACAGAAAGAGAGACTCGCGCGCATGGGAATCACCCTTTCCTTTCGTTCGCGAAGCGACGCCGTGTGGCCCAGGTGAAGACCAGCATCAGCCACCACATCGAGGCCGTCGCGCTCGAGGCATCGCAGCCGCACCCCGAGCCCTTCGAAGGCTGCGACGGTGAAGTGCCCGCGTCGCTCGCCGACTGCACGCACGCGCCACACTCGCAGTTCCAACCGGTGGGGCACGTGATGTCGGCGCACACGTCGCCGCATCGGCCGTTGGTGCAGCGCTGACACGCAGAGCAGTCACACTCGCTCGGCGTGCAATGACCATCGAGGCACAGCTCGCCGCCACCGCACGGCGTGGCGCTCGTGGCGTCGCAGGCGACGTAGCAATTGCCGCTCACGCAATCCGTCCCGCCCGGGCAGGTGGCGCCATCGTCAGGCGTGCCGTCGCAGTCGTTGTCGACGCCGTCGCACACCTCCGCGAACGGGCCGAGCGACCCCTGGCAGACATATTCGCCGCCGATGCAACTGTACGCGCCGGCTCTGCAGGGCGGCTGCAGCGTCGGCACGTTGCAGGCCTGACCCACCTTCGGGTCGCTCCCGTTGGAAAGGTCGTCGACGACGCCGTTGCAGTCGTTGTCGATGCCGTCACAGAGCTCCGGCGACGGCGCGACGCCACCTCGGCACAGCACGGTGCCGCTCACGTCGCAGGTCGACGCGCCTCGCGCGCACGCGCCCTGCGCTCTCGGGCCCGGGTAGAGCGTGGTGTCGTAGGGCATGTCGCACGCGTCGCCGAGCGGCAGGTTGTCGTCGATGGCGCCGTTGCAGTCGTTGTCGACGCCGTCGCAGACCTCGACCGACGGGCGGCTCGGCGAATTGCACACCAGCTGACCGTTGCCGCACACCGTCTGACCGACGTGGCATTCACCTTGATCGCTGCCGCACACCACGCCCACGCCGGCGATCGACCCGTCGTCGATGGCTCCGTTGCAATCGTTGTCGAGGCCATCACACCCTTCCACCTGCGGAGCGAGCCCACCCACGCACGCCCAGTGACCTGACGCGCACGAGAGTTGGCCCGCGGAACACGGCAACTGCAGCGACCCCACCGCGGAACACGTCGCGCCCGCGGGCGGGCTCCAGGTCACGGTGTTGGCGGCGCCTACGAATTGGCAGCTCGCGCCCGGCGACGACCAGCACCCGAGCTGCCCCGGCGCGGGCGCGTCAGCGAGCACGCCATCGTCGATGGTGCCATTGCAGTCGTTGTCGACGCCGTCACACGCCTCAGGGCGCGGCTGCACGCCTCCGGAGCACACCAACTGCCCAGACACGCACGCGGTGACACCGGGCGAACACGGCGCGGCATTCACGCCACACGCGACGCCGAGGCCGGAGATGCCTTCATCGATGGCTCCATCGCAGTCGTTGTCGATGCCGTCACAGACCTCCGCCGAGGGCCCGACAAACCCCGTGCATTGGCTCGCGCCGCTCTGACAGAGCGTGGTGCCCTGGCGGCACGCGCTCGCCGCGCCGTACACGAGCCCCGCGGGCGTACCGACCGGTTCACACGCGATCGCCGTGATGTTGTCGTCGACGATGCCGTCGCAGTCGTCGTCGAGCCCGTTACAGCCCTCGGCCTGCGGAGGCTGCGAGAAGGTGCACGCGGTGT
>JBEHYH010000408.1:0-5952 GCA_048498275.1 Myxococcota bacterium | reverse complement strand
TCGAACATGTCGACGCCGGCGTTCACCGCTTCGACGAGATCGATCGGCGTGCCGACGCCCATCAGGTAGCGCGGCTTGTCTCGAGGCAGCAGCGGCGCCGTGTGCTGCGTCATCGTGTACAGCAGCTCGCGCGACTCACCGACCGCAAGGCCGCCGATCGCGAAGCCGTCGAAGTGGTGCTGCGTCAGCGCCTGCGCGCTCTCGGTGCGCAGGTGCGGGAACACGCCACCCTGCACGATGGCGAACACCGCCTGCCCCGTGTCTTTCGAGTCGCGCTGCGCCAGCGATCTCGGCGCCCAGCGGTGCGTGCGCTCCATCGCCGCGCGCGTCTCCGCCTCGTTCGACGTCGAGGGAATGCACACGTCGAGCACCATCATGATGTCGGAGCCGATCGCCTGCTGCATCTCGATGCTCGATTCAGGCGAGAGCAGATGCGCGTGGTTGTCGTACGGGCTGCGGAACCGCGCGCCGTTCTCGGTGATGTCGCGCGCGCCGGGCAGCGAGAAGATCTGAAAGCCGCCGGAGTCGGTCAGCACGCCGCCGTTCCACTTCATGTAGCGATGCACGTCGCCGAAGCGCTGGAACACCTCGGGGCCGGGGCGCAACAGCAGGTGGTAGGTGTTCGACAGACAGATGGTCGCGCCCGAATCGGCGACCTCGTCCATCGTCAGGCCGCGCACGTGCGCATGGGTCGCGACCGGCATGAAGGTGGGCAGCAGCGTCTGGCCCCGGCGGGTGTGCAGAATCGCGGCGCGGGCTCCAGAGGGAGCGGTTGCAACAAGCTCGTAGCGGATGGGGGACGTCGAGGGCTTCACGGCGCGGTCGAATAGCAGAGTGGCCCCCGAAGCGGCGCTACGATGCGACCCATGTCTGAGTCGCGCCGACGAGCTGCCATGACGAGCAGGACCAACGCCCCCGATTCCTGGGACGCGGGGCTCCACGGAGAGAGTGATGCCGGGCCGATCGACGTCGGGTTGAGCATCGAGCCGTCGGCGCTGGGCGTCATCGTCGATGCACCCGGAGTCGGGCTGCTGAAGGTCGCGTTCGACGTCGAAGCAGACGGCACCACGAAGCTCGCGCGCGCGACGCGCCGGCTGGCCGATGGCCGTGAAGCGCCGCTGATCGTCATCGATGAGCAGCAGGTGCTGCGGCTCGAAGGCGAGCTGCAGCGCGCGCGCGCCGAGTTCGACACGCAACTTGGTACCCTCATCACCGAACGTGATGAAGCGCGCGATCGGGCGGGCATCCTCCACGAGGAAAAGCAGAAGTTCGCCGCCCGCCGCGACGAGCTCGAGAGCCGCCTCGCGACCGTCTCCTCCCAACTGCAGAGCGAGAAGGACGCGCAGCTCCAGCTCGTCAATGAACGCGAGATGCTTCGCGAAGAACTAGAAGCCGCCAAAGAGGAACTCGAATCTGCGAGCGGGCAGGCGCGTGGCGCCGAAGCGCAGCATCAGAGCGAGCTCGATTGGATCAGCTCCGAGCTGAAGAAGAAGAACGAAGAGCTCGCCGCCGCGAATGAGAAGGCCGGCTCGATCGATGAAGAGACCACGCGCGTCGCCGCTGAGCTCGAAGCGCTCCGCGGTGAAGTTGAATCGCTCAAGAGCGAACTCGAATCGCGAACGATGGAGCTCGAAGAAGCGCGCGCGCAGGTCGAAGCGCTCTCGCAGGAGAAATCGAAGCTGGAACAGGAGCTCGAGCGGCTCACGCATGAGCATGAGCAGCTCACGCGCAAGCATGACTCCTTGACTAGGGAGCTGCAGGTCTCACGCGAACTGACCGCGGAGGCGGAAGGCAAGCTGCAGGCGCTCGCGGAGAACTCCGAAGATTCGAACCGCGAAGCGCAAGATCGCCTCGCGGAGGAGCTCGCGCAGCTCACCGCGCAGCTCGATGACCGCCAGCGCGAGCTCGACGACGCGCGCGCGCAACTGCAGATCGCGAATGAAGAGCTCGCGACGCGCGAGTCACAACACGCCGAGGCCGAATCGAAGCTGTCGGCCGTCGAGGCCGCGCTCGCCGACGCCAATGCCCGGCATGAAGAAGAGCTCGTTCGCTATTCGAGCAGCGAGAGTCAGGTCACCTCGGAGCGCAACGACGCGCGCGCGCGCATCTCCGCGCTCGATGAACAGGTCGAGGAGGCGACCCGGCGCGGAGCGCTCGCGCTGGCGACCGAGCGCGCCGAACGTGAACGGCTGGAGCAGGAGCTCGAAGATCTCCGCGCGCGACTCGAAGGTGAGCAGGCCGCGCGAAACAGCACGCTCGACGAGCAGGTCGAACAGGCGATTCGCGCCGGCGAGGCCGCGGTGGCCACCGAGCGCGCGGAGCGTGAACGCCTGGAGCAGGAACTCGCGAGTCTCCGCGCGCAACTCGACGGCGAGCAAGCCGCCACCAGCACGCTCGACGAAGAGGGCACGAGCACCGGCGAAGTCGCGCTCGCCGCCGAGCGCGCGGAGCGTGAGCGGGTGGAGATCGAACTCGAGAACCTCCGCCGGGAGCTCGCGAGCGAGAAGACCGCGACCGTCGAAGCACGGAACGCCGCCGCCAGACTGCTCGCCGAACGCGACGAGGCGCGCGGCATCGCTCGCCAGTTGAACGCCAGGGTGAACACCAGCAAGGCCGCGCTCAAGGAACTCGAGGCGCTCAAGATCGAACGCGATCAGTGGCAGCGCCGTTTTTCGGCGATGGCCGCGGCCGTACCGAACGACCCCGGTTCGTCGCAAGACGAAACGCGCGAGTATCAAATCGAAAGCCCCACCGACCCCAACGTTCCCGCGGTTTCTCCGAACAAGAAGGACACCTGACGTGCGCCGATTCGCCCTGCTGCTCGCTCTTTCCCCCGCCCTCGCCTTCGCCGACGACTTCAACACCTGGGAGGAGCGCTACCAGTTCGAGTGCAACGCGCCCTTCGAGAGCTTCTCGCCCGCTGACGTGAAGAAGCGCGAGGGTTGGGTGTTCGAGCACACCGGCGGCACGGTGAAGATCCGCCGTGACAAGCCGCGCGCGGCGAAGAAGCCGACGCTCGGTCTGATCGCCGGCATCAAGGATCTCGAGCCCGAGACGAAGGAGCTTGTCGACGGGTTCCTCGCCACCTTCGAGAAGGCCGACGTCGACGCGGTGGTGATCGGCGGCGACACCAGCTCCGAGCCCGAGGGCCTCGACCAGATCCTCGACTACCTCGTGCACGCGACGAACCGGCCGATTCTCGTCGTGTCAGGCAACATGGAGCGCGGCGCGGCGCTCAACTACGCGATCATCAAGCAGCGCAAGGCGGGCTTCATTCACCTCCTGAACATGGACATCATTCGTCGCTATGACGGCGACGGCGTCGACCTCGTCAGCGTCGGCGGGTACCACGACCGCGCGTACCTGCACCTCGCCGCGGGCTGCATCTACAAAGACAAAGACCTCGATGAGCTCGCGACGGCGGCGGCGGCGGTCGATGACGCGGCCGTGCTGCTGACGCATGGGCCTCCGCGCCAGAAAGGTCAGAAGGCCATCGACTACGTGCCCGGAGCCGGAAACGTCGGCGACCCGCGCCTCACCGAGGTCATCAAGAAGTCGAAGATCGCGTTCGGCATTCACGGTCACATTCTCGAGGCCGCGGGCTTCGGTACCGACCTGGCCGGCAAGCCGGTCGCTGAAAAGAAATTCGTACCTGAACTCTTCGTGAATCAGGGCAGCGCGAATCCCATCCCGTGGAAGTTGAACGACGGCAAGACGAGCTACGGCACCGCGGCGCTCCTCACCATCGACGGGAAGAAGGCGTCGTACGAAGCGCTCCGCGGCAGGAAGCCGGAGCCGAAGCAGTGAGGCCGCTGCGTCTTGCCTGCCTGCTGTTGTGCGCGTGCGGAGGCATCAACCCCGGCGGCGGTGACACTGATGGTGGCCAGCAGCTCTCCGCGCTCGCGAAGGAGACGCTGACCGCGCACAACGCGATTCGTGCCGCGGCGATGCCGGTGCCTGAACCTGCCCTGCCCGATCTGAAGTGGAACAACGACGCTGCGCTCCTCGCGTTGGACTGGGCGCTGCAATGCAAGTGGCAGCACCGCGACCCGAACTCGTTGGGTGAGAACATCTTCGCTTCGACCAACTCCACGACCATCACGCAGGTGGTGAACACCTGGGCGGGTGAAGGCGCGAACTACGACTACGCGACCAACACCTGCACCGGCACCAACGTGTGCGGGCACTACACGCAGCTCGTGTGGCGCGGCACCACCAGCGTCGGCTGCGCGATTCAGCAGTGCGAGACCGGCAGTCCGTTCGGCTCGGGCACGTGGTTCTTCGCGGTGTGCGACTACGCACCGGCCGGCAACATCATCGGCAACAAGCCGTACTGAGGCGCGCAAAACAAAACTCCCGGCGCTGCGAGGCAGGCCGGGAGCGGCTCATCAACTCTGAAGCGTCAGCTCACAAGCCGTCGTCGGGCTCGTCACTCGAACCCGCCTTCTTCGCGGGCGCGGCAGCC
This sequence comes from Myxococcota bacterium, assembly GCA_048498275.1. Taxonomy (GTDB): domain Bacteria; phylum Myxococcota; class Myxococcia; order Myxococcales; family Myxococcaceae; genus Archangium_A. Next base: position 1,487 of record JBEHYH010000408.1, on the reverse strand, counting down.
GGAGCAGGCGCGGGCTTCTTCTCTTCCTTCTTCGCGGCCGGAGGAGGCGCTTCCTTCTTCTCCTCTTTCTTCTCCGGAGCCGGCGCGGGAGTTCCTTCACCCTTGGCGTCAGACTTCTGCTTCTGGAACTCGGCCTCCTTCTTCTTCTTCTCCTCTTCCTGCATCGCCGCTTCCTGCTTCTTCATCTCCTCTTCCATCTTCGCGGCCTCGATCGCGATGCGCTTCTCTTCTTCGCGCTTCTCGATGGCCTTCTCGTTGTCTTCGATGAGCGTGTGCACCGGGTGGTCGGCGGTCAGCGTGTCGCTCTTGCGCGCGATGTACTGCTTGAACATCGAGATCGCCTTCTCGGGGTCACCCTTGATGGCGATGATGATGCCGCGGTTGAGCAACAGCTCCGGCAGGTCGGGGTTCACCTTCGCGGCCTCGTCGTAGGTGGCCATCGCCTTGTCGAGCTGGCCCATGCCCTTGTACGCGACGCCGAGGTCGAGCAGCGCTTCGGCGTTCTTGCCGTTCGCCTGAAGAATGCGGCGGAGGTGCTCTTCGGCGCCCTGGTAGTCCTCCTGATCGAGCGCCATCTTGCAGAGCTGGAAGTGCGCCGGCAGGTAATCAGGGCGGGCCGCAACCGCCTTCTTGAAGTTCACGCGCGCGCTGATCGAATCCTTCTCCGCGAGATTCATCAGCCCCAGCGTGTAGGGAATCTCCGGGTCACCATCGTCGATCTTCGAGGCGCGCAGCGCGATGAGGCGCGCCATCGCGAACTGCTTCTGCTCGAAGTACACGAGCATCATCGTCTTGTAGGCCTGCAGCGTCTTCGGCTCGCGGAAGAGCGCTTCACGCGACAGCGCGATGGCCTTCTCGAGGTCGCCCTTGCGGCGTGACAACTCGGCCAGACGCGCGCGGCTGCTGGCGTCATCGGGGTACTGGCTCAGAATGTCGGTGTAGACCTTGGTCGCGGTCGCTTCGTCGCCGTTGTTCTGCGCGATGACCCCGAGGTTCTCGGCGGCCTGGCGCAGCGTCGGCTTGCGCGAGAGCGCGTCTTTGTAGAGCGAGACCGCCTCCTTGGTCTTGCCCTGACGCTCGGCGAGCACGCCCAGGTTGTAGACGGCCTCCGCGAGGTTCGGGTCAGCGTCAGCCGCCGCGCGGAACTTCTTCTCGAGTGACGGGTAGTCGTACGTGCGCGCCTTCTTCTGCGCGTCCCACGACTTGAGCGCGTCATCGAAGAGCATCTGCGCCTTGGTGCCGATCTTCGGCTGGTCGGCGCCGGTCTGCCCGTTGGCGTCGTTCTTCGTCGCCGTCTTCGCGCCGTCGTTCTTGTCGCTCGCCGAGGTGGTCGCGCAACCCGCGAGACACAAACCGGCCATCAGCACTGCACTTCGCATGTCGTTTCCTCGAATCGAGCGGAGCATCACAGCGTGTCCTCCGGCTCGTCGTCGTTGCCCTTCTTCGCCGGCGCCGGCGACGCAGGCGATCCGCGCCATCGGCGAGTC
>JBEHYH010000407.1:0-5975 GCA_048498275.1 Myxococcota bacterium | reverse complement strand
CGCGACCTCGTCGACTTCGGCAACGTGCAGATCAACTCCACGTCGACGCGGCAGGTGCGCATGCGCAACAGCGGCACCGGCACGTTGTCGCTCACCGGCATCACCTTCTCCGACACGCACTTCGCGTGCGGCGCCGAGTGCACGTTCGACATCGGGCCCGGTGAAGAGGTGCTGGTCGGGCTGACCTTCACGCCCGACGTCGCCGACACGCCGGTGCAGGGCAGCGCCACGCTCGCGAACAATGGCGACGCTCCGGTCGTCGAGCTCACGCTCAAGGGCAACGGCATCGTCGCGGCGGCGGTCGCGGCGCCGACCCCGCTCGCGTTCGGCGATGTGTACCTGGGTGAGACGAAGTCGCTCGACCTCACGGTGACCAACGCGGGCTCCGACGACCTCGTGGTGTCTGGCGCCACGCTGGTCGACGCCGCCGGAGTCACCGGAGATTTCTCGGCGCTCGACGCGTCGGTCGCGCCGGGCACCTCGGCGTCGGTGACGCTGACCTGGGCGCCCACCACGCGCACGGCGCTCGCCGGCTCGCTGACCATCAACATCCCCGCGGCGCTCGGCACGCTGTCGGTGCCGCTCACGGGCGCGGGCATCGGCGCGGCGCCGAGCCTCTGCTTCCGCTTCAACGACACCAACGTGGAGACCTGCACCGATGGCACCACGGGGCTCGGCGTGAACTTCGGGCCGCTGTGCGACGCGCGCGTGTACCCGCAGGATGGCGGGCTTCACTGCGACTTCGACGGAGGCACCACGCCGTACGAGCGCAGCGGCAACCTCTTCGTGCGCAACGATGGCAACACCAACGTCAGCTATTCGCTCAACATCGTGCGCGCGTCGGTCGCGTCGCGGTGCGACGGCGGTGCGCAGATCGACTTCGAGTATTCCAACCAGCCGGCGCTGGCCGACGGCGGCTCGCCGGTGAGCTTCATGGTGCCCACCGCGACGCTCGGTAACGACGTCTCGCCGAACATCGCCGTCACCTACCGCGCGACGTCGGCGTGCCGCGGCGGAGATGATTCAGATTTGAGCTTCGTCACCTGGACCCGTCAGAACGAGCCCGGCGGCAGCAATCGCCTGCCCGGGGTGCTGCTCGCGTCGCTGACCGGCTCGTCGCTGCTCTCGAACCCGGAGCCCTACGGCATCACCTTCACCGGCAATCAGCCCGCGCCGCAGACCGTGAACCTCATTTCGAATACCGGGCTCGGGCCGCTGCAGGTCATCGACATTTCACTGCGCTACGCGGCTGACGGTGGCTCGGTGCCGAGCGCCGATTGCGCGGGCGTGAACGCACCTCCGTGCCAGTACTTCACGTGGCTCGACGGCGGCGCGACGTTGCCCGTCACGCTCGAAGGCGCGCGCCCGTTGCCGGTCTCGAAGCCGCTGCGCAATCTCGCGTACGGCACGTGGACGGTCGACGTCACCGACGCGGGCTACTACGTCGCTCCGTCTGCGGAGCAGCGCGTGTGGGCCAGCGTGCAGACCACCGACCCGTACGAGCCCGTGGTGCTGGTGCCCATCATCGGCCGGTTGCAGTGATCAATCGGTGAGGCCCTTCACGCGCCACGTGGTGACGCGTGAGGTGCTGGTGCGCGACTCGACGATGTTCTCCTCGGCCATCTCGTCGAGGAGCTTGAGCAGCTTGCCACCGGGAATCTCGAGCTGACTGGCCAGCTTGTCGGCCGACAACCCGTACACGTCGCGCCGGAGAATGCGGATGATTTCGCGTTTGAGCTCGGCCTTCTTGAGCCCGTCCATGTCGTCGCCGCGCCAGGCGGTGATGATGCCCCACGCCACCAGCGCGACCACGACGATGGCCAGCAGCGGGTAGAGCGTGGTCGTGTGGTTCTCGAACCACTCCGAATACTTCATGTCCATCGAGCCGGCCGGGCGCACATAGGGGTCGTTGTGACCAGACCCGGGGAGATCGAAGAGCGCAGCGAGGAGCATTCGAGAAAAAGTGTACCTCGCTTCGCGCTTAAGAGAAGGTCGCCCCTCACGTGGATCTCGTCATTGGAAATGCCACTGTCATCACCATGAATGCTTCGCGCGAAGTGCTGCGCGACGCCGAAGTGGTGATTCAAGGTGGCCGTATCGCCCGCGTCGGCCCGCAGAAGAAGGGCCGCAAGACCGGAGTTCGCCGCTTCATCGACGCGCGCGGGCAGGTGGTGTTGCCGGGCCTCATTCACAGTCATCTTCATGCGTGCCAGACGCTGTGCCGCAATCACGCCGACGGGCTCGAATTGCTCGATTGGTTGAGGGAGCGCATCTGGCCGTTTGAGGCCGCGCATGACGCGCAGTCGCTGCGCGCCTCGGCCGACGTCACCTTCCTCGAGTGCATCAAGAGCGGCGCGACCGCGGTGCTCGACATGGGCACCGTGCACCACTACGACTCGGTCTTCGAGTCGGCGCGTGATTCGGGCATTCGCCTCACCGGCGGTAAATGCATGATGGACGCGGGGCAGGGCGTGCCCGTGGGGCTGCGCGAAACCACTGAATCGAGCCTCGGTGAATCACTGCGGCTCATCGACACGTGGCACGGCCAGGCCAATGGCCGTTTGCGCTACGCGCTCGCGCCGCGCTTCGTGTTGTCATGCACTGAAAAGTTGATGCGCGAAGTGCAGGGCATGGCGAGAGACCGCGGCGTGCGCATTCACACCCACGCGTCGGAGAACCCCACCGAATGCGACATCGTTCGCCAGAAGACCGGCATGGACAACGTGTCGTACTTCAATCACCTCGGGCTGCTCGGCGAACAGACCACGCTCGCGCACTGCGTGTGGCTCACCGCCGAAGAACAGAAATTGCTGCGAGAGACGCGCACGCGCGTCGCGCATTGCCCGAGCGCAAACTTCAAGTTGGCGTCTGGTACCGCGAAGATCCCGGAGCTCCTGAAACAGGGAATCATCGTGGGGCTCGGCGCCGACGGCGCGCCCTGCAACAACAACCTCGACATCTTCATGGAGCTCCGGCTCGCGGCGCTGATTCACCTGCCGCGCACCGGCCCCACGTCGTTGCCGGCGATGCAGGTGCTGGAACTCGCGACGCTCAACGGCGCGAAGGCGCTGGGGCTCGAGGGCGAGATCGGCGTGCTGCAGGAGGGCGCGAAGGCCGACGTCATCACCGTCGATCTCTCGCAGGCGCACAGCACTCCGCGCTCCGACGACCCGGTGTCGACGCTCGTCTATTCGGCGCAGGGCAGCGACGTGCGCGACGTCATCGTCGACGGGCAGGTGCTGATGCGTGACCGGCAGATGCTCAATGTCGATGAGCGGCAGATCCTCGAATCAGCCAAAGCGCACTCAAAGCGATTGCTCTCAAAACTCGAATAGGGTTCTATGTATTTTGTAGTCCTCCGCATAAGCCCCTATTCCCCCCGATTCGAAAGAAAGAGAAGAAATGTCCGAGAACTCCGAAATCCGCACGTTGGTCGATGACTTCGTCGAGAAGCTGTCTGGCCTGGTTCGTCAGGCCGCGGTCGACGCCGCCATCGACGCGCTCCGCGGTGGCACCTCGGCGCCGGTGCGCCGTGGCCCGGGCCGTCCTCCGCGTGCCGCTTCGGCCGCGCCTGCTCCGCGCGCCGCCGCGGGTGGCAAGGGCAAGCGCGTGCGCCGCACGCTGGCCGACATCCAGAAGACGATGGACCGTGTGGCCGAGTACGTCGCTTCGCACGACGCGGTCCGCGCCGAAGACATCAAGAAGGCGCTCAAGTTGACGAGCGCCCAGAACGGCGACGCGCTCCGCCGCCTCGTCGATACCAAGGTGCTCAAGACGAAGGGCGAGCGCCGGGCGACCACGTACTCGAAGGCGTAATTCCGCTTCAAAATGCGCGGAGGAGGCTGTCGCTGACGCCATCTCCGCGCACGAAGGCGGTGCGCAGGTTTTCGAGGCTCGCGAAATCAGTGGGCCTCCCTGCCGCCGACATCGCATCTCGCCACAACTGCTTTTCACGCACGCTCAAGCGGCCGTCGAGCACGCACGCCACCGAGAGGATGCGCAGCGAGAGCTGTTGTTCCTTCGGGTCGAGCGTCTCGAGGCCCGAGAGAAATTGCCCGACGTCGTCGAGCTCCGAGCCGTCGATGGCCTGGCCCGCGTGTTCGCCCACCAGCGTGAGCAACCGCACGAGGTTCGGGTGGAGGTCTTGCGTACGCACGATGGCGCTCGCGACCGCGCGCACCGCGGACACTCGTCCCTCGGCCGACAACACCGGCGTGTCCTTGAAGAGCAGCTCCATCAATTCGCCCGCCGCCGACGGGCCGATGGCGCGAATGCGCGCTTCACGCAGCACGAGAAAGGTGACGATGCCGTTCCACGCGGCGGTAACCGGCAATGACACGAATGGGAGATACCGCAGCGCGCCGCGCACCAGCACCCGGCCCAGCACGCGGCGAATCAGCAATTTGATGATGAAATTGGTGACGCCGATTTTGGCTTTGTAGGCGAGCGACGCGGCGAGCAACTGCCACTTCTTCGCCTCGCGATGCGGGTTCACGCCGATGCCGAGGTCGACGGGGTTCGGCAGCTCCAGCGCGGCGCGCGCGAGCGAATCGACGAGCGCTTCATCGCTCTTCTGGCGGTCATTGCCGAACAGCTCGATGCCGGCGACGCGCGCGAGCTCGTGCACCGAACGCAGCGTGTCCCAATAGATGAAGGCGATTTCGAGCACGGAGGCGACGACGGTGACCCCGCCCAGAAATGCCCAATACGTGACTGGCGTATTGGCCCAGTGCGCGTCGGCGTAGACCTCGGCGGCGGCGCAGGAGCCGCCTGACAGCGCGCCCGCGAGCGCCGAGCGGAGCACCGCTCCACGTTCGACGCGGTTGAGCCCCCGCCGCTCTTCGGGGTTGAGCACGTGCACCGCGTCGCCCGACTGCAGCGCCTTCACGCGCGACGAACGGCTCTGGAAATAGCGGCGCCCGACGCGCGCCATGAACGGCGGAGGAGGCGTGGTTTCGCTCACGATGCGCGCGTTCTCCGCACCTGCAGCACGATGATGCCGACCGCCGCCAACCCGAAGACCGCCGACGCGAGGTTCGAGGCGGTCGCCCACGCGCCGTCTTCCATGATCGGCTTCGCGGCGCCGGCGAGGTACTCGGCGCGCGTGCCGATGTGCGTGTACTGGTCGAGCGTCACGTAGAGCAGCAACGCGAAGCCGCCGATGGCGAGCGCCGTCGCCGCGAGGGCCGCGCCGGTCTTCTGCAGCAGCACCAGCGCGCCGACGCCGAGCGCGCCCAGCACCGCCCACGCCGCGCAGACGATGACGAAGAACGCGAACACCGGCACCAGCGGCACCCTCGAGGTGTCGAGCGCGTAGGAGAACATCCAATCGGTGCGGTTGAAGAAGAACCAGCCGACGCACAGCGCGTAGAGCGCGCCCCACGCGGCCGAGAGCTGCGCCACGCGCCACAGCTCGCCCTGCCCGCGCGTGCGGATGAGCTTCATGGAGACCAACGAGAGGATCGCGCCCGCGAACAGCGCGGTCGGCGGGTCGATGATGACTGTGGCCAGCGTCATGATGCGGCGGACTTCAACCGCGCCCGGCGGCACCGTCAACGCCGGTGTTCGGGAGCAGCGCGCGCAGCGTCTTTTCCAACGTCTGGAAGGTGAAGGGCTTGGTCAGCACGCGCGTGCGCTCGGGCGGCAACGTCGAGAGCTCCGCGTCGCGCGTGAACCCGCTGATGAGCAGCGCGTGGCTCCCGGGGTGCTTCGCGAGGAACTCCAGCGCCAGCTCGCTGCCGCGCCGCCCGGGGAGAATGACGTCGGTCACCAGGAGATCGATCGTGCCGGCATAGGAATCAGCGAGCCCGAGGGCCTCTTCGCCGTTCTCGCGGAAGAACTCGTGGTAAACCTCGCGCAGTTGGCCTCGGACCACGAAACTGAATTGCGTGTATTGAATAAGCCCTGCGTACTCCGCCCGCAGGATTTCGTTGAGCTTGTCGATGAGCACTGTTTTGTCCATGAGTCACCTTCCC
>JBEHYH010000406.1:0-5975 GCA_048498275.1 Myxococcota bacterium | reverse complement strand
CACCGCGGGTCTGGCAGCCATTCAGAAAGAGGGCCGCGGTGAGCTGGTCTCTGCAATCACAGCGAAGAGACCCCATGACATCGCCGGTCAAACACTCTGAATGAAGCCGCACGGCGACATCGCTGGCATCGCAGACATCACCCGTCACCATGGCGACATGTTCTTTCTCATCGCGGTTGTTCCAGAAGCCGACGAGACGGAATTTGCCGAACCGCGTGGGGAGGTCTGCGACCGCGGCGACTCTGACGCACGCCCCGGTGCGGCCGTAGCCCGGGCATTCGTGGTCTCGGTCTCGTTCAACGAGCGCAGTCAGTGAATCGATGGTCATGAGAGCCCCTTTTGCGTGGAGAGAATTCGAGCTGCAAGGGCGCGGCCCGAAGTGAAAGCCGCCTCGACGCCGACGCCCGGCGCGAAGCGATCGCCGCACAGTCCGACGAGCGCGCCCTCCGCGGAGGGGAGGAGCAGGGGGCCCGTGAGCTCCCAATCGCGATTGTTGCGCGCCCAGGTCCACCGATGTGCGGAGCTGGTGAGCGGTTGGCCGGCCCACGGGGCGATGACGCGACTCGCTTCTGACAGAACCGCTGCGGGCCAATCAGCGTCATCGAGGTGTTCACGTGACCACGACGGCCGCGCCTGGAACATCAAGACCCGTTTTGACGGCGTGGGCCGTTTGGACGATTCATTCGAGATGAGGTGCAGCACGCGCGACTCGCGCGGCAAGCAGAGTTGCCAGGGAACCTCTGGTGTCTGGTCTGAATAGACAGCGAGCACCGCGAGCGTGGCCTGACTGTGCGCGAGCCCGAGGAGCGCCACCGCTCCGCGGATTTCTGGAGAGGGCGTTGCCATCGTTTGAAGGAGCCCTCTGGTCTGCTCCGCCGCGAGGGCGAGAACCACCACCGAAGCCTGGTATTCGTCTCCGCGGTCCGTCTCCAGAAGCACCCGTGAACCCACCAGCTCGAGGCGTGTCACGCGCTGCTCGAGTCGAACATCGAGCCCCGTCGCGAGATGTCGTGGGAACGCCGTCACGCCGCCCGTGAAGGCCAGCCGCTGTTCACCGGGCGTGAAGGCCGCCGGCTGACACGGTTGGCCCTGACCCGCGACCACGAGTGGCCAGCCGTGAATCGCCTGGTCTGGTACCGAGGAGAGCGCTTCGAGGAACTCCGGGGAGCGCCCGTGCAGGAACGTCGCGCCGAAATCGATGGGAATGCCGTCGACGCGACGTGTGGCGCAACGCCCGCCCACGCCTCGTGCGCGCTCCAGAACGATGACGCCGCGCCCCGCTGCGTGAAGCGCCTGCGCGCAGGACAATCCGCCGACGCCTGCTCCCACGACGATGACCGGCTCGGGTTGATGAGACGACACAGCGAGACGCTAACGTGCGCGAACGTTTCGGGCTGACCAAACTTCTTACACGACGCATCACTCGGGGCTGTCGGTGAGCTCCCAGGCACTTCGGAGGCTTCGTTTTCGTTCTGCGCTCTACAGTCGCTTCCCGATGACTCGACTCCGTTTCGCGGTCGCGGTGCTGGCGTTCACTGCGTGCCCCAGAGGGCCGCTCCCACCCACCGGACGCGCAAAGGAGTGCAACGAGTTCTGCGCGCGATACCTCGCCGAGGGGAACCTCCAGTCGGCCGACGAGCAGTGCAACCTCGGCATCGAGTTCTCGCCGCAGTTCGGCGACCTCTGGGTGAACAAGGGCCTCATCGCGCTGGCTCGCGGCGACCAGAAGAGCGCCAGGGAGTTCTTCATCAAGGCGCTGCGCCTCAACAACGACCAGGCGCAGGCGCACAACAACCTCGGCGCCATCTATTTGAACGAGCGCGAGTTCCACAAAGCGCACGACAACTTCCAGCACGCGTTGCGCGTCGACCCCGACTACCTCGAGGCGCGGCTCAACCTCGGCTTCGCGTTCAAGGGCATGGGTGAACGTGATTCGGCGCGCGCGGCCTGGCGCACGCTGTTGCATGTGAAGCCGACGGTCGCCGAAGCGTGGGGCCAGCTCGGCGCGATGGAGCTCGAAGACGGCCACGTCGACGACGCCATCGAGAACCTCACCAAGGCCGTGCAGCTCGACCCGCAGTTCTTCGAGGCGTGGCTCACGCTCGGCAACGCGTACATGGAGGCGGGCAAGCCGTGCGACGCGAAGGACTCCTTCACCGCGTGCCTCGAGGTGAGGGAAGACACGCCCGAGTGCCGCAACAACGTCGTCATCGCGGAGAAGAAGTGCCAACTGCAACTGACGGCGCTCGCGGCCGGCGAGAAGACAGCGGCCGGCCAGTATTCGCTCGCGCTGGAGGCGCGCGAGAAGGGCCAGTCGAGCCAAGAGGAGCGCGCGTTGAACCGCTGCCTCACGTACGACCCGAAGTACGCGCTGTGCCACTCCGGGTTGTTCGAACTCTTCCGTCGTCGTGGTGACGAGAAGAGAGCCGCCGTCGCCTGCATGAACGTTCTCACGTACGCGAACGAGCGTGAGTTCGCGTCACAGGTGGCGACCTGCAGGCAATACGTGAACGAGTAGCCGGGTGGAGCGCGCACCGGAATGGCACCGCGAGGGGAAAGCGGGCGTGCTCGCAGCGCTCAACGGTCTCGGCATCGAGGCGCGTGCAGACGTCGAGGGCGTCACGCCGAACGGCACGAAGTGGAAGGCCGACGTCTTGTTCTCGGTGAACGGCCGCACCGTCTCCATCGTGCTCCAGCGCGGGTACCAGCCCCTGCGCGAGTTCAGACGGAGGCAGCAGCGCTTCGCTGAATGTCACATCGCCTGCTTCTGGCTGTTCCGCAAAGAGACCTTCGCGACGCTGACCGCCAACGTCGCGCATACGCGAAACAGCACCGCGCTCCCGGAGCTCCCCGTCGCGATGCTGGACGCGCAGCGCATCGAGTTCGGCGACACGAAGAGCGCGACCCTCGATCAATGGCTCACCGGAATTCTCGACGGCTCGTTCGGCTATCGCGATGGCTGGTGGACGCTGTAGTCAGCGCAGCCGGTCGATGCTCATCGGCTCGAACACGCGATGCGCGAAGCGCCAGGTGCCGCGGTACGTGAGGAAGAGGTCGACGTACCTCCCGGCGACGCGCACCTCGCGCCCGTCGTGAAAGCGGAGGTGGTCTTCAGTCGCGGTCTCGGCCATCGCCAGATTCACGCCGCGCACGTCGATGACCGCCGGCGCCTGCGAATGCGAGACGACCTGCACCTGCGCGACGGCCTTGCGCATGCCTTCGACGATGTTCGCCGGCCCGTGAAACTGCTGCGCGTACGGCGGCGTCACCTCCCACACGGCTTCAGGCGTGAACAATGGGGCGATCGCCTCGAAGTCTCGCCGGGTAAGCGCCTCGTTCAGCCGGTCGCTCTGCTCGCGGACAAGTTCTTCGACGCCTTTACTCATGCACGCACAAGTAACGCGCCCGCGCCGCGCCGCCTCGCCGTTTCGGGCGGGAACAATCGTCGCAGCTCGTCGCGCGATGTGCGGTGAACACCGAGCGCCGATTTCCGACACCGTCCGCACTTCGCGACGCCTCGTTGCGACCTGCGACGCACGTGTCGATTTCTGCTCAGTTCCCGCTCGGGAAAAAGCGTGAACGAACAGGTCACCACCATCGAATGTGAAGCGTGTCGCGCGGTGCTCACCCTGCCCGGTGCTCAGCGCGCGCAGGTCTGCCCGTATTGCGCGAGCCCCAACGTGGTCACCGGCCACGCCGACGGGGAGCGCCCGACGTTCTGCATTCCGCACTCCGAAGGCGAGACGCTGGCGACGCGCGCGCTCGAGGGCTGGCAGACGACGCTCGGGTTCTTCCGTCACCCCGGCGTGCGCAGGGCGAAGCTCGAATCGTTTCAGGGCGTGTACCTGCCGGCGGTGCTCTACAGCGCGGTCGCGCACACGCGTTACTCCGCGAGCATCGCCGAGGAGTACTACGTGACGAAGACGCACACCGTCACCGTGAATGGCAAGAGCGAGACGCGCACCGAGCGCGTGAAGGAACACGAGTGGCGGCCGCTCGCCGGCAGCTTCTCGGCGTACGCGACCGACATCATCGTCAGCGCCAGCGCAGGGCTGCCGAACGAGGAGCTCGAGGCCATCGAGCCGTTCGACCTGCGCGCGCTCCGCCGTTATTCGCAGGGGCTCGTCGCGGGCTGGGCGGTCGAGGCTCCCACGCGGCGGCGTGACGAGTGCATTCAGTTGGCGCGCGGCGAGTTCGTGAATCACGTCGGCGCGCGCCTCGCGGCCTTCATGCCCGGCGACATGCACTCGAGCCTCACGCACGACAGTCACGTCGAAGACGAGAACGCTGAATCGATGTTGGTGCCGCTCTGGGTGCTGGCGCTCAAGTACGACGCCGAGAAGCCCGCGCTGCGCGTGCTCATCAACGGCCAGACGGGGAAGACGTGGGCGAAGGTGCCGTGGTCGTGGCCGCGCATCATCACCGCCGTCACGCTGGCGCTCGCCGCCATCACCGCGCTCGTCGTCTTCCTCCGGAGTCACCGATGAAGTGCGCGCGTTGCCTCACCTCGCTCGAGCACGGCGACATCCGCTGCCCGGTCTGCGCGCTCGTGGTGCCGGAGAGTGACACGAAGGCACCGGTCAGCCGCCAGGTGATGCGCTGCGCCGAGTGCAACGCCGCGCTCGCGTATTCGGCGAAACATCAGAACCCGGTGTGCGGTTTCTGCGGCTCGGTGATGCACGTCGAAGAACCCGTCGACCCCGTGGAGCAACCGGAAGCACGCGTGACGCTCGCGGTGACGCACGAGCAGGCGAAGGCGTCGCTCAAGACGTGGCTCGGCAAGCGCGGCTTCTTCGCGCCCACCAGACTCGCGGCGGAGTCGACGGTCGACTCGGTGCACCCGCTCTGGTGGGCGGCGTGGGTGTGCGACGTCGACGCGAAGGTGAGCTGGACCGCCGACTCGAATCAAGGGAGCGGACGCAGCGACTGGGCGCCGCACGCGGGGCAGTTCGTGATGCAGCGGCTCAACCTGCTCATCTCGGCGTCGCGCGGCTTGAGCGCGAAGGAAACGCGCGGGCTCACCGAGCACTACGACCTCGCGCCGACCGAAGCGGTGCCCGACGGCTCGCACGAGGTCGAGCAGTTCGACGCGCAGCGCAGCGTCGCGCGCAGAGTCGTGGCCGAGGCCATCACCCATGAAGCCGTCGCCGAAGCGACGCGGCGTCACGTGCCCGGCACTCGTCATCGCAACGTGCGGGCGCACGCGATGATGACGGGCCTGTCGACGCGGCGGCTGGCGTTGCCCGCGTGGGTGCTGGTGTACCGCTTCGAGGGCAAACCATTTCGCGCGGTGGTGCACGGCCAGAACGCGGGCGTGGTGCTCGGTGAAAGCCCGACGTCGATCTGGAAGATCCTCGGCGTCATCTTCGGTTCGATTCTCGGCATCGCGCTCATCGGCTGGGTGATTTCGCTCTTCCGGTAGGCCGCGTGTTCGCGAAACACGAAATATTCACTGCGCGTCAGTGCGCGCATGGAAGCGCTTTCTCTCAATTCAAGTCACGCACGCCGAGGCCGTCGTGGATGTCTCCTTTGACATTCTCGACTGGGCCGCGTGGGCGCCCGGGCTGACGACACACGAAGACTGGCTCGCGTGGGCGAGCGCGCCGGTGCCGGTCGTGGGTGCCGAGGTGCCTTCGCTCAGCGAGCTCCCGCCGATGGTACGACGGCGCGTCGACAAACTCGGCCGGCTCGCGACGCGCGTCGCCCTCGCTGTACAGGGAGCTGAACGGGAGTTGCCCATCATCTTCGCGTCGCGCCACGGAGACGCGCCGCGCGCCTTCGACACGCAGATGGAGATCGCGCGCGGCGTGCCGCTCTCTCCGTCGGGGTTCGCGATGTCGGTGCACAACGCGATCGCCGGCCAGTACTCCGTCATTCGTGGCGACAGGGCGAACATCTCCGCGGTCGCGAACGCCGGCTTCACCATCGAAGCGGGGTTGCTCGAAGCGCTCACGTACGCCGACCGCGCCCAGCGT